>SMYQ01000170.1 GCA_007050885.1 Candidatus Bathyarchaeota archaeon
ATTATTATTCCTTGAGAGAGTCACTATTCTACTCTTTGTGATTGTCGTAGTCATCTTGGTTTTAGCTAGATTAAGACGCGGTGCTCCCAAATCTTCTGAGGTGAGTGGAGTTAACCGGAATTCCATGAGGAGGTGAATTTTTGACTGATCTTCGTGACAAATTGATAGCACTAGATCGGGAGGGTTTAGAACAGGAGGCTGCACGGCTCGGGATTAGTGTCACTGAGTCAATGAGCCGGGCTGAGCTAATTATTGCGATTGAGACCGTGAATGCCCATCATGAATTGGGTGCCATTCAATCCTTCCGGGAATATCGTGTCCTCATTTCTGGTCTCATCTTGGTAACCATAGCCACAATTGTATGGGCCTTTGACACGTATTTACTACTAGCAGGCCTCCATGTCATATTTTTTGATGTTGTATCATCACTGATCCCTTCATTGATTTACTGGGTGCTCCGCGCCCTAGGAGGCTGCTTGATTGCAGCGGCGCTAATTTCTCTTGCGTTCAAAAAGGGTGACGAGAGAATGACTCCGGTTGTTCGAGGTGCCCTAATTACTGTGACTGTACTTATCATCATTATCGTGATTATCTCTATACCTTTTCCAGGTAATTGGTTAACGATGTATCCCTGACGAATCATCACAACAACTGAATTGTATATGAGGTAAACAACATGACTGACAAAGGGGCGTCTTCAAGGCACAATGTGTATGCACACTTTCAGGGGGGCGCGGGGTTCGCCTCGTTTATATGCGTTCTGGTCAACATTGTAGGGCTGGCTGGGGTTGGTTAGTGCGCTTGTGCCCGCAGTTATCGGAAAAAGTCGTGGCTAAAATGATTGCATTCACGTTAATCCAAAGATTGTTCGATGTTTTATGGGGTTCATTGGTTTTTGTCGTATTTGTTGGCATGCATGGTGTGCTATCTTTTTAACCGGTGATTGCTCACCCCGCGGTGAGGTCATTATTATGGCCGAAATGAATATACCTGGATGGTTTCGCTGGATCTTAATGCTGTTTGGACTAGTTATTATCATTCTTGCTGCAGCGCTGTTTGTACTGCTGATTGAATACTATCTGTTCATTGTCATCGTCGTGATATTCATCTTAATTGGGTTCTTGTCGATTATCCGCGTTTTCATAAAGTTTCGAGGCTGGCTTCGGTTCCTAAAATTAATTCTTAATATCATCATCATCATTCTGGCAATCGTTGTCTACATGTTCTATGGGGTCTATCCGATAGAATGGCTCTTTTGGATGCTGAGTGTGGGTCTGATACTCGATGGTCTGGACTGGCTTCTCGTAATGTTTGTGGCTGGCCCCGAAGGGGTATACAAATGGTTAGGACTCCTCTTCGGTCTCATTGAACTAGTGCTCGCGGCGGTTGTCTTCGTGATGATTGCTTACGCATGGTGGCTTCTAGCTGGCGCTGTAATTCTCAGTGGATTGAATCTGTTGATTAACGGTTTTATTGCAAAATAGACTTGTGACATTCACTGTTGAGTGTCACAATTTCTTTTTTTTCGCCCATCGAGAAGTTCGTCCAACACCTTCAATTCATCGCAGTCATCATCTTCTCTCTACAGTTGCGGAAGGTGGTCACTGACAGCCTTGTGCTGCAATAGTTGAATTCGAACGACTATTTGTCAAATCTTGGTGTTGGGTGTCGAAGGATGACTTGGGTTTGTAGAGTGGTAAACTCTAATGGACTTAGAAGCGGTCCGAGGTGGTGGATGTTTATCCATATTATGGCGTTGGGAGGGCATGTTATGGAAATGGTGGTGTCTGTGGTTGTGCTTGGCGGGGTCCAGTCGCCATATTGCTGGAGTCCTGCGCTTGACAATATTCGAGTCGAAATTATAAAGGTGCCCGCTGGGGCATTATGGAGGGTGATATGGGTGGTTGTTGAACGGGATCCATGGTTAGCGATGAGAATCGTGTAATTGTGTTGGCCCGGTCCTTGCGTTGCCAGGACGCTGGGGGGAACCGGCATGGGGAACAGGGTAGGTGAAGGAACCAGGGTAGAGTTCACTATGGATTGCCCCATGATTGCGGCAAAGGGTTTCAGAGCATGAAATGTGGGTTTAGGGGTTGTAGGGTTACGCGTGAGTAAACCAAAGTTAGCTTCGTCACCAAAAATCGTGGTAACGCTGGGATGAATCGGGACATCTTTGGCAAAGCCGAAACAGGCGACGTCAATGCCGTGGTGTGCGGCACTCACTAACACATGGGTAATGTGCAGGGCTGCGGTCATCGTACCCCATTCGGTATCCGAGAGGAGGTCAAGCCCGTATTCATCGAACACCCGGTCAATGTGTCCAAAGCCATGGTTCGTCAGCAAAGTAGTTCCGGTTTCAATGACTCCGACAACTTGTGCGGGTTGATTCCAATACGCATGCCAGGAGAAAAAGTCTAGAGGAAGTCCCAAGCCATTGACATGTCCTAAGAAGCTCGTGGTCCAATCACTAAAGTTGATGTCCGCAAGTCCTGGGCCACCAATTTTGAATGAACCCCCTATTGTTTTCAAGCGTTGCGATACGGTAGAATATAATTGAAGAAATTCTTGTTTAGATCCATTCCAAAAGGCTGGCAGATTGGGTTCGTTGCCAATTTCGATGTAATCAAAATTGAAAATTTGTCCTGACATTCCTGGCCATCCTAGCTCGTAATGCATCACTACATGGGCGACCACTTCTGCATAAATTGTAAAGTTATCAGGTGGGCTGTTTGGTGCCCAGTTGGTTGCTA
>SMYQ01000148.1 GCA_007050885.1 Candidatus Bathyarchaeota archaeon
CCGTACCCTCGAGGAGAACGGATACGTTGAAGCGCGTGATGTAGCTTTGCCATACTGTAATACCTGTCAGACATTCCTCGCTGACCGCTTCCTCGTTGGCACTTGCCCTTATTGTGGAGCGATAGCTCGTGGAGATGAATGTGACCAAGGGTGTCAACGCTACCTTGATGCTGACCAGTTGATCAACCCCCGCTGTGTCACCTGTGGATCACCAGCCGTCAAACGGAACGCCCGACACCATTTCTTTAAGCTCTCAATGTTCACTGATTTTCTTACGAAATTTAATAAAAGATTGAAAGGTACCGCATTAGCTCGAAATTACGCTCTGGGATGGATTCGGCAGGGACTAAAGGATTGGGGCATCTCCCGTGATTTGAAATGGGGAATCCCCTATCCGGGCGATGAGGATTTGGTTCTCTACGTATGGGCTGAAAACTATGCAGGCTACATCTCATTTACTGAGGAATGGGCCCGGCAAACTGGAGTGGATTGGGAAGACTATTGGATTCGAGATGGGAAAATCATCAATTTCATCGGTGCAGATATCGTATACCACCATGCAGTCTTCTGGCCTGCAATTCTCAAAGGAGTGAACTACAATACGGCCTATGCAATCGTTGCTAGTGGCATGGTCAAGGTTGAAGGGCATGGCCTCTCCAAGAGTCGCGGCTTCGTAATCGATATCGAAGAAGATATCATCAAACAGGGAATCGATTTAGATGCTGTGCGATACTACATCCTTTCATACACAGGATATACGAAGGACCTGGATTTTATTTGGAAGGACTTTCAAATCAGAGTGAATAATGAACTTGTCGGCATTCTGGGTAACTATGCCTATCGTGTTCTCCTGTTCATTCACAAACACTTCAAAAAAATCCCTCAAGGAACCCTAACAGATGAGGTCACCAGCCAGATTCGTAATACCGTTGAAGCAATCGACAAAACATTTCATAGATTTCGATTTAAAGAAGCTGCTGATGCTGCGATGCTCCTTGCGTCGTTTGGGAATACGCTCTTCCAACAGAGTGAACCATGGAAAACGATCAAAGAAGAAAGAGACCGTGCTCAATTTGATCTATATCAGTGCCTCCAAGTATTGAAAGCCATTACGATTCTAATCGAACCTGTTATGCCAGCAATCTCAGAAAGGATTTGGCAACAACTTGGGCAGGATGGAAACATCCATGAAGTGAAGGTGGAAGAGTGTACAGAACCACTTGTTCCAGGCACAAAACTGCCAAATCCAGAAGCGCTATTCACGAAGATAGCCGACGAAACTGTTGAAGCATTAACCTCCAGATTGAACCAACGTATTGAATCTGCTAGGGCAAAAGCAAAGTAGCTCTATTCAGAAGCAAAATGTTGCCCGTTCTACAATTGAATAATTTCTTAGCTAATGGTTCAAACAACCTCTTATTATGCAACTCTAATCAAAACTTGAAATGGCACAATTTGTCGTGATGAATAGAAAAACACAGCACTCAAGAGGCTTTTAGCCGGCAAAGAACTAACTCGTTTTGTAAAGGTCTGTGCTCAAGTATTTTAGCCCTGAATCGTTTAGCAATGTGACTACTGTAGCCTTTGGTCCTAATGTTTTCGCGATCCTAATGGCTGCTACAACATTGGCACCTGATGAAGTGCCTGCGAAGAGTCCTTCCTCTCGTGCTAAGCGTTGAGCCATTACCTTGGCTTCCTTTGTGGAAACTTGTATTATCTCACCAATCAAACTGGAATTCCACAAAGGAGGTATAAACCCAATACCGATTCCATCGATACCATGAGCCCCTCTGCTTCCACCAGACAAAACAGGCGATTCTTTAGGCTCAACGGCTACTATTTTCACATCTGGATTATGCTTCTTCAAAACTATCGCGGTTCCAGTGAGAGATCCCGCCGTCCCAACGACTTGTACATAGGCATCAACCTTTCCCTCTGTTTGCTCCCAAATTTCTTCACCGAGAGCAAAATACCCGGAGATCTGGTCTTGGTTATGTAGTTGATTTGTCCAGTAAGTCTCTGGGGTTTCACTAATTTTGCGCGCCTTTTCAATCATTGCGTCAATTAATTCCTTAGTTATCCCACGTCCATGGCTCGGGATAACTGTTACTTCTGCACCTAAAGCCTGCATATGATCCAGTTTATCGCGACTAAAGGCATCCGAAGAGATTATTCGAAGTCGATACCCTTTCGCTGCACAAATAAATGCCAGCGATGTACCAGTGCTTCCCCCTGTATATTCAACTACGGTTCCACCCGGTTTCAACCGACCATCTTGTTCGGCTTTATCAATCATTGCTTGAGCCATACGATCTTTCATGCTCCCAGTTGGGTTTTCCCACTCTAACTTCACAAGCACACGGGCATACCCCTGCGGAACCACTTGCTGCAACTCTACCAACGAAGTATTCCCAATTGCGGCTAGAATATTTGTTCCTATCTTCACGCAGCCAACCAGCTTCCTCAAAAATAAGTTTCCTAAACCTAAATATCTTATTCCAGATAAAGCAGCTGAGAAACTTAGAATCGACCTTAGCCAACGCATTGAATCTGGGTGAGTAAGAACCAAGTAACGCCGTTCAACAAAATTTCTTAGCCTGTTCTTCAAACAACCTCTGAGTATGCATTAAATGAAGACATGAAAATCTTTGAATTTCAGAATTCTTTACCTTTCTGATAGACTTGTTTGAGGTAATTCGTTCGGGTTGCATCATCAACAGCAGCGACTGAATAA
>SMYQ01000120.1 GCA_007050885.1 Candidatus Bathyarchaeota archaeon
AATGTCACACCCTTATTCGTTGGCCTCCCCTCGTTTTGGCACCCTTCACATGGCTATTCTCTTCGTGGGAAATTAATCACCCCCACAAACACAGGTATCGCTAATGCCTCAATTGATCTCTTAGACGAGTCAGGTCAAGCTTTCTCGTTTTCTCGAACTGATAATGACGGAAAATTCGACTTTGATCTTTATGGATTCACCGAATTCCTCCACAATAACCGTTACCTTATACTCCGATATAATGGAGTACTGGGACATAGTGGAGCACGAGCTATTGTAGGGATCATTTCTAGCCCACCTCATAATCCCTTTACTCAGTCTATTGAGCTAACTCCATCCAATGCTTGGGTTTCTGTACTTCATCAAATTAGCCTTGCTACGATTAGTTGTTTGACAATCGGAAGTTCAATTCTCACTTTGAGAAGGAAGCGATCGACCAAACGAATCGTATCACATTAAAAGGAAAGTATCTGTTGTATTGTCGAAAGCTTAATCGAAGAGCACCTTACAATTACCACGAGGGTAAAGAGCACATGTCAGAGCATTGGATGTGGACAGAGAAATACCGACCCAAGAAGCTTAAAGAGATTGTAGGTCAAAAACCGATAACAGACCGATTACAAAAATTCCTGGTCGAAAGTGATTTACCTCACCTTCTGTTTGCCGGGCCTGCAGGAACAGGAAAAACTACAGCAATCATCGCCTTTGCCAATGAGCTATATGGCGATCAATTTCAGGGGAATTTTTTAGAGCTGAATGCGTCAGACGAACGTGGGATCGATGTTATTCGAAACCGCGTAAAAAGCTTCGCACGAACCAGCCCCTTGGGTGATGTCCCATTCAAGATTATATCCTTGGATGAAGCGGATAGCTTGACGCGAGATGCGCAACATGCCTTGCGCCGGACTATGGAACGATATGTTTCTAGTTGCAGGTTTTGTTTGATTTGTAACTATTCGAGTCGAATAATTGACCCCATCCAATCCCGGTGTGCCATTTTCCGCTTCCCCCGATTGGACGAAAAGGAAATACGTAAACAATTGAGTTTCATCGCGCAGAAAGAGCAGGTCAAATTAACTGAAGAGGGCCTCGATGCGATATTATATGTATCGGGAGGAGACATGCGGCGTGCAATCAATGTTCTTCAAGCCGCTTCTGTCCTTCAGAAGCAAGTTGATGCAGATGCCGTTTTTACGACAACTGGTAAAGCGCGACCAGAGGATATTCACCAGATGCTTCAATCAGCACTCAATGGCAAATTCTTAGACGCCCAAGAGAAACTACGCAATCTTTTGGTTTGGCAGGGACTATCCGGAACCGATATCATCCGACAGGTACACCAAGAAGTATTGAAACTAGGTATTGATGAATCGGTTAAGGTACAAATGGTAGATATGGTAGGAGAGGCTGAATTCCGCTTAACCGAAGGCGCAGATCCCGAAATTCAGCTAAGTCACATATTAGCGAGATTTTCTCTATTAGCACAGTCGAGTGATTTTCGAAAATGAGAGACCAGCCCTGGGTTCAAAAATATAAGCCCAACCACACAAAGGACCTAGTTGGAAACAAAGCAGTTACTTCTAGGATTCTAGAATGGCTGCAAAAGTGGCCCAAAAGCGTCTTGCGTAACCAACGTGCACTCTTACTCTTTGGTCCCGCCGGAGTTGGAAAAACCCTAACGGTATATACAATTGCCAACGAAGTGGGTTATGCGGTTTTTGAAATCAATGCGAGTGTAAAACGCAGTAAGAAACTGATGAATGAATTGTTGAAGACTTCAACAATGACGAAAACCCTCACGAGCAAGCGGGGACGTGTGATCTTAATTGATGAATTGGAGGGTCTTAGCGGGAAATCCGATAGGGGGGCAGCTTCTGCAATCAAAGATTATGTCACAGAAACGCAAGTGCCAATTATACTTATCACAAACGATATTACAGATGCTAAAATCAGCCCCTTGCGAAAGTTATGCACATATATTGAGTTCCAGCTACTAACAAATGTGGAAATCGCCGATAAACTTCAAAGTATCTGCGATGAGGAATCAATCAAATACGATAGGGCGGCATTGGAACAATTGGCCTTGAAGTCTCGCGGTGATCTTCGAGCGGCCATTAACGATTTGCAGCGTCTAGCCGAATCGGGTTCAACAATCACTACTGAGAGCGTAATCGACCTTCTTAAAGCACGAGACCAAACGATTGACATTAATGAGGCTCTTGACAGAATTTTCTATGCAAAAACCTGGAACGATGCCATTTATGCGGCAAACCAGACCGACGCATACCCTGATGAACTACTCAGATGGGTAAGCAACAATCTGCACCTTGTATTTCCTAGTCTCGCGCAACAAGAGAAAGGATTGGCAATACTGTCAAAAGCAAGCATTCACAATCAACGAATGAAACAAACACAAAACTGGAGATTGCTTCCCTATTCTAAAGAGCTCATGAGCCTATCTGCATCCATATTAGGTGGAAAGCCTGCTGAAACACACCTAGAATACAGCTACCCCGAGTGGATTCGCCAGATGGGATTTTCTCGAGGACTCCGTCAAAAGCGCGCTTTAGTTGGTCATTCACTTTCGCCAATTGTACACCTTTCCTCCAAGAAAGCCTACACAGAATACAAAATCGTACTTAAAGCCCTAATAGAAACCGGTGGCTTGAAAGAGGAGATTAAGAAAGATTTGGAGCTAACAGACGAATTAATCCAATTA
>SMYQ01000069.1 GCA_007050885.1 Candidatus Bathyarchaeota archaeon
ATGGTGACTCCATTAAGATAGATATGTAAAATTTGACGTATGTTACATTTCAGATATATCAACGCAAATTTTCGGATTATTTTTTTGTAAATGAAGTTAAAGATTGGTTTTATAGATGAAAAACAAAAACGAGCTTGTTGTTGGATTCATTGGGCTTGGAAACATGGGCCTCCCAATGGCCGAGAATATAATAAGAGCTGGATATCCACTAATTGTATGGAATCGGACCATTCAACGTACCAAATCATTAGTGAATATGGGCGCACAAGTTGCAACTAGTCCCAGCGAATTAACTAGAAGAGCATCAATAATATTTACAATGCTACCTGGGCCTCACGAAGTAAGAGAAGTCGTCTTAGGTAAGAAAGATGGTCTTTCTCCTGTGATAGATAGTATAAAAGCTAACAAGATTCTAGTCGATATGACAACCAATCTGCCAGACATCAGCAGGATAATTGAAAAGGAAATTCATAGAAAAGGCGGTGAAATGCTTGACGCCCCTGTTTCTGGCAGCGTAAAACCTGCAACCGATGGAACATTAACAATACTTGTTGGTGGTAAAAAAGATGTTTTGGATAAGATAACACCCTTACTTCTAACTATGGGAAAAAATATTTTACATATAGGACCGATAGGATCTGCATGCACAATGAAACTTGTACTTAATATGCATCTTGCCACGGTAATGGCATCCTTTGCGGAAAGTCTAGCTTTTGGTTTCAAATCAGGGTTAGAACCTACAAAAACATTAGAAGTCATCAACAACAGCATAATGAAAACTTACATTTCTGAGATGAAAGGTCTCAAGGTCATAAATCATGATTGGAGTACAGCATTCTCCCTTAATCTGATGAGTAAAGATTTAGAACTTGTTGAGGAGACTGCAAATATGGTTAGAGCTCCTATTCCAATAACAAATATAATTAAACAGATTTACGATTCTTGTATTTCAAATGGAAAAGGAGAGATGGACTTTTCAATCGTAGCAACTAAATTCGAAGAAATAAATGACAATATACACTTGTAATAAAACTAGAAAATGGTTGGTGTTATGAAATTTTACCTTGATTCTTAACAGTCTCTGTTGCTTTTTTTACTCTTGAGGGATCACCCAAGTAATATGATCTGATTGGCGTCATATTTTCATTTAATTCATATACTAGCGGAATTCCTGTTGGGATATTAAGTGTTATAATATCTTTATCAGAAATATCATCAAGATGTTTTACCAATGATCTAAGACTATTTCCATGGGCTGTGATTAGAACTCTTTTTCCTCTCTTAATTTCGGGAGTGATTACATTCTTCCAATAGGGAAGGAGACGTTCCATAGTGTCTTTTAGGCTTTCTGCAAAAGGTATATCTTTTTTCTCTAGATTCATATATTTTGGATCTTTGCCTGGATTTCGTTCATCAGACTCTTTTAGTGCTGGAGGCCTAACATCATAACTTCTTCTCCAGAGAAGGACTTGCGCTTCACCATACTTACTCGCTGTTTCTCCTTTATTCAGACCCTGCAATTCTCCATAATGACGTTCATTCAAACGCCAAGATTTGTAAACACGAATCCACATAAGGTCCATTTCATCAAGGACAATCCATAGTGTCCTAATGGCTTTCTTTAGAAGTGAAGTAAATGCAACATCAAATATCAATCCAGATTCACGAAGAAGTCTACCTGCTTCTCTTGCTTCATTAATGCCTTTCTCGGTGAGATCGACATCTGTCCAGCCCGTAAAACGATTTTCTTTGTTCCAAATACTTTCTCCATGTCTCAAGAGAACTAGTTTCATGACCAACAATGCTTCCTCGATCAAGTTCTCTTACTCATTTAGACCTAATATCAATTTTTTTCTTTTTAGTGCAAGCACTGTAAGTTGCAGAGGTAAAAATTCTTTGAAAATGAGCAAATATTCGAAGAAAATGATCATAAAAAAAGTCCTAATTGCAATCTTGTGCACACACCTAATATTGGAATTCAAATTATTTTAAGAGAATTCTTCCAGTAATTTGTTAATCATTTGGAAGTCATTTTCGAGAAAGTTCCTGTATGTTGGATTATATAGAGTAGCTGCAGGATGAAAAGTAGGCATTATCTTCAGATGTATCCCAAATAGATGTTTTTCGAAAACTTTTCCTCTGATTTCTGAGATACCTCGGAATTCAACATTTACATTAGACATTACGTATTTTGTAGAGTGCCGCCCCAGAGTCACTATCAGGCGTGGTTTAATTATCTGGATTTGACGCTCGAGATAAGATCCACAAGCTTTTATCTCCTCTTCACTTGGGTCTCTATTTTCATTTGGCCTATGTTTGATAATATTTCCAATGAATATTTCATTTCTCTTTATTCCAATATCCATGAGTAACTCATCTAGAACCCTGCCAGCACTTCCCACAAAAGGCTGACCTTTAATATCTTCGTGATATCCAGGAGCTTCTCCTATCATCATCAAAGAGGTGTTAAGATCACCTTCTCCAGGTACAGGATTTTTCGCATTTTTCCATAATGTGCATTTACGACATTCATGAATTTGATGTATCAATTCATCCATACGTTTTTGTTTTAAATCCATTTTGTGAAGTCGCACCAATAGGAATATTTATTGAAAAACAAACTCGTAAAATTTTCATGAGTTATTTAATTTATGACTTATATTTCATACTCTTTAGGCTCGAGCGATACATTTAAGCTGCTTCTGTTTATTCTTCTTGGAGGTCGTAATATAATGATGCCTGGATTTAAAAGAAGTGACAAGGCAATAGTTCATCCTGGAGAGAAATATACTCCACGTGAAAGAGTATGGAAGATACTTGACCACCAAGAAGCAGATAGAGTCCCAGCCGAACTAGGAGGCTGCATGTCTTTCATAACAAAGCAGGCCTATTTTAGACTCAAGCATTACCTCAACTTGCAGACCTTTCCTTTTGAAATTGACTACTGGCCTTCAGGATCCTCCTATAATCCATGGTGGCTACCCCCTATAGACGAAACTATTTACCGTCTATTCAGAACCGATTTCCGACCAATTTCCTTAAGATATACTAGACCTTTTGTCCCAAAGAAAATGTTTCCTGATAACTCATTCATAGATGAATTAGGTTTTCATAGAAAAGCTGGAGAAACGTATATGGAATTTGCAAATCCGGCGCCTCTTGAAAGTGCTCAAGATGTAGATGAGATATTATCCGATCCATACTGGTTAGATCCTGAGAAAGATTTTACTGCTGTTGGTCTAGAAAAAAAGGCTAAGAAGATGGATGATGCCGGCTTTGCAGTTTGTGTAGTAAATATTGGAGGAAGTGGAATTTTTGAGAATTCTTGGATGAGAAGGGGTTTTAGTAAAATAGTTGAGGATATGTATCTGAACCCAAAGATAGCTGAGACACTACTAGACAAAGTAACTGATCAGATGCTCACGTTATACAGTATGATGTTGGATGAGGTCGGGGATTACGTCACAATGGTAGCTACTGGAGATGATTTAGGCGCTCAAACATCAATTCTTTTAAAACCTGACATATACAGGAAATTCTTGAAGCCACGTCATAAAAAACTCTTTGACCTGATTCATAAGAAGACAAAAGCAAAATTGTATTATCATAGCTGTGGCAATATGAAACCATTCATTCCAGATCTGATAGAGATCGGAGCGGATGTATTGAATCCAATACAACCAGAATGCCCAGACATGGACCTTGAGACTTTAAAAAAAGAGTACGGAGAAAAATTGACTTTCTGTGGAGGAATAGGATCACAGAGCATTCTACCAAAAGGTTCTATTCAAGATGTTGAAATCGAAGTCGTGAGAGCAATAAAAGCAGGTGCATCTGGTGGAGGGTATATTATTGCTCCAGGTCACATGATACAACCTGATGTACCACCTTGGAATATTGAAGCTCTATACTCTGCAGCCATAAAATATGGAACCTATCCAATTAACTTATAATTTATTAGAAATCATTGTTGCATACCTCATAAATATCATTCTTCCTAATTAATCAAATGAATGAATATGAAAGAAATGGAATGGAATAAACCCACAATATCAGTGTTTAAGGAAAAATCAGACAAGCAAGAACACGAGCCCTTTGCAGTAATAAAAGCTCAGAAGATATCATTGAAAAAAACTGAAAAACACAGTTATGATGGCAAGATAATAGATTTCTTCGTTATCATGGGCGACATAGATTGTATTAATTCAGACGAAGGAATAAGAGATAATTACGTTTTATGTTGGTTCGACGATAATATAGATGACTTCAGTGAATCCTTTAGAAAACTAACCGGCGTTACTTTTCTATCAGCTCCATCTTATACAGAAAGTAATGGAAAAAGAACTTACAGAACATCTTTTGAAGCAGAATATGGACTAATATCCTAACAGGAATAGAACTCTCACTAAGATACCAGATATCCTACTTACCTGTTTTGTCTTCACATTATAGAGAGAAAGCGGTACTATTGCATAATCTTGGGAAGATTTTCTATTTGTGCAATAGTATTAGGGGTCTTTGCACTCTGAAGCATAATAAGGCGTTCAATTTTTTCTCGCACGGCACTTTCGATGAACTGTTGTCTGTTATAGTTAAGTTCAGAGTGTTTTCTAACCAGACGATCGACTTCAGACATCATAGTCGATGGAAGTCTAACAGGAATTCTCTTCTGCATCTCAGGAGAATTATTTATTGTTCTTGGCATTTTTTTCACCTATTGTTCCACATTCGTGAGATGAACTAATTCTATTTAGAATATTTAATCAATCTCAACAACTCGAGAAGTGTCGGGTGTCTACTTTTCTAATTTCGGCTTACGATATATTGAAGGACTTGATCGATCCCAGACGATTGAATTAATGTCATTTGTAAAATTTGATTGAGTTCATGTCGATTAAACTAGTTTTTCCAATGCATTTTCCTAAACATGGAAAACCCGTTTTCATCATTAAATCTGCAAATTAGAATTGTGGCGGGCCCGACGGGATTTGAACCCGCGACCTATGGGTTAAGAGCTTCGGCCCATTAATTGGGACCACCGCTCTACCTGACTGAGCTTCCCGAACCACTATGATGTGGGTATACGGGCCCATGCCCGCCAGCCATCTGTTCCAATGAAGATCTCTAATAATCTTTTCTTCGGTCCTATCGAATATCTTAACTCACAGAGTTTCTTTCAAATCTTGATCATAAGACTCATCTTTTGTGATGATCCTCTTTTAAAGGAAAATAACTTGACAGAACTAACTTTAATTGGACTCGGACTTCATGATGAAAAAGGTATTTCTCTACAAGGACTAGAAAAAGCCAAGAGAGCAACATACGTTTTTGCAGAGTTCTATACAAACTACATGCCTGCGATCAAAATCTCAAATCTTGAGAAATTGATAGGAAAACAAGTAAAGATCCTTTCCAGAAAAGAAGTTGAGGATCACGCTCAAGAAAAAATTTTAGTTTACGCCAAAAAATATCCATGTGTTTTTTTAACCCCAGGAGATCCAAATATCGCAACTACTCATATTGATTTGAGACTTAGAGCAGAAAATAAAGGAATTAGAACATCTATTATTCATTCAGCGTCAATTTCTTCAGCTATAGCAGGAGCAACTGGCCTCCAGAACTATAAATTTGGCAGAACAGTTACAATTCCTTTTAAATCAACTTCAATCTCAGAAATTCCATATGAAAATATTTTCGAAAATAAGTCGAGAGGCCTTCATACATTAGCATTACTCGACATTAATTCAGAGAGCCATCTGTTTATGTCTATTCCAGATGGACTAACCATAATAATCGAAATAGAAGAAAGACTGGGAAAAAGATGTGCAACAAAAAATACGTTAGCGATCGGAGTCGCGAGGTTAGGTTCACCAGATGCAAGTGTGAAAGCGGATACAATAGAAGAACTCCAAAGATTCAATTGGGGCGGTCCTCCCCATTGCATAGTCTTTCCTGGAAAGCTCCACTTCATGGAAGTTGAGGCTCTAAAAATTTTATGCAAGGCGGATCCGGAGCTGTTTGAAATATGAATTCAGATAATGAAGTACGAACATTAGTTGGAAGATATGTATCTTCTATTGAGTTGGCACTCAAAGATTTGAAGATTCGAGATTCTAATTCAACTTTAGTTGAACATAACATGGAATTAGTCATAGATGCAGTTGAAAGATATCTTTCCGATGCAAAATACTATCTGGAAATTAAAAAAGAAGCTATAGCCTTAACATCTATTTCATATGCTGAGGGTCTATTAGACGCATTAAGGATCATGGAACTAGTAGACTTCGAATGGCAAAGAGTAGACAAATCTTGACAAGAAAAAAAATTGTTCTGGCAACAGGAGCGTTCGATCTTCTTCATTATGGTCATCTTAAAGCCCTTGAAGATGCTAAAAAAGCAGGAGGGAGAAATTCCAAACTAATAGTTATCGTTGCAAGGGACAACACTGTTGAAAAACGTAAGGGAAAAAAACCGACGATTCCCGAAGAACAGAGAAGAGCATTAGTTGAATCTCTTAAACCAGTCGATAGAGCTGTGCTCGGGTATGAAGAAATGAATATGAAAGCTGCTATACGAAAACTCAAGCCTGATGTTATAGCTTTAGGATACGACCAACATGATATTTTAGAAGCAGTAAATGATGCTTTGCAAGAGTATCCAGGAGAAGTAAGGGTCGTACAAACTAAAAGATATGGAATGAGGGACCTAAATAGCTCATCAAAGATAAAAAACAAAATTATAGAAGAATTAAAATTGTAAATTAATGAATTAAGATAAAAACACTCAACTGATGTTATCTTTCGTGTTGTAATGTGGAATCATTATTCTAAGCTTAATGGTATCCCCATCTTTCAATTTGAGTTTCTTTCTTAAGTTTTCTTTGGAGACTATTTCGACAACATCAGATCCATAATGACTTCTCATTGCTAAGATTATCGATACTTGAACTTCATCATTCATTATCGCTTTAGCACACTTTGCAGGGCCAAAACTCCTTTTTTCGGTCGTAAACCCTTTAATTGATATTAATGGAAGAGAATTCAAGATATTTCTTTCATTCTCGTAACCAGGTTTCAATCGAATATTTAGAGTACCCGGATATGGATTGAATCCTAGTTTCTTTTCTAATTGCTCTCGGTAACCTTCTTGACCAATATAATAGGAGCCTTCACCTAGCCCTGAGAATAGCTCTCCTTCTAAAAAGACGTAATTAATAGGCTGTTCGAAAACATCTTTCAGTTTGAAATATAATTCTTTGAGAAGATCAAAACCGTTAGGAGTTATACGTATGGTCTCACGCTTTCCGATTTTGACCCGCCTTATTAAACCTCTTTGTTCTAGCACAATAAGATGTCTCGAGGCTGTTTGCTGAGATATCTTGAGATCAAAAGCAAGTTGACCTGTTGTGTAAGTAAATGCACTTTTGGATATCGAGAGTTCAGCCAATTTACATAGAGTTATTAGGAGATTGGCTTTGAGGGAACTTTTCTCAAACGCATTCATAGCCTAAATCAACATCAAATATCTCTTTACTATTAATTTGCATCTGTAGAAAATTATCTTTTTCACTTTTACATATTCATTTTAGTACATCTTGATAGATTGATGATAGCTAAATCGAATTATATTTCTTTGAATAGATTATATTTGGATATTGCTTTTCCAAAATTTTGTTTGAATTAAAGTCATGGTGATATATCAATACAGAATCTTTCTTGGAAGGCTTTTGATAAAGTGAATATTCGAAAATATCAAATGTTGTCTAGCGAGGAACTTATAGATATTCAAAATAATCTTTCAAGAAATTCAATATTCACTGATCTTTTTACAAAACCTATTAGAAAAATTGGTGGAGTCGATCTAGCTTTTATCAAAGATCATGCTGTAGCAGCTTATATTTGTGTGAATTATGAAAATTTAGAAATTATAGAGAAGAAAACACTTTTAACGAAATTAGATTTTCCCTATAGGCCGGGATTTCTCTGGTTCAGAGAAGGCCCACCAATAGTTAGAGTAATTAAAAGTCTTGATGTATTGCCAGACGTTTTCATGATTAACGCTCACGGTTTAGCACATCCCAGAAGATTTGGTTGTGCTTCACATGTTGGAGTAAACATAGAAAAACCAACTATTGGTATAGCTGGCTCCAGGCTTTTCGGAGAAGTTATTAAAATACCTAGAAAATTTGGCTATACTGAACCGCTCAAATCCAATAATGAGACAATCGGTTATATTATTAAGCCAAAAATTGGGAAGCCAATATATGTTTCTCCCGGTCACATGATTAGTCTAGAATCTACAGTAAAAATTACTATTAACTGTCTTCGCAATCACAGATTACCAGAACCACTTTATCTTTCCCATATACTAGCTGAATCAAGAAAAAGAAAAATTATTCATTCCATGAGCTCGTCTTTTGAGACCCACTTTTCATGAGTCTATTTTCAAGACTCTTTAGAGCGTTTTCTAATGATAATCTTCTGAATTCATTAACA
Organism: Candidatus Bathyarchaeota archaeon; assembly: GCA_007050885.1. The sequence continues at coordinate 8,496 of SMYQ01000069.1, forward strand.
ACGTCTCCTCGCGTTATCTCAATCAATTTCCTTGCAGTATCCATTTTATGTCTGAAACCCGATATTATACGTGTGTGATCTATAGAGTACAAGTCTTCATGTATACCCTCCATAATCCTTAGCATATTTTCAGCATCTGCAAGTTCTCCTTTTTTAAGAAAATTCAGACATCTTCGACGAAGCTCTCCTAGGAAATCTAAAAGACCAAGAAGGTATGGCTCGATCTTAACATCAACTTCTTTAAGTGACATTAATTTATTTTTGGTAATAATCCCGTAGAGTATTTTTGCCTCAGCATATTCTTGATAGGAAACAGTTACATTTCCCAGGCAGTTCAAATCTTTCCTTTTTCTAAGAATTCCCTCTAGATCTCTGATCGCGCCCTCAGCATTACGTAAATGTGTTGCAGCTTTCTCTATATTCCCTCGATGCAATTCTACGATCGCGTTTCCCGAGGATCTAATCGAGATTCGTGAGAATTCAAAAATGCTGTCTCTTGCCGCACTGAGATCCAAGAGGTTCTCTTGAATCATCTTGATATCAGTTTTCTTCAGCAATTTAGAACCTCACTTAATAGTTAGTTTAACAAACCTTTATCGGCTTTTCCAATTTGCTTAAAAGAGCGACTCTACTTTGAACGGAATCATCAATAATTCTATATCCAGTGGACTCAGCCAATTTCAAGGAGAATTCTCGAACCTGTTTATATGTCGGCATATTTTCAAATGTTAATCTCCTTCTAGAATAGCCAATATACATGTAGGCTTTCGGTTCTATATATGTTGGGTCAGCTTTTGAGATTAGCTTAGCGTAGCCTTGAGGATCTTCGAGGTTAAGCCCTTTTACGAGCGTGAGTCTAATAGCTGAGGGACAGTTAAAACTCTTCAATAAATTTAGAGTTTCTAATAGTTTCTTCCAGTATTTTTTAGATTGAGGTTTGCATATCTCATGGTATCGTTCAGATCTTGATGCAGATAGTGAGATGTATAATTGAGTGGGTTCATCTGAAAGATTCTTTAATACATCTGGTCTTGTTCCATTTGTGACTAAGAAAGTTGTCATCCCTAAACTATGAAATTCTGAAATGAGTGCACCTAGGTCAGGATATAGTGTGGGTTCCCCAGCTAGGCTTATGGCCACGTGTTTTGGTTTCAAAGCTTCTTGATAAACATCTGATTTGATCTTGCCAGAGAGAACTTGACTTTTATAGCCACTAAGGATTTTTTTCTGACTAGCTATTGCCAGATCTACTATTTTTGATGGTGTATCCCAAATTTCTGAAGTTGATTCATCCCATGATAGATTTGATTCCCCTGTCTGGATCCTCCAGCAGTGAAGACAACTTTGAGTGCACCAAATTGCGGAAGGAGTAAATTGAATGCATCTATGTGATTTGATACCATAGAACTTTGATTTGTAGCATGACCTCCCTTCAACGAGACTCATATGAAGCCAACGACATTTCTTAACAGCAGAGTGATTGCCAATAATTTGATATTTTTGCTTTTTTAGAACTCGAAGTAGATTAGAATTTATGTTAGAAGTTGAGCTAGAATTTTCTTTATAGAGTCTATGTTCTGAACTAGATGTCTGCATTTCTTTGGATCCTTTCTAGATAATAATACATCAATGGGAAATTTCAATAAATTCTATTTGAGAGTGATAATCTCTGTTTTGGTTCCTTCTTTCGAGATTATTAGAAGATCAACGTCGCCTCCACTTGCAGCATCTCGTGCTAGCGCTGCCTTAATCGATCTTCTGATCAGATCTTTTGCCTCTTCTAGACTCATGTTATCTTTGTACTCGTCTTCCAAAACTCCCATGGATATCTCTGTCCCACTTCCAACTGAGGCATATTTATCAGGCAATACAGATCCGAGCAAATCCAGAACGTATATGCTCGGTCCATCCTGATCTATTCCTCCTATGATAGTCTGTGTAAAATATGGCATCATGCGTCTCTGAAACAGGAGGCTCCCCATCATTTTGGCAGTGGCTTTAACAGAGATAGGACGATCATTCTCGTAAGTGTATATACTGGCATATGCCGAAGCTTCTTTGGCTAATATTTGCATATCCGAAACTAAACCTGCACAGGCAGCACCTATTGTGTCAGTGATCTTGAAGACCTTTCTGGCCGATTTGCTCATAACAAAATGACCATATGCCACCCTTCTTTCGGAAGCTAAAAGTACACCATCCCGATAAACTATTCCAACAGTTGTAGCACCTGGAATGTAAGGCATCATTTGAGACATAGACTTCACCAACCCAGAATGCATTCCATCTTATTAAGTCGCTCATTTAAGTTTGATGTCGAATGTATCAGAATGGAGCAAACGCTATGATTCCATTAAAGAACATTTTTAACAAGATATTTTGGGATAAAAGAGCAAATATCGAAGATTTTGAGATAACTTACATACACCGTGGAGCCCCAAAGGATCAAAAGACAATAACAGCTTCACTTATCACACAAGTAGGTAAGTCATGGTTTATATACAAAGATCAAAATAATGAAAATCAAATCCCTATGCATAGAATAATTACAATCAAGAACATTAAGACAGGTCATTTTCTTTGGGAAAAAAAGAACATCTCCAAAGATATTTAGAAAATGTTCTTGTTGCAGACACCGATACCGTTACAGATTATATGAGATGGCTCCCCAATTCGACCATAAATTTCAAAAGTGGTTCCAAGAAGCTGCTTGCATAATTCAATACAAGTTAAGGTGTGAAGAGTAAGTTCTGTAACCTTTATTTCTGATTTGTTATCAGCCAAGGCAGCATAGATAATCAACTGATCACTTAAAAATCGATCAATAGGAGCGGATTGCTCAAGGCTGTGTAACATCTGAGATGCTGCTTCCTCTCCTACCTTTTCAGCTGGTTTCCCTAATTTTCCCAATGCATCACTTCCCAATATTCCTCCTGAAGAGAGCGATGAGAAGAGAATAATTCCACATCCTGGATCAATTGAACATTTGTTATCACATTCTTTTAGAGATTCTGTGATTATCATTGCATCATAACCTTCCTGTGCAAGAAGTTTCTGAGCTGATTTGGCCATCCGTTCAGAAATATGAGAAGGTAGGCGACAACTATATGCGAGTCCCCATAATTTGACTGGATTTCCCATTTCTGTCAAGATTATGGGTTTTAGTTTCTCTATTGGATTGCAGGACGCAATTATTCGACCCATTCCTCGTGGATAAAAACCTCTCTTTAAAAGATCAACGGATCCTTGATATCCCATTTTGTTTATTATCGGCATAACTACATTTTGTACATAGTCTATTGCTGGTGCCTTGGAATTATTTGTACCACCACTCAGCTCAAGAGAAACGGGTTCAGGAGAGAATGCCATAACGGGCATTAGAGCTTGAAGAATGAGACTAGTTGAACCTGCAGTTTGAATATCAATTTTAAGATTTCCACCAACTGATATTTTAGGTGTGAATTTTATTTGATTAGATCCTATAGTCAGCCCTTCAATTTCTGCTGAGGTTAGCCTGCCTATAGCCTTGACCGCATTTAGATGTTGAGCTCGTAATCCTGGAGGTTTTCTATTTGCCCTTATGTTTGTTATTGTTAAAGGATTCTTCATAATCGCCGATATTGCGGTTGAGATCCGAAGTAGTTGCCCACCGCCTTCAAGCATGTCTCCTTTGATCTCAACCATGAATAACTCGCCACCAAATTTCTGGATGGGTCCACTGATAAAGTCTTTCTAGCACTGAAATATCATAATACTTGATTTCCTTGATAACGATATCAGTAAAAAAATTTGAGAAAATATGGTTTGGTGTTGCAATCCAAGTTGGAGGCGAGATTATTAAGATAAGCTTTTCAAAAAGTAGAAAAGATGTCTTTAACGAAATAATAAAAAGCGTTCCTCAAAATTTCCGAATAAGAAACAATGATTCTGAAGCGCAGACTGCATTAGTGTCAATAGATAAACTATTTCATGGAGAAAAAAACAATAATCAACTTAAGATAGATTTCAAACAAGCAACAAAATTTCAAAGAAAAGTATATTCTCTTTTAAGAGAAATCCCAAAAGGTAAAATCTCTACATACTCCATAATTGCAAAGGCAGTCGGACATCGGGGAGCTTGTAGAGCGGTTGGAAATGTTATGGCTTCAAATCCTTTCCCTCTTTTGATTCCTTGCCATAGAATTATCAATTCGAATTTGAGAATTGGTAATTACTCTATTCCGGGTTTAAATGAGATAGAATCAAGTAGACTCAAACTTCAAGTCCTTCAAAATGAGGGAGTAAATATTAAAGAAAATAAAGTTGTTAATGAGCATGTCTATTTTCCAAAAAATAAACGAAAGAATAAGTGACTCAACAGTTCATATATCACTCGGATAACGATATTACCATATAGAAGGAATAGCTTTGACCGCCGTTGGACTTTATATTGGACGTTTTCAACCATTTCATCTAGGACACCTTGAAGTTGTCAAATTGATTCTTAGAAAAGTTGACGAGCTTATAATAGTTGTAGGAAGCGCCCAATATAGTCACACAAAGAGTAATCCATTTACAGTTGGAGAACGTATAAGGATGATACGTGAATCCCTAAAAGAAGATAAGATCAATCTTGATAGAGTCCAGATAACTCCAATTACAGATGTAAACGTTCACGGGATTTGGGTGCACCACATCTCATTATATGTTGGAAAAATTGATACAGTATTCTCCAATGATCCTCTGACCTCCCAGCTTTTCAATGAGGCGGGCTTCAAAGTAGATTCAATACCATTTTTTAAACGTGAAATCTACTCAGCAACTGAGATAAGGAATAGAATACTAACCGATCATAATTGGAGAGAACTTGTGCCTAAAAGTGTTAGCAATATTATCGATTCCATTAAAGGAGTTGAAAGAATGATGATACTGCTTCATACAGACAATCCAACAATTTGAACCAGCAACTTATCCCCAGTTTTTAAATCAATATACTCTGCAGCATTTCCTTGATTAATTGATAATTCCAAAAAACCATGTCCACCTATCGTCGCCAATAGTTGACCGGAAGCCACATCCGAGTATGTTTTACAAAAATCTATTTCTTGGGTAATTGCTTTGATTTTTATTTTCATTTTACAGCCAAAGTCTATCTTGTATCTTTGAAGGTGACTTTGATTAATATTGGTAACAATATTACCAAAATAATCTATATACAAAGCTATTGCATCAATATGGTTTGATCGGATTTTCGGTTTAATAATAATAGGCTTAACATAATCTGAAATTTGTGATGCAATATCTGATGGAGTATTACCACTAGCTATATCCCCAACCGCAACAGCAAAAATATCTCTTCCATGAAAAGTGGAGGATAGTTTATTTGCAGGATAACGAGATTCATCAAGCTCGTATGCATTGACTATTCCCTCTTTCTCAGCTGCTAAAACTAATAATCCGTTATCTGGTCCGACGAATTTGCTCCTCTCTGTTTCTAGTAAAAGCGGCCTCCTTGAACTTCCAACTCCTGGATCGACCACTGCAAGGTATATGGTCCCCGATGGAAAATATGGAGTTACCGAAGCCAGTACAAACATACCTTGGTCGACATTATGCTTTTCAATTTCATGACTAATATCGACAATTGTTGTAGAAGGAGATCTTGATAATATGACAGCCTTCATTTGGGCAACATAAGAATCACGAAGCCCGAAATCTGACAATATTCCTACTAACCCGATAGGAACTTCCCCCATAAGCACATTTTATATCATCTCATTTATGAGAAGCATACAAGTAACCATTTCTAAACCGTGATGTCTTTGAAGGTTTTAGGATTAACGGACTTACATAGAAGCCTAAACGCGGCTAAGGGAGCTGCTAACAAAATTGCGGAAGAACAGCCAGATGCAATTTTAATTGCCGGCGATATCTCCCACGGCAGTCTTAATGAAGCTGTCAATCTTTTACAGGTATTGAGTAGCTCTCAAAAGGATGTGTTTTTCGTCCCAGGAAATATGGATTCCCCAGAACTAATGAACTGGAATGAAAAAAATATTAAAAATCTTCATGGAAAATGTGAGAGCCTTGACAATTATTCTCTAATCGGTGTGGGTGGTTCTGTTTATACTCCATTCAATACTCATTTGGAATTTGCGGAAAATGAGATTGAAGAGACACTTAGTCAAGCTTTTTTCAAATGTGCAGAGAAAAAAAATATAATCTTGATCTCGCATTGCCCGCCAAAAGACACAAAACTCGATAGAACAGCTACTGGAATCCATGCCGGAAGTACATCTGTGCTGCAGTTTATTGAGTCAAAAAAACCATTGTTAGTAGTAACTGGACACATTCATGAAGCAATAGGAATTGACAAAATAGGTGAAACAATTATCGTTAATCCAGGTCCAGCGCACATGGGCAGATATGTCATAATTGAATTTGGCAAAAAGATTCATGTAAAATTGAAATGAATCAATCTAGCGCGCTGTTACTCTGAAATCAAAGATGGATGGACCCAATATGCCTCTAAAATTTTAGCTAAATTATTAGGCTTGAATGTTTTCCAGTTTACTTTCTCTGCAATGGTCCGGTTCATTTTCATTTTAATAACCATACCAATAGCATTCTCGTTCGGATTTCTTTGTGGGATAACAGCCACTATTTCGACCTCATCAACATCTTTTTGTTTTTTAAAGACTACTTCGAGCATCTCAGCTGCTTTTTTATGAATTTCATGTCTTGTCTTTCGCCGATTAACCTTCATAACCGCATCGAACTCAATTCTTAAGCTGTATCTTCCAGTCTCATGACCGTCTCTATCGTAAAGTGGATCTAAGGGATGAATTCTAACCATATCACTATTTTCAGTCGTAATACACACCATCCATCTGAGTCTTGTTTCGAATAGTTTAATTTAATTCTGATTTCTTTTGAGAAAACTATGTTCTTTCTGGTAATATCAATTACATATTATATCTATCAGTATACTTCACGAAAGTTGTAAGAAGCTACAATTAATTATTAACTATTGCATTTGTGATAATATATACTGAAAGACTCAAATTAGAGTAGCATTTGGTCATGAAAACTAGTATCCAACATGATGGCGAAGGGATAAACCCTCTGATTAGATATGAATTAATAGATACAAGACTTTACCAAGAAAACATAGCTGCTAAAGCTCGACTCAGAAACACACTTGTTGTTCTTCCGACAGCTCTCGGAAAGACTGTCATAACAGCACTAGTTGCCGCACATTTTCTATTTAATCAAAAACAGACCCGCATTCTAATGATGGCGCCTACTAGACCTTTGGTACTTCAACATCACCAATCCTTCCTTGAAATCCTAAAGATACCTGACGATGAGGCTATTGTTCTTACAGGCAAGATAACAAATAGAAATCGAGAGGAAATCTGGAGGGGTAATAATCATCTCTTCTTCGCAACACCTCAAGTTGTGAAGAATGATCTTATCCGAGAATATATCGACTTGAGACAGTTCAGCCTACTTGTTTTTGATGAATGCCATAGGGCTACCAAAGATTATGCATACACCTATGTTGCGAAAAAGTATATGGAGAGAGCCCCATGGCCGATAATATTAGGAACCACTGCAAGCCCTGGAGCTGAAAGAAAACGTGTCGAAGAGATATGTAGAGCTCTCTTCATAGAACAAATAGAATATAGATCTGAGGAAGATGTTGACGTCGTACCATATATAAATCCAGTACAGACAGAATGGAAATTCGTTGAACTACCTGAAGAATATTTGAAAATAAAGTATGAACTTAGAGAACTTATAAATGAGAGACTCAGCTGGCTTCGTAGACTGGGTTACCTGCAAAAAAATATAGAGTACACAACAAGACGAGATTTATTAGAGTTAGGAGAATCTCTGAGAAGCAATATTTCTCATACCTCTGAAAAGAATAAAGGTCCAATTTTTAGTGCGATAGTAGCACAATCAGCCGCCCTAACACTGTTCCATGCTCTCGAGCTTCTTGAAACACAAGGGATCAATATTCTAGGATATTTTATAGATAAGATAGAATCAACAAACAACTCAAAGAAAAGTTATCGAACAATAATCAAGCATCACAAATTTCAGACCCTGAAAAAAAACATAGATGAGTCGAAAAAGGTCCGTCACCCCAAAATAGACTTGATATTAGATGAGATTAAGCAGCAATTTATCCGCAAACCAACTTCTCGAATTATAGTTTTTACACAATACAGAGACACTTCAAAAGATCTAGTTCGAATATTAAATGAAAGTCTTCAAGTGAGAGCTGAGAGATTTGTTGGACAAGCTACCAAAGATAAAGACATCGGGTTAAGTCAGGATGAGCAAACAGAAATTCTTAGAGATTTTGATGCTGGAGAAATTAAAATCCTTGTTGCAACCTGCGTTGCTGAAGAAGGTTTAGACATCCCTAGCGTGGAGCTTGTAATTTTCTACGAACCTGTCCCAAGTGAGATTCGTCATATCCAAAGAAAAGGGCGGACAGGAAGAAAAGCGGCAGGTAGAGCGATCATCTTAGCGGCAAAAGACACTTTCGATATTGCATATGTTTATGCAAGCAAGAAGAGAGTTGAAAAAATGCGTAAAATCACACGCCTTCTCAATAAAGATCTGAAATCTTTGATCCGATTAGGGCCAAAGCCTAAAGATATGCCACTTACTAACGACGAATTGAAAGCATTCGAAATGAAAGCTGATGAACTTGATGATGGTAATACAGTCGAATCAATATCAAAGAATGAAGGTAAAAGATTCCTAGCTGAGGTTGATAGGGCATCAAGAACTATATTATCTGAGACTATGAAGATTGGACAGAAAGGAGTCAATATAGAAAGCATAACAAATAGTCTTACTTTAGATGGCATATCACCAAATGCTGTCATGGCTGCGATAAACAAACTTGAGGATTCAGGTCACATAATAAGACTCAGCTGGGACCGTATAGCTTCAATAAAGGTTGTCTCGAAACAAGATCATTCTCAGAGTAGAAATGAAACAGATGTTTTTAAGATAATAGTTGAGACAGTCTTCCCTGGAAGAGTCATCGCATGGATAAATGACCGTTGGAGAGCCAGAATCCTGCCAGAGGACTTTGAAGGACCACTAAATCTCCTAAAGAAAGATTCAACATTTATGGCACGTGGCACTCTATACCGAGATAACGGCATCCTCTGCTTTAGAGTTACGGAAATACAAGGATTAACTTGACTAATTGTCTGAAACTATAGGATTAATAAGCTGGCAAGATTGCCTTAATGTGATATCTTTGGGTGTACGAGATGCCAGTGAAAAAAGGTGATTTTGCACTAATAGATTTCACAACTAAGATAAAGGAAAGTAGTGAGATCATAGAAACAACCTTAGAAAAGGTAGCAAAAGAAGCAAAAATACATCAAGATCAAAACATTTACGAGCCCATGTTCATCGTTGTGGGCGAAAAAGAAGTCCCAGATGGACTGGATGAAGCTCTACTAAATCTTGAACCAGATAAGGAGATAACAGTTGAGGTTACTCCCGAAAAAGGGTATGGTCAACGAGACTCATCTAAAATGCGATTAATACCTATGAAACGTTTTAGAAATGAACAGATCAACCCAGTTCCAGGTGCCCGGGTACAAATAGATGGAAGATCTGCACTCGTAAGATCTGTTGGTGCTGGAAGAGTTCAAGTTGATTTTAACCATCCGTTGGCAGGTAAAACACTAATCTATGACGTGAAACTTCAAAGGATTATTGAAACAAGTGATGAAAAGATTAAAGCAATTCTGCATCGAAGATTACCAACGATTACGGCTGACAAATTTAAAATCAATTTGACTCAGAGCGAGTGTACAATGGAGCTCCCAGAGGATGCGTTATTCATCGAAGGATTACAAATCGCAAAAAGAGCAATATCGAACGATATACAGAAATTCTTGCCCAAAATAAGCACTATATCCTTCCTAGAGATATTTAGGAAACCTAGTCCTGCATCTGAAGAGAAACCAAAAGAAGCTGAACTCCCAAAGGACACGACAAAGACCCCTTAACTCTATCCACCTTACATCTATCACCTTTAGTTAGACCTGAAGGAAAACACCTATTCCAATGATAACAATCCCACTTATCACATTCATGTTTCTCATATTTTATTAAAGCGCCACTAATTGCGGTTTTAGAAAGTATTGCTGCATCAATAAGTGGTTCACTTACCTCAACTACTACAGCTTCCTCAGAATGGAGAATACAAGGGAAGCTCTTATCAGAAATCTTCACAATCTCATATAGCCTACCAGGTCTTAAATTTCCTAAACAGACTTTTTTTATACTGCAACCTGAGCAGAGTTCTGCTTCCCCTTCAAACAGAAACCTAAATCCCTTTCGTGCCTGTTTTTTCCCGATCAGTGTAACTTTTTGCAATGTGCTTCCACTTCCACGAAAGATTTTTAAGTTGTTGATGTTTGTGAGATAACAATCGCCAAGACATCTTGAGCGATTCTTCTGAGACTACCTTGAAATTTATTGAGGCCATTCATATATGTATCCCGCATCAAAAGAACTTAATGAAAAGATTGCAAAAGGAACTACTACGATAGGAGTTACCTGCAAAGATGGTGTCGTCTTAGCAACCGATACTAGAGCGACAATGGGTTATTTCGTTGCACATAAAAATGCAAAAAAGGTTTACCCAATTGCAGATCATATTGCTATGACTATTGCAGGTTCAGTTGCCGATGCTCAAGCTATGGTAGACATTTTGAAAGCAAATTCAAGGATCTATAATTTACAGAATGGAGTAGTTATGCCTGTCAGCGCTGCTTCGAGACTGGTTGCAAACATACTCTTCTCTTCAAGAATGATGCCATTCATATTACAGGCTCTAATAGGTGGTGTTGATAGCACAGGCCCTAAAATCTTTGCACTTGATCCCTTAGGAAGTCTAACTGAAGAGACATGTGTTTCTACAGGCTCTGGTTCGCCTATAGCTTATGGTGTCCTTGAAGCCCAATTCAAAGAAGGAATGTCTATAAAAGAGACCATTCCAATAGTATTGAGAGCAATAACTTCTGCTATGAAAAGAGATGCTGCTAGCGGAGATAACTTTGATATCGCTGTAATTACGAAAGACGGTTACAGAGAACTAAGTGAGGAAGAGAAGAAAGCACTCGTTTCTAAAAACTGAAGATAATCTACGGTATTTACCATCAAAGTGAATCTAAGTGCCAAAGACCCTAAATAGTAACAATTCGAAAATTAGCAATCATTCGAAAATTATGTCTGTCATATTGGAGAATATGCCAAAAGAGGCTGAAGTCACCAGAATCGAATTTGAGGGCCCGAGACTTGCTATATATGTTAAGAATTTGAACCTCCTCGTCGAACAGAGCCATCTAGTAACCGATATAGTCAACCTCATACACAAACGCATAGTAATCCGTTCGGACCCATCAATCAGAAAAACTGAGAAGAAAACTGAAGAGATTATTACAAAATTCATGCCTTCAGAAGCTGCCATTACATCAATAAATTTTGATCCTAGTCTAGGTGAAGTAATAATAGAAGCAAAAAAACCTGGTCTAGCTATTGGAAAAGACGGACTTATACTACAAGAAGTAATAAAAACTACAGGATGGCGCCCTAGAGTTCTGAGAGCTCAACCACTTCCATCAAAAATTATCGCGACAATGAGACATATGACATATACCGAGAGCGAAGAGAGAAGCCGAATCCTTCGTGAAGTTGGTGAGAGAATATTTAGACCTACCCTGAGTAAAGTGAATAACATTAGAATAACTCCACTTGGAGGTTCACGTGAGGTTGGACGCTCATGTATAATGATTGAAGCTAATGAGAGTACAGTACTTTTAGATTGTGGAATAAATCCAGGATCACAAGACCCTAACCGTGCCTATCCAAGACTTAACGTGGACGAATTTAATATCGAGAAGCTTGATGCTGTGATAATTTCTCATTCACATCTAGATCACTGCGGATTGGTGCCATTCCTCTATAAATATGGATTTGATGGACCAGTATATTGTTCGGAACCGACTTCCGTATTAATGACCCTCCTGCAACTCGACTATCTAGATGTGGCCAGTAGAGAAGGAGGATACGCCCCATTTGATCAGAAGAATGTAAGAGAGGTCGTCATGCATACTATACCACTAAAATATAATGTTGTCACAGACGTCGCTCCGGACATGAAATTGACTCTTCATAATGCAGGACATATTTTGGGCTCGTCAATTACCCATCTTCACATTGGAGAAGGACTCCATAATATTGTATATACAAGTGATTACAAGTTTGGAAGAACTATGCTTCTTGAGCCAGCCTCCTTAATCTTCCCTCGTGTAGAGACTCTGATAACTGAATGCACTTATGGCGGACCCAAGGATTTGATGCCAAATCGAACTAATGCCGAGAGCAAATTAGTTACAACAGTAAATGAGGCGTTCAAAAGAGGTGGCAAAGTCTTGATACCTATGCCCGCTGTCGGTAGAGCTCAAGAGATAATGATGGTTCTCGATAATCACATGAAGAATGGGACTCTGATGGAAGCCCCAATCTACATTGATGGAATGATATCTGAAGCAACGGCAATCCACACAGCATTTCCAGAGTATCTATCAAGAGAGATTAGGGATAAAATACTCCATCAAGATGTGAATCCATTCCAATCAGACTATTTCGTAAATGTGAATCATCCTAGTGAACGTGAAGAGATTGTTGGCGGAGGCTCCTCAGTCATACTTGCAACTTCAGGTATGCTTGAAGGCGGTCCTGCAGTACAGTATCTTAGACAAATTGGCACAGATGAGAGGAATACTCTAATCTTTGTCAGCTATCAGATCGAGGGAACCTTAGGCAGTAGAATAAGAAACGGTGTTAGAGACATAACCCTTTTTGGACCAAATGGCAAAGCTGAGGCAGTTAAGCTTAAAATTAATGCCGAGTCCCTTGAAGGATTCTCAGGACACTCGGATAGAAATCAAATAATAGAATTTGTCAGAAGAATATCTTCCAGACCTTCAAAAGTCATAACGAATCACGGAGAACAAAGAAAATGTGATCATATCGCAGGAGGCATCTCTGCGTTATTTAAAATCGAGACAATTGCACCAGAAAATCTGGAAACCATCAGATTAAGATAGGCATATCTAAAAATTACCTACCTGAAACAATTTTAGTTGAAAAAAATTTTCCTACTAAAATGTAACATTAAATACTAAATCCCTTTAGAAATCTCATATATGTTATCTCCAACATAATGAAGAGTTCTAATTATTTTTCCTTGATTCATCTTAATGATTTCATTAGAGTTGAATAGCGCCTCACCAATTGCGATGACTTTTCCATATTTTTCGTCAACAATCAAAACTAAACCACCTTTGGAGAATTCATCTGCTACTTTCTGTACACCTGGAGCCATCACATCAGCCCCATTACAGAGATGTGGAACTGCTCCCATATCAACTATGATTTTTGGAGTTGATGAAATATATCGTTCAAAAAAAAGAGTTGGAATTAATTTTTCTTCAGATTTGAAAAGGAGCGGCTTACCCTCGAATAGATAAAGACTCCCAGTGTCAGCGACAATGATTTCGATTCGCGTCCTTTTCTCATCAAACTCCAATTCATTTTTGAACTTGTCGATCTCCGGTAAAATCTTCTTGATTTCACTTTTTTTTAGCATTCGTCTAGTGTAATTCAAATCATCACCGAGATCTAAAGACAATCCTTAAATGACGCATTCAAACCCTTAAAGATAGACTTTGGCAAGTGTGGAGAAATCATGTCTGAGATCGCCAATAAAATCTTCGAAGAGAGCCTGAACAAGGTAGTTCTTGTTCAGTTGAAAGGAGGCAGGACCGTAAGAGGAAAACTCTACAGTTATGATCAACATATGAATTTAGTCATGGAAGATACCGAAGACATTACTGAAGTTGACAAAGCGAAGAAACTGGGTACGCTAATTGTAAGAGGAGACAATGTTGTACTTATTAGCCCTCCTCCAACACGCTAAAGAAACAATAGCTAACTCGACGATATTGTAATATTTATTCGAAAATGTATCTGGCACCTGTTGAGAGGATGAAACCATGGGAAAGGGAACTCCGTCACAAGGACTGAAAGGCAGATCAAAATCACACATAGTGTGCCGTAGATGTGGCAGACACTCTTATAGTCTTTCTAACAGAAGATGCGCTGCATGTGGTTACAACTCATCAAAACGTATTAGAAGTTATTCTTGGCAGAACAAGAAGCTAAATCGAACTAGATTAGTCTGAAAAAATAAAGTGTGAACGTCAGATTAGACATTATCTGACTAAGTAATAGTAAGTCTAGACTATTGTTTGAATTACGTTACATAATGATAATGAAAGAATTCTAATTATTAAAAGTTCAAATATTTACTAGTATAGCAAGTCAGTCAATGGGCCGGTCGTCTAGTCTGGATGCAGAATATGTAGGACAATTTAGGATACCTGCCTGACACGCAGGTGGTCGAGGGTTCAAATCCCTCCCGGCCCACCATCGCGCGCGCTTCATCATGTGCATCTCCCAGAATAGATAATATTTGGAATGGCCATCTCCAATTACCAGACAAGAAAAGTTTATTTGTTAAGTGTTGAGAGTCGATATTCGCATAATTACGAGGTAAAAAGAAATTGTCGTATTTAACAGGTCAACCGATACTGATCCTCAAGGAAGGTACTTCGAGGACAAGAGGTAAGGAAGCTAAACGGTCAAACATAACGGCGGCAAAGATAATCGCCGAAGTTGTCAAATCAACTCTGGGGCCTAGAGGAATGGATAAAATGCTTGTTGATAGCCTAGGAGATGTCACCATTACTAATGATGGTGCAACAATCCTTGATGAAATCGATGTGCAGAATCCTGCTGCCAAGATGATGGTGGAGATTGCCAAAACGCAAGATGATGAAGTTGGAGATGGAACAACAACTGCCGTTGTACTTGCTGGTGAATTATTAAAAAACGCCGAAGAGTTAATTGACAATAATATTCATGCAACAACGATAATTTCCGGATACAAAAAAGCAGCAGACGAGGCTATGAGAATTCTTGACGAAATTTCAAAGCCGGTAGACCTCGATGATAAGGTGACACTCAAGAAAGCAGCTATGACAGCTTTACATAGCAAGAACATCGGCAGCGCGCGAGAACATTTTGCAGAGATTGCTGTTGATTCCATAAAACAGGTCACAGAACAGAGAGGCGAGACATTAATGGCAGACGTAGACAATGTTCAATTAGTAAAAAAGATTGGGAAGAGCGTCCTTGACACACAATTAATCAGAGGCATAATAATTGATAAAGAGATAGTTCATCCCGGGATGCCCAAGAGCATAAAGAGCCCCAAAATAGCGTTACTCAACATGGCACTTGAGGTTGAGAAAACAGAATTTAGTGCAGAGATTAGAATAAGCGACCCTGAACAGATGCAAGCATTCCTTGATGAAGAGACAAACATTCTCAAAGAAATGGTTGATAAAGTGAAATCTTCTGGCGCAAACGTACTCCTCTGCCAGAAAGGAATCGATGACGTCGCTCAACACTTCCTAGCCAAAGAAGGTATAGTAGCTATAAGAAGAATAAAAGAATCAGACATGGAGAAGCTAGCTAGAGCAACAGGCGGAAAAATAGTCACAAACATAGAAGGATTATCTAAGAAAGAACTTGGCGAGGCAGGACTCATGGAAGAGAGGAGAATGGGGGAAGATAAAATGGTATTTATTGAGGAATGCAAGAACCCACGTTCAGTTAGCATACTGATAAGAGCAGGACTTGAGAGATCTGTCGACGAAGCTGAACGAGCTCTCAACGATGCACTCTTTGTCGTCAGCGACATAGTCAGTAAGAACAAGATTGTAGTTGGAGGCGGTGCAACAGAAATCGAAGTAGCCAAGAGAATTAAAGAATATGCTCCCAAGATTGGAGGCAGAGAACAAATGGCAATTGAGAAGTTTGCTGATTCACTCGAATCAATACCCAAATATTTAGCTGAGAACGCAGGACTCGACCCTGTCGACATAATGGTTGCACTAAAGGCAGCACACGCCGAATCCAGTGGTCAGACTACTGGCGTAGACGTATATTCGGGAAAGACCAAAGATATGTTGAAAGAAGGAATTATCGAACCGGTAAGAGTCAAAGAACATGCTATAAGATCTGCTGTGGAGTCAGCCTCAATGATACTAAGAATAGATGATGTAATAGCAGCATCAAAAAGCGCAGCCCCACCACCAGGTGGTGGCATGGGCGGAATGCCACCCGGCATGGGCGGAATGCCACCCGGCATGGGCGGAATGCCACCCGGCATGGGCGGAATGATGTAATAAAAGGTGAGAATAAATGACTGAAGCGATGGCAGGAAGAATTGGTGGACAACCAGTTATAATATTGAAGGAAGGGACAGACAGGAGTACAGGTAGAGAAGCTCTACATTCCAACATTCAGGCAGCACAAGCGGTTGCTGAAGCAGTCAAATCTGCACTAGGACCAAAAGGCATGGATAAGATGCTCGTCGCCAGTTTCGGAGATGTTACAATAACAAATGATGGCGCGACAATTCTAAAAGAGATGGATGTACAGAATCCAGCTGCTAAAATGATGGTAGATGTTGCCAAAACACAAGACCAAGAAGTTGGAGACGGTACTACAACATCTGTAGTGCTTGCGTCGGAATTATTGACTAAAGCCGAGGAACTAGCAGACAAGGATGTTCATCCAACAATTATAGTTGATGGGTACAGACAAGCAACTGAAAGAGCTCTAGAGATTTTAGATGAGATCGCCATAAAAGTTGAGCCAAATGATAAAAAAGCTCTTCGGGATGTAGCAGTTACATCTCAAGCCAGTAAATTATTGTCGGAGAATGCCGACTACATAGCCAATATTGCGATCGATGCAATCCTCCAAGTTGCGGAACAAACTCCTGAAGGATGGAGAGCTGATGTTGAAGACATCAAAGTCGAGAAAAAAGCTGGCGGCTCTCTATCAGATACAGAACTGATCAACGGACTAGTGATAGACAAGGAAGTCGTACACTCTGGAATGCCCAAAAGCATTAAGAATCCAAAAATAGCACTGTTGAATTCTGCCCTTGAAGTTGAGAAGACCGAATTTGATGCAAAAATCAATATCCAGAGACCTGACCAGATGAAAGCCTTTCTTGATGAGGAAGAGAAAATCCTCAAAGATATGGTTGATAAAGTGAAATCTTCTGGCGCAAACGTACTCCTCTGCCAGAAAGGAATCGATGACGTCGCTCAACACTTCCTAGCCAAAGAAGAAATTGTAGCGATAAGGAGAGTCAGTGAGAAGGACATAGAGAAACTATCAAAGGCTTCAGGCGGTAAGATTGTAACAAATATTGATGACCTCAAACCCGAATATCTTGGAAAAGCAGACCTTTTCGAAGAGAGAAAGATCTCAGACGATAAAATGACATTCATTGAAGGATGCAAGAATCCTAAAGCAGTGGCAATACTCATAAGAGGGGGAACGGAACGGATCGTCAATGAGGCCGAGCGTTCAATTCATGATGCACTATGTGTTGTCAGAGACGTTATACGCGAGCCAAGAATAGTAGCGGGCGGAGGAGCACCAGAACTTGAAGTTGCTTCCCAACTTAGAAGATTTGCTGAGAAACTTACAGGAAAGGAACAGTTAGCGGTAATATGCTACGCTGAAGCTTTGGAAGTCATTCCAATGACTTTGGCAGAGAATGCTGGACTTGATCCTATTGACATTCTTGTTGAACTTAGATCAATGCATGAGAAAGGTGAAAAGTGGGCTGGCGTAGATGCTAATAAGGAAAAAGCCATAGATATGACAAAATCAAATGTATACGAGCCCCTTGCCGTCAAATCGCAGGTTGTGAAATCAGCTAGTGAAGCAGCTTCAATGATATTGAGAATTGATGACGTCATATCTGCTTCCAAACCTAAAGATACTCCTCCTGGACCCCCAGGTGGAGACTCCTCAGAATTTGACTAAATTTTTAATTGCTACACCATTTAGTTGGTGTAGCTTCAAATCTTTTTTAATCTAATTTTAGAATTCATATGTTAAATTCTGATTTATTGCAATACTCATGAACAATATCGCTTATGAGG
The DNA here is from genome assembly GCA_007050885.1 of Candidatus Bathyarchaeota archaeon. The sequence goes on from SMYQ01000069.1 coordinate 26,627, forward strand.
AAATTATATTAATCAACGTTTAAATGGTCCCTTACATAAAATAGTATTATAATCTACCTTCGGTGAGGTAATTGAGGTTCTCATTAGTACTAATCATCAGTATATTGTGTATACTTTCATCTTCATGTATAAGTTCAGAATCAATAGGAGATGTAGAAGCCTATACTGATTACTATGTGCCTGTTTACTATCCCTACTCTACTTATTCAAGTCGCAATAATTATTTTATAACTATATCAATTACAGACATACCATCAGATCGCTCAACTTCTATTCAGATTAATGGCAATGATGAAGGAACTATTCAGGGAGGATCCTCACGAGAATTCGAAGTTAGAAGTACAGAATCACATATTTTCCAAGTTCAAGAATATGTGTCTGGAGCCGAAGGAGTTAGATATGTTTGTCGTGAAAATTCTTGGACTTTTGAGAAAACTCAGACAAGTGGTTACTCTTACAATTATCCGTATTATTACCCGTACTATTACCCGTATTATTACCCGTACTATTACAATATCTCTCCACATTACTATGCAAATAATTCATACTATCCGGTCGTTTATACTTACTATTACTATCCTGGTGCGTATTACTACCCATATTATTATCCAAGCTCAACAAGAACTACGCTCGAAGCGTCACATACTTTCTCTTATGAACCTGAATACTTGTTGACGGTTGATAACGCATATGGTCAGTCAATCGATAAGGAAGGTTGGTGGCAAAAGAGTATGGTAGTAACATTATCAACATCAGAGAGAATAGATCAATCCGATCAGGAAAGAAAAGTGTTCAAGGCATGGAACATTGATGGCATCGATATGGTTAGCAATACAATAACATTGACTATGAACAAGCCTTACAAAGCCAGATCAATATACCAATCAGAATACTACGTCCAAGTAAACTCAGAGCTTGGTCGTCCCCAAGGATCTGGCTGGTATCTAGAAGATTCCATAGTAACCATATCTGTCAACCCTGAAGTTGCTATGACTGGATTCTGGGGTTCAATAGGAGCCAAGAACGTTTTTGATAGATGGAACGGAATGACAAGTGGAGACCAATTCAGTCCCACGACAGAAATCGTTATAGAGAACCCGATGGTTTTAACAGCAATATGGCGTTCAGATTATTCAATGGCATATATGACTTTGGCAATAATATTAAGCGTAATATTGATCTTAATCATCGTTGGAATCATAGTCTCAATGCGAGGGCTTCCAGAATTTCAAAGAAGAGCTCCATCCTCCGCCCTTGACAATCTGAACATTAGATATAGTCAAGGCGAGATTACCAGAGAAGAATATTTGAAGATAAAAAAAGACATTCAAAAATCCTAAACCATTCCTTTTTTCTATTAAAAAAATAATTTCTTGAGATTTTTAGATTCTATTTTGTGATATTAACGACTGAAGTTCCAAGTGTTCTAATTATAGGTAGGCCGATAATCAGTGACAGTATAACAATTATAACACGTTCAACTGGGTAAACCCAGAATATCCCCCACCAAATTGTATTAGCAGCTTCTGCACTAAGTGTTGGCAGGATGATTGAACTAAAAAGTAAATTACCCATTAGATGTTGAGACAAGGTTCCTATCAAAGACAATAATAGGAAACCTATGGCCGACATTTTAATTGACTTTTCATTGATAAGCCTTGAAATATGTGTACCAACGGGTGATACTAAAATAATTAGGCCTAAGATATGCATCCATACAAAAGGAAATGCAAGGCTTTCTTCAACATAGTTTAAGCCAACTTGGATCATTCTCGGTGCATAGGGATGAAAAAAGAATAGTGCTAAGAGAATCAAATATATGATTATAGAATATTTTCTTTTTCCTCGCATAATAAATCCAACAACCATACTATTTATCGCCGCTGGCATGAAATCGAGACCGAGAAATACAGGTGGTCTACCCGCAAAAAATCCTATAAAAGTTCCAAGCATAATCGATAATGGGCCGAGGTAAGGTCCCAATAAAATTCCATAAAGGGATGCTATAATATCTGCGACTGAGAAGTATGCACCTGGCACACCCAGAAGAGGAAAAGTCGGAATAATTCTTAGGATTGCGTATACAGCTGCAAGTGAGGCTACTAGCATTATGTTATTAGATCTACTGAAACTTCCGGAGGCCATTGAATTCTGATATGCTAATCAAAGTACTTGATAAATTTTATTAAACTCTAATAGAAATGAAGTCAATTTGTTCCAAAGAAAAGTTCTTGATCTTGAACATAACTCTTGCCAGTCAAAATCGCGATTTTAGCTTTCTCAAGTTCTCTTCCCAAATAGTATGCATGTTCTAACCTAGATAACAAACTGCGATTGATGGCCTCCCCGATTAATTGATCAGGCTCTTTTGATTTGAATATAAGATCTGGTTTAATCTTACCATAATCATAATGAACCATCACAATCTCATTTTTATCACGATCTATTAAAATTCTATATGAACCTCTCTGATCATGAGCGGGCTCCAAATTTCTTTTAGCAGATAACTTTTTAATTTTCTCTGTAATTGTGAACATTTCTTCTTTCCAATTCTTATCTTTCATAACTAGAAGATCGATCCCCAAATCCTTTGGTGGACTTTTCCTGTTTTTAGCTAGCGTGATCATCTTAACCGCTTTAACAACTTCAGAAACTGAGTTCTTAGTTTTAACACTCCCTTCTGTCGTGAGTATAATATTCGCTCCAACTTCAGCAGCAATTCCTGTTAAAAGTAGATTTGCTCCAATTGAGTCACCATCAATTAATTCTGTTACATTACCAGCACCGAAAAGCACTGGCGTATTTGTATCAATTTCCCTAAATCTTAGATATGCTTGAATTGAGTTACATAGATCAGGAGAAAAAATTGGCGACAAAACAGGATCAGCAATAACATTCATGTATCCCAAAGATCTTGCTCGGCGTATATTCTCATTTAATTGACTAATTCTTTTTTCAATATTTTTCTCTAAAACATGCGCTCTACCTGACGAGGTCACAACTACTGGAGCATCTACTGTGTATTCGGCTACTTCAGACATGTTTTCAGCATCTATACTTAGTATTAAATCAGCACCGGCTTTTATACCGCAGATTATCTCTTCTGGATCTTGAGCATCTATGCTTACTATTTTCTTTGTGCATTTCTTTACTGCTTTGACAGCTCTTGATGAATCCTCAGGGTGACCGCCGCCAGCGACCATTCCTACATCTATTATGTCAGCACCAGATGCATCATAGACACTTGCTCTCTTTTTTATTTCCTCTGTTGACATTATCGAAGCGTCAACGATCTCGGCGAGAACCCTCATAGGAAAGTGTGGACCTATAAATAATTTCTTTTCACCTTTTCCTAAAACGAGCAGATCCTCTCTTGGAGTTGCTTTCCTACCTTCTTTTTCAATTCTATTTAGAGACATTTCTATATCTTTTATTCCAGCTTTTCTGATTAATTCATCAGCAGGAAATATGGTTGAAAATTTTATCTTTTCTATTACTTGGAGTACGTTAGGCAGATCTGCTGCGTTCTTAGGTCCCTTCCAAGATTTTACTCCAACTCTTTTTCTTATAATTGAAGCGTCTCCTTTTATTAGACCTGGTATCAACACAAGATCAATATCAGAAATATCCTTATGCTCAAGCATTCTAGCTATATATTGAGTTGACATTAAAGCTGCAACTGGAACTGGTAGGATACAGATCTCATGGTCAAACTCGCTTCTTCTAAGATGTTCTTTAACAATGTCTTTTGCTCTCATTCCCGTTACAATTAGCACTTTCAAGATCGAAACCTTCAGACATTAAATGAATTACTCGTAACAAGGATGATTATCCAACTCATCTAATGAAAAGATATGTGAGCCCCAGAATTGTTTGGACCGGCACATAACACTTCTCCACCACCAGATTTATTCAAGAGATTTTTCAGCATGTGGATAACTCTTCCTACGTTACTATCTCGTTTAAATAAGCCATAAGCTGTAGGCCCAAACGAGCTTTGTCCAGCACCATATGCCCCTTTCTCCAATAATGTTTTGATGCATCTTGCTGTTACTGGATGCATAAGATCTTTAGCCGCTTTTGCAAAACCAAGATTCTGAAGATCTGTTAAGCCAGAGCCAAAAATCTGAACATTCTTTTCCAATACTGAAGGAAGAAGTTTCATAAGTATAATACGACTAATTGCAGCAACTTCATCTGCAGGAATTGGACATAGTTTTCTAAAGATTTCCGTTTCTTTTTGTCCAAACATTCCTTTTTCTACTTTTGGAGTTGCCAAAATGAAAATCCAATCTTCTGGAAAATCATATCGAACAAGTACTTTTGCAGGTGGAGCCCTCGAAGCATTTGAAGGTAGAAAATTTTTTTTCTGGCATTTATTGCCGTAACTGTGTCCTCCATCTAGAATTAATCCTCCTTTATCAAAAGTTGCCACACCTATGCCAGAAGTCCCTCCTCTACCCATGATTTGAGCTAATTCATAAGTAGACAAATTTAATCTGAGCAGTTTTGCTATGGAGGCAGCTACTGCCAAGCTGAGCTGGGTTTCAGAACCAAATCCAACATGCGATGGTATCACTTTTTTAATATTTATTGAAATATTTTCATCAGATTTAACATTCGATAAAAATAATTTAGCAAGTGCCTCTATACGCATAGATTCTTTTCCATAAACTTTTGTCTCATCACTGAGCCATGTTATGAGTTCGACATTTGGTTTCTCTATACTAATCCCTAGACTTCCATCTACTCGACCAAGCTCACCATTCATATCTATTAGACAAAAGTGTAGTCTAGATGGGGTCTTAACGTATACTTTTTTCATTTTTCCATTTATTGATTCTATTTTGGATTTCATTGATGATTTTTTCATAGTCCGAGTCTGGTGAGACTCTTTTAATCAATTCTTTATAATGATTTACAAGCTGAATCAGTTTGTTTGCCTTTTTTGTATTACCTTTAGCTAAGAATTCCTTTATTCGAGTCGAATGTATTATAGCTTCAATAACTGCATGGGCCCCTCGAGAATAGAGATCTGACCTAGTTTTTTTCAAATTCATTCTGTTGATATGAAATTCGGTTTCCATATAACTTCGTTTATGTTTACATGTTACCAAGGTCATCAGAATATATCCATTTGCAGATCTCAAATACGGTGCATCTATAATTTTTGATCGAGAAAAATAATTTTGTGAAAGCTGATTTTTTTCTTTGAATGTTGTTTTATAGAATAGAAACGGATCATTTGTCACATTTGCTATTGCACATCGTCTTTTCACTATGTTGTTCAGTGTGCGTGTTCCTTTGAATAATTTTATGAAGACTCTTTTTTTTCTAATAAATTTTATACCCATCGGAGCGGCATTTGGTTGACCTTCATCACAGTATGTTGTCAGGATGATTTCGTATGTTGCTCCTATTTCGGGGTATTTTCCCCTATTCATCCTATATCATGTCCAAATTGAGACTTGTCATTACAGGTCTTGTAATGATTGATTAAGACGTGTAATTTGTAAGCTAATCTCAGATTATTTCAACTGAAGATCCTATGGCTTGTCCTGGAAGACCTTTTTTGAACCTACTTAATAGAACGCCATTTCGTCCATGCGTTTTAACGATTTTTCCTACGAGTTTCTTTCCAGATTCTGATCGCCAAATGACTTTTCTCCCGATATATTTCGCAGCGGAATTTGAACTATCTATGCCTGGAATTCGTATCAATATGTTGTGAGGATACTGTCTGAACATGCCTTGTCTGAAGTTTACGAATATTCCAAAGATTTTCTCCACTGGTGGAGGGGCTTTCGCTTTTGGTTTTGGCTTCGGTTTTGGTTTTACGACTTTCTTTTTTTGTTTAGCCATGATGGATTTGATAAGTTCAGCTTTGATCTTCTTTGATGGAGCTTCGACATCAAGTTGTTCAGCAAGTTTACGAAGTTCAGTTACTTTCATCTTAGCAAGTTCAGATTTCTCTGTCGACAATTTTCAAACCTTCATTTTCTACGTGCGCTATTATAATATAAGTTGTATCCATTTTACTCACTGAGGATTCTATTAAGGATAAAGTTGGGATCAAAGGGTAAAAGATCATTATACTCCTGGCCTACACCCATGAATAATACCTGTTTGCCCGTGATGCTGGATACTGATATAGCGCTGCCTCCCTTTGCATCAGCATCTAGTTTGGTAAGGATTATACCATCTATCGATACAGCTTTACTGAAAATGGCTGCTTGCTCGGCAGCATCGTTGCCAGTTAACGCATCTATTACAAGTAATGTTAGATCCGGATTTGCTATTCTTATTATTTTTTTCATCTCATCGATCAGGTTTCTATTAGTCTGCATTCGGCCCGCAGTATCGATCAGCACACAATCTGTACCGTGAGCCTTAGCGTAATTTATAGTATCATATGCAACGGCAGCTGCATCGGAACCATATGTATGTTTTATTGTTTTTACTCCCAATCTTCTTGCATGTTCCTCGATCTGTTCTATTGAGCCTGTTCTATAAGTATCTGCACACGCCAATATTGTTGTAAAATCTTTTTTTATTAGAAGATGAGCGAGTTTAGCGATTGTAGTTGTCTTCCCTGTTCCGTTGATTCCTATGAATACGATTATAGCGGGTTCTTTTTTCTCTTGTTTTCTTTTGATGATATCAAACAGGTTCTCTTTCCCATTGTTAATTAATGTTTTTTGAAGTATATCTCGTAGAATTGTCTTGGCCTCTGTCATGTGGTCTCCGAATCTCTTTACTTCTAACGCGTTTAGCTGTTCTCTAAGTTGGTCGCAAATGCTCTCTGCAACAGTAAATGCGACATCGTTCTGGATAAGAATTAGCTTTAGATCCTCGATTAATGAATCGATTGACTTTTCGTTTAATTCTGTTTTTGATATTTTGTCGAGAAAATCCTCTAACCCTGATTTAAGTTTCTCAAACAAAGTGTGTTGGTCCTTCTAGCTCTGATAGTACTGACATCAAAACTGATATACTATGTCTTTGGTGTTTCTTCAATCATTCCCGCCAGTCTATTCTTCGAACTCTCTATACTTGTAAGAAGTTGTGCTAGCTGTTGCTGCTGAGAATTACTCAATTTTTCTAGTTCTTCTTGTCTCTCTTTGAGATCCTTGATCGATGAGTCTATGCTTTTTTCAACACAGACACCGGCTCCAACTCCTAAAATTGTTTTTTCAACATCGGTAATTTCGACTTTAAGCAGAGAACCAGCACCCACTGGGACAAGCATCTCAGTCCCTTTTTTCTCATCTTTTACCGATTCTAAAGTTTTCATTGCACCCAGATTGTCTTCTAACGCTGCGTTTACAACTCTAAGCCTAGACTGAATAGTATTGACTGATCCTTCTAAAATTCTGATTTCCATCATTAATTTTCTGAGTTCTTCCTCACTTGCTGCCAACGTATTTTCACTTCTTTACAGCGGTATATTTGTTGGATGATGGTTTCTCTTCTTCTATCTTAGTAATGTCTATTTGGAATCTCTTGGCCTTGTGTTTGCTACCTAGTTCAGAGTAAAGCTTCTCTTCCACCTGTTTCTGCTTGATCCCTATAATTTTCTTTGAAAAGGGGATATCGCCACTGGGTTTCTTGATTTTTCCTGTTACAATATATATCTTAACTTCACTCATTCTACTTCTCCACGCTACAATTCCATAATTTGAGATAATGCCATTAACTCCTTGCCCACTGTCAGAGGTCCCGTTACCGCTCCTCGACTTGTAGCTAAGAGTCCTGATCTTATGAAGGGTACTCCTCCGTTAACTGTGGAGGGTTCAACATCAACCTTCAACACGTCTTTTATGACCTCTCTTTCGTTGTTGCGTATTAGGGGGTGTGTAATAACTCCTTTGTTTGTAGCTAGAGCGAGGGATCCCACATATGAGAGGTTTGAGATCTGACCTCGCACAACTTCGACCTGTAAAATGTTTTCAAGTTTCTTAATAATAGAATTTGAAAAAGTTGGGTCTACCAATGCACCATGATCATTAGCTAAGATGAGGTTTCCAAGAGCAGTTTTTTCAGTCTCCATTATCTCGATATTCATAGACGTAGATTTTTTTATCGTTTTGAGCTCATATTCGTTGATAATTTTAGGGACTGCGAGTCCATTGCTATTTCCAGCTAAGAAAATTCCTAAAAGATTCGAGCTTGCAACACTCACCTCACAGACATCTACTTCTAAGCATTCAGCAAAATTATTCCTTTTTTTAGATGGTGTTCCAGCTGGAACTGCTCCCCATGATTCACATGTAAAACAGTAGACCCCTATATTCGGACTTCCAAAAATATCTGCGAGAATTACCGTCATAAATAAGATTAACTTCCTTGTATTCACTTGTTCTTTCTTTCAAACTGCTTTTTTCAAACTTTGTCTAGTTGACATATATCATCTTGTCGCCGATATCAAGAAGATTTCTCTTATTGATGAATGCACATTCTTTTATTCTTTTCATTTTAGCTTTCTTCCATGTTAGTACTTGAAGATGTATCGCAGCAGCTAATGATCTTTCAATTTCGTTATGTTCATCTGGACGAAGTATTAATGCTCTGAAGCGTACACTTCACTAAAACTTATAATTGAATTCTGTCATTTCTGGTTTGGTGTGGTATTTATGGATTTGTTGATAAAGAACGGTAAAGTGGTTTGGCCTGACGTAACACTGGAAACTGACCTTGCAATTGATGCAGGTAAGATAATAGGGATTGGAAACGAAGATATTTTTCCTAAAGCTGATCGCGTTGTTGACGCAGGTGGAAATTTTATTGTTCCAGGCGGTATCGATCCTCATGTTCATATGCACGTCGGATTTATGGGTGCAACAACCTTAGATGAATTTGATACAGGAACAATGGCTGCAGCAATAGGCGGCACAACAACTGTTATTGACTTTGCATTCCAAGCTAAGGGAAAACTTCCAATGGAAGCAATAGAATATCGAAGAAAACAAGCTGATGGCAAAGTCTGCATAGATTATACTCTCCATTCTAACTTAATAGAGGGAAGCGATGCATCGATAGCACAGATTCCAAAGATCATAGAGATGGGAATACCTTCTTTCAAATTCTTCATGGTCTATAGAAAAGAAGAACTAATGATCGATGACGGGAACCTAATACCAATCATAGAAGAAATCAAGAAATATGGTGGTTTGGCTGGCTGTCATACAGAAAACGTCTCAATGATAGAGTTCCTTCAGGAACAGGCAATAAGGAAAGGAAATAAATCACCAATCTATCATGCACTGACGAGACCTCCTATTAATGAGGCGGAAGCTCTTAACAGAGCTCTTTACATATCGAAGTATTTGAACTCGGCATTCTATGACTACCACCTATCGGTTAAGGAAGGAGTTGAGCTAATTCGTCAAGCTAGGAAAGAAGGTTTTCCAGCTTACTGTGAGACCACAACACATTACCTCACATTAGAGGAGGAAATGTACAAGAGACCTGACGGTTTAAACTTCATTTGCAGCCCCCCACTACGTACAAGAGATCATATTGAAGAGCTTTGGCGAGGACTTGCAGATGAAACAATATCTGCTGTAGCATCAGATCAAGCGGCATTTACTCTCGAGCATAAGAAGATGGGAAAAGATTCTTTCAATAAGGTTCCAAACGGTTTACCTGGAATGGAATTTAGAGTTCCATTAATGTTCTCTGAAGGAGTTCAGAAGGGTCGAATATCAGTGAATCGTATGGTGGCTGTTACTAGTACAAATGTTGCAAAGATCTTTGGACTTTATCCAAAGAAGGGCGCGATAGAGATTGGTAGTGATGCTGACCTTGTAATATTGGATCCAAAGATTAGGAAGAAAATTACAATCGACGACTGTCCTTACAAGATAGATTGGACCCCATTCGAAGGAATCGAACTCCAAGGAAGTCCTGTAATGACTATATCCAAAGGAAAGGTTATTGCTGAAAACGGAAAATTTGTTGGTAAAGTGGGTGAAGGAGAATTCGTAAAAGGAAAGATTTCTGAAGAGATATTGAAAAGACCAGTCGCATGAAATATTCAGAGAGGATAACTAAGTGGATCAAGACGACAATCTTCTGCTAAAGACAGTCGATGGAATGAAAAACGAGATAACTGAATTTCTGGCTGAGCTAGTCAAAGCCAAGAGTGTAAACCCTCCCGGAGACACAAGAGATGTTATAGAGGTTATAAGAAGAAAGCTAACATCAGCTGGACTTGTAGCAAAAATGTTTTCTGTGGATGAAGATAAACCGAGCATAGTAGCTAAACTGGGACCAGCACAAGCTAAGAAGAAACTCGAATTACTATACAACAGCCACGTCGATACCGTACCAGTAGGCGAAATTGAGAAATGGAAACATGACCCTTTTGGAGCTGAATTAGAGAATGGCAAAATGTATGGCAGAGGCATAGCAGATGCAAAAGGTAGCGTGGCAGGAATGGTGATGGCTGCAAAGGCTCTCGCCGATTCCAACATAGAACTGTTGGGGAATTTGGTGATTAATCCTGTTAGTGATGAGGAAGTTGGAGGATTCAAAGGGGCGCAACACGTTCTCGAGAGTGGAGAAATAAATCCGGACTACGTGGTTGTAGGTGAGATAACTGCCAACAAGATAGCCATAGCAGAGAAGGGAATCATCTGGTTTAAGATAACTACAGAAGGTAGAACAGCCCATGCAAGTACTCCTTGGGATGGAATAAACGCAATCGACAAAATGATCAATCTCCTTAAGATGATTGATAACAAAGTTGTTGAACAGTTAAAACAGAGAGAACATCCGCTCACTCCACCTCCTTCAATGAACATCGGCATGATAACAGGCGGCGTCAAAACAAATGTTGTTGCTGACAAATGTGAAGTTACCATAGATAGAAGGATCCTACCAAACGAGACAATTGAGGGAGCTACAAAAGAGTTGCAGGATGTCATCGACGACATGAAGAAACAAGACTCTGATTTCAAGGCAAAAATGGAGGTTCTTCTGACAGGAAGCCCAATAGAAACCTCACATGACAGTCCTATCGTAAAGATAGCTCAAAAAGTATGTAGCTGTAGAGGAATATCCGATAAACCAGTTGGATATCTACAAGCAAGTGATGGCAGATTCTATGCTGAGAAAGGAATACCCACCATTCTTCTAGGACCTGGACTAGCCGAACTTGCTCATTCACCCGATGAATGGATAGATCCCGAAGAGGTTGTTGAAGCTACTAAGATCTACAGTCTTTTGGCAGCCAAAGTTCTAACTTAGCTAGCTTTCTCTTTCCATTTTTTTAAAATAAAAAAAGAGGTTATCGGCTAAAACTAGCCGATTAAGACTCCAGACCTAGCAATGTATCTGCACATCAAGTAGCCTAGAAAAGCCCCAGGGATAGCCATTGCGAATCCCCATATAGCGAATGTTGTTATCAGTTGACTTGGCAGCTTTAGTAGCGTAACCCAGACAACGAACAGTGGTATAACTGAAAGCATACCGCAAGGTACGCCTACAGTCATGAAGGTTTTGAATGATAGGTCTTGCCCAGACTTTTTGAAATGATGAAATAGTAAGGCTGCGGGTATTGCGATCAACATGTTCGCTGCGAAGAAAGCAGGTGCTAGTGGCGCTGTTGCTGTTAGGATGGCGATGAGTGGATTTACGTTTGCAACTATAAGAGCTCCTGTCATTCCGAAGAATAGGGCTCCTGTCAACATCCACGTCGTTGCAAAACAAACGCCTAACCACATAAGCGCTCCGCCTGTGGTAGCTGCATCAATTCGCTCGGTGATCTGCATGTTCGCTGTGAAGGCTATTGCTAGAAGCACAGATGATACTAGACTTCTTGTGTCTGTAGGCCAGAGTTTACGTTCACCCCAATCAGGAATTGGATCCATTTTTCTTACCTCACTATGTTTTTTTGGGACGCTTCAATGCAGCAAATGCTAGTATAACCAATAGTATGATGAGGACTATCCAGATTATGTACGATGGAACAGGGTCGTATGGCTGATAGGGTGGAATCACACCAATCGCGAAGTAGTATATGTAGGCAGCGGTGATTAAGCAGAGAACAATCGCGGCTACGACGGCAGTATAGATATATTTGGACATTTTGAGCACTCCCAGATATTTTCTCTTCATTGTTTCATTGAATGAATATATATAACTTGGCACCGTGTTGTATGAGCCACATATTGTAGATAGTTTTGAGGAAAAAAATTTGGCTGCCAATGCTCCCATAGAACTTCGTGATATCAATTTCAGTTATCTAAGAGGATCTGGTACAGTACTGAAAAACGTTAACCTAACTGTAAAGAAAGGTGAGTTTCTAGGCATAATGGGTCCAACTGGAGTTGGTAAAACCACCCTTCTGTATCTCATGAATGGAGTAATACCACACTACATTAAAGGTAAACTATCTGGGACAGCCACTGTGAATGGCCAAAAAACTACTGAGGCTAGCATGGCTGAATTGTCAAGGATGATAGGCATGGTGATGCAAGATCCAGAATCACAAATATTCAATCTTTTCGTCAGGGAGGAATTGGCATGGGGACTGGAAAACAGAGGCATGTCCAAAGATGAAATAATTGCGAAAAGGGACGACGTAGTAAAATTCTTCGGTATAGAGAATATCCAGAATAGTGTGACTTATGATTTATCAGGAGGACAAAAACAGCGAGTCGCAATAGCTTCTGTATATTGTTTAGGTAATGAAATATTTCTATTAGATGAACCGACATCGGAACTTGATCCGATTGGGACAACAATTGTATTCGATGCGGTTAGGAAGCTTGTCTCCAAGGAAGGTATAACTGTTGTAATGGTTGAGCATAAGTCTGAACAACTTGCACAATTTGCTGATAGAATAGCTTTACTCAATGATGGCGAGATAAAAACAATTGCTGAACCAAGAAAATTTTTCGCTGAAAAAGAATTATTAGCTGAAGCTGGAATAGATGCTCCTCAAGTAACAGAGCTTACTTATGACCTGATGAATGAGGGCATACGTCCATCCTCAGAGGAAATTCCTCTTACCTTGAATAGCGCAGTAAAAATTTATTCTAAGATGTTTGGAAATGTCGAAAAAAAATAGCATAATTAGCATAGAGAATGTAAGCTTCACCTATCCGCCACCGAACAGAATTCAAGCTCTAAAGAATGTCTCTCTTAGCATAGAAAATGGCGAATTTGTGGCTTTAATTGGTCAAAATGGTTCTGGCAAAACAACTCTGGCAAAATGTATCAGCGGCTTCCTCAAACCGACAAAGGGCGCAGTCAAAATTAATGGAAGGAATACGAAGGACATGCGGACTTCCGATCTTGCTAAAGAGGTCGGATATATCTTCCAGAATCCAGACCACCAACTCTTCAAGGAGTCCATATACGATGAGATAGCTTTCGGTTTAAGGAATATTGAAACACCCAAGCAAGAGATTGAAAGAAAAGTGAGAGAAGTTTTAGAACGTATGCATTTGTGGGAGTTCCGAGATCTTCATCCATTCCGTCTTGGAAAAGGGCAAAGACAGCGAGTAGCCATAAGTGCAATACTTGCTATGGAACCCAAGATATTAGTCATAGATGAGCCGACAACTGGCCAAGATAGAAAAGAAGCAAGAGCAATTATGGATTTGACACGAGACTTGAACAAGGAAGGAATTACTGCTCTTGTAATAACTCATGCTATGAATTTAGTAGCGGAATATACGAAAAGAACAGTAGCTCTATGTGAAGGTCAGATGTTGGTTGACGATACAACTAGAGAAGTCTTTGGACAAATAGATCTTCTTTCCCACACATATGTTGAGCCTCCACAAATCACTATGCTCGGAAATGCTTTAGGAATTAATCCCCCAGTTTTAACTGTAGATGAAACTAAGGACGCAGTGATGAAAAGAATTAGAAATAATTGATATCATAGGAGTTTTAATACGATGAAATTTCTTTATCAATACTCTGCATCCGACTCTTTTTTACATAGATTAGATCCAAGATCCAAACTAATTTTCATTTTATGTTATCTTATTGTTGCTTTGATCTGGCCTGGCTATCAATTGATGATATTCACAACACTTTTCGCCATTTTTTTGCTCTGGTTTGTTGCAGGAATAAGTCCGAAGGAATACTGGCAGTTTTTAGCCTATCTCGCACCAATCATGATAGCACTAATACTTGTTCAATCATTAGCCGGAGGCCCTCCATATATCGAAATACCATTAGGCCCATTTGTGATATCGATTTCTGAACCAGGATTCTTTCTTGGATTAGGCATAGGCCTTAGACTAGCAACTATGGGTATCGCTTTCATGATTTTTGCAATGACAACCGATCCATTTGACATAAGTCTAGCTCTCCACAAAACAGGTGTTTCTTTTAAAATATCATTTCTTATTGGTTTCATGCTCAGATTTCTTCCACTCATTCAAGAAGAATTATTCACTATTGCTGACGCATCGAAAGCAAGAGCTTACAAAGCTATGGATTCCAAGAATCCAGTGAGTATACTTCGTGCAATTATTGCTGCTATGCCACCGCTGGCTGCAGGTGCGCTTAGAAGAAGTCAGAACATAGCTTTGGCTATGGAGCTTAGAGGATTCAGTTTTCCATCAGAATTTGGTATAAAGCGTACATTCCTTAAGGAGATTCAGATGAGACGTGCTGATTATCTTACGATCGCTGCTTCTTTGAGTTATGCGATATTCGGTTTGACTCTTTTCTTCACGACCCAGCAGTTTGATGTTATGGGATACACAACAGGGTTAACTGTCTTCTTAGTATTTCCAGCATTTGCCTTAACGATCCTATACGTTCTCTATAAGAAGGCTGCAAAACGTGAAGAACAAGAAAAAAAGAAACAACTAAACGCTCAAACACAAGAAAAGAATTGAGATGAACTCCAGCTACTAACTTTAGTGAATACAATAGCTCTTATCAATATCACAAGAAATTAGAGATCTTTACTTGCTGGTGAGTTTGGATGACGAAGTATAGAATAGCATACATTCCAGGAGATGGAATTGGACCTGAAATAATGAATGAAGGACTTAAGGTTCTTAGGAGTATCGAAAAAATTTCAGAACTAAGTTTCGATTTTGTAAAGTGTGAAGCTGGAGCTCAAGCTTTTAAAAAGACGGGATTTGCGGTTCAACCATCAGATTGGGATGTCATGGAAAAAGCTGACTGTATCTATAAAGCTCCCGTCGGAATACCAGGAGTAGTCAGGCCTGATGGGGTTGAGGTAGCCGCAGACGTAGTTCTAGGTTTAAGATCCAGATTCGATCTATATGTAAATCTTCGCCCCATTACGTTGTTTGAGGGCATTCCGTCTCCATTAACTGGAAAGAAACCTGGAAGCATCGACTACATTATAGTGCGTGAAAATACTGAGGACCTCTACGTTATGCAAGGTGGAATAATGCGTGATGAAGTGGCAACAAACATTAGAATCATTACACGGAATGGTTCGACGAGAATAATTCGATATGCCTTTGAATTATCGAGAGAATGGGGAGACTCGCCATATGATGGAAGGAAACGTGTAACATGTGTTGAGAGTAGTAAGGTATTGGTCAGTGACAAACTATTCGCAAAAGTTTTCGATGAGATAGCTGCTGATTATCCAGAGATCGAGTCTACTCATGAGTATGTGGATGCTTTTGCTCAATCACAAGTGTTGAGACCTGAATTTTATCATGTCGTAGTAACGCCCAATTTCCATGGGGATATTATCTCTGATCTTGCTGGTGCAACCACTGGTGGGATAGGACTGGCTGCAGGTGGGAATATAGGTGATGGAAAGGCTATGTTCGAGCCTATTCATGGTTCTGCACCAACTCTAGGCGGAACAGGAAAAGCCAATCCCATTGCTATGATATTGGCTGGAAAAATGATGCTAGACTGGATAGCAAAGACCCGTCAAGATAAGGCCGCTTCAAAAGCTAGTGAACTAATTGACAACACTATAAGGACAGTTCTCAAAGATCAATCGATTAGGACTCCTGATTTGGGTGGAACATCAACTACCAGTGATGTGGGACAGGCGATAGTGAGAATATTGGAGAAAACTAACTAGCAGAGCCAATTTACTAGTAGATATTTTTAATCTCCCTAGGCAAAAATATTTTACGTTAGATCTACACTCGTGACTTATCGGAGGTAGTACTGGTTGAATAATCCTCTCGTTCATGATTATGTAAGAGACACTATCGATTTGAAGAAAGCGAACATGCCTGAGTCTATTTACATTTTAGATGCAACACTAACAGAAGGTGAACAGACTTCCGGAGTAGTCTTTAGCTCAGATGAGAAGCTGGAAATGGCTAGGAAATTAGCTGAAGCTGGTGTTGACGCAGCTTATGTAGGATTTCCAGCAGTCTCTAAAGAAGAGAAGAGTACAACGAAGAAGATAATTGGTGAAGGATTAGGTTTTGAAAGTTGGGGCCTCTGCAGAGTATTAAAAGAAGATATCGACGAGTTGATTGATGTCGATTGCGATATGGCTTCCTTCATTGCCCCTGCGTCTCGACTACATTATCAAAAGAGATTGAAAACAAATCTAGACGACTATCTGATAAGACTTGAAGAATTGACTACATACACTCTTGAACATGGAATAGGAGTTTCTCTAGGTCTTGAAGATGCAAGTAGAGCCGAGATGGATGATGTCAAGAAAATCGCTAAAATCGGAGAAGATAAAGAAAAATGCAACCTTCTCATTACAGATACAGTAGGAACATTCACACCTTCTTCTGCAAGATATTTTGTAGATGAGTTAAGGGAATTTTGGAGTAAACCTATAGCACTTCATTTCCATGACGATTTTGGAATGGCAACAGCCAATACACTAGCAGCAGTTGAATCTGGAAAAGGAGAGTACTATTTCTATGTCACAATCAATGGAATAGGAGAACGATGTGGCGCAGCTAGTCTTGAAGAGACATGCACAGCATTGAAAGTCCTATATGGATACAATATAAAATTCGACCTAACAAAATTAATGGAGCTTAGTAAACTAGTTGAAAAACACTCAAGCATTCCAGTAATTCCTCCAAAAGCCATAGTCGGTCTTAACGCTTTTACACATGAGACTGGCCCACACGTTCATGGAATATTGATAGACCCCCTGACTTACGAGAGGATCCCAATAGATAGACTTGC
>SMYQ01000113.1 GCA_007050885.1 Candidatus Bathyarchaeota archaeon
CCCTGCTCTACAGCCCTCCCAAGGAGCTTTTCGACGCCTTCAAACCAACTAAAGACATCGGTGAAAATATCAATTGCATTCTTCGCCTCCTTGATTAATTTCTTTGTCTGCTTTTCGGTTACGGCTAGATTCTCTAGTGACTCAAGGAGATCCTCTGGTTTTATTCGAAGTCGTTCTCGCCAAAAGATTGGAGATAAAACCTCTTTAACTTCTTGACTTGTTTCTTCAAGCTGGCGCAATGATTCTTCATTAGCACGTTTTCTTAGTTCTATTAGGTTTTGCAAGCCCTCCTCAGGGCTGATTATTTCGTACTTCTTGGGTCGTCCTTCAAGTATTACAATTAAGCCTAAATCCCTAAGGCTTTCTAAGACTCCGTATACCCGTGGAATAGGAATATTCGCATTACGAGCTACTTCTTCAGCATTCAACTGTGTTCCTTGAATGAGAACTAAATAGGCTTGTGTTTCGTATTCTGTGAGACCTAGTTGACGGAGTTTCGCCATTGGTTCAGAAAGGGACATAGTTATCAAGTTCTTGTTGGAATTCTCCTAAATTATCGTTTCGATTAAACTGGTTTAAACGTAACATCGGTAACTTTTTTAGGGCTATTCGGGTCTGTAGCTTTGGTGGCAACAATGGACCCTCCAGGAATAGGCGTAATCGGAATAGGCGCTTGGGGTAAACACCACGTACGGGTTTTTTCAGAATTAGAAGAAGCGAAACTAGTGGCTGTCGCAGATCGTGATGCGGATAAGGCTAAAGCATTCGCGGAAAGATTCAATGCAACCCATTACACCCAAACAAGTGACCTGTTACGAAACAAGGATGTCGACGCGGTAACCATCTGCACCCCAACGATTACGCACGCAGACGTTGCATTAGAGGCAATTGCTTCAGGAAAGCATGTATTACTTGAGAAACCAATGACAGATACAGTTGGTCAAGCTCAACGAGTAATTGATGCAGCGAAAGCAGCAAATGTGCTGTTAATGGTGGGTTTTGTTGAGCGTTTCAACCCCTCCGTGAATATCGCATCCGAAGTTATTGATCAAGGAAAAGTTGGCGAAATTGTACTAGGATCAGCCCGTAGGCTAGGTCCCTTCGTCCCTGGACGAGTGGCTGATATTGGAATAATCAAAGACATGGCCATTCATGACATCGACATCTCCCGATTCTTAGTCAAGCAGGAGGCGACATCAGTATATGCAATCGCCGGGAACCTTTATCACAAGTATGAAGATCATGCTAACATCGTGATTCGTTTCAACGATAAGCCAACATTTTTCCTAGAATGCAACTGGCTGACACCCCGAAAACTTCGCGGATTAAACATCACAGGCTCCGAAGGTGTCATTACTTTAGACTATATTTCACAGGAAGTAACAATCGGTACCAAGCAGTGGGAACAGAAATCCACTTCTGCGTGGGATGAACCATTAAAACGAGAACTTGGCCACTTCGTGAAAAGCATCAAAGAAAACCAATCCCCCTCCACTTCTGGTACTGATGGATTAGAGGCCCTTCGAATTGCAGAAGCCGCCCTTGAAAGTGCACGAAGAAAGAAAATTATCTATCTTGAGGAGTTTCATATCCATTGAAAGGGAGAATCCATCCTAGCGCAGTTCTTGACGGAGAAATAAATGTTGGACGAGATTGTCTAATAGAGGCATTTGTACAAATAAGAGGGAATGTTAGAAGTGGAGAGAGATGCTACTTCGGACCAGGTTGTCTTATTCAAGGACCCGTTCTAATTGGAAACCAAGTGTTTCTTGGTGAAAAGACAACAATCGGGTTTTCCCCTCAGAGGTTAATTCGAGAGTATCAGCAGGGAAAAATTGAATCTCCCTGGATTGGCTTGGAGTCCACTACAATTGGTCATGAGTGTATCATTCGATCGGGATCAGTGATATACGCAGGTTCTCAAATGGGAAACAATGTGCGTTTAGGACATAATGTGTTAATACGTGAAGAAGTTACCATTGGCGAGGGTACTACTGTGGGAACTGGTGTGATAATCGATGGTAACTCATTCATAGGAAGCAGGGTATCAATCCAATCCAATGCCTACATTCCATGGAACACCCATATTGAAAACCATGTCTTCCTTGGACCTGGCTGCATTCTTACCAACGATAAATACGTTATGAGAACTCAATACGACCTTCATGGCCCGATATTAAGAGAAGGTGTAAGCATTGGGGCAGGAGCTGTAATTTTACCAAATATCGAAATTGGAGCGGGTTCAGTTGTTGGGGCCGGAGCCGTAGTTACCAAAAATGTGCCCCCTAAAGCCATTGTATATGGTGTACCTGCAAAGATATATGGTAAAATACCCAACTCATGGAAAAAACCCTTAGAATAGATTTCATTTCGAAATGGGGTGGCTTTAGACAGACGACGGATTGTTGCGCTTTTTTTATGGTTGATAAGAGAATGCTTAAATATATGAATGGAATCGAAAAATCGAAACTTGGCATCGGTGCGTGTATCTTTGAAGACTAGAGTTGTGTTTCTACTCATTCTCATCTGTGTGCCTATGGTTCTAGCTCTTGGACTACCTGTAAGTGGAAATGGTTCGCAGTTAATAATTACAAATGTAGACCGGGATGTCTATTACGAGGTCTATGGGATGACGCTTGTGACTGACACTATTACTGTCTATAATCCTGGACCAGAACCAGCTTTTTCAGTTTTGACAGCA
>SMYQ01000210.1 GCA_007050885.1 Candidatus Bathyarchaeota archaeon
CGAATCGGGGTAACTTTGCGAATGGGTTCAGGCACAATTGTCTGTTCAATGATCTCGACTTTGTCTTGGAAGGATTCTTCAAATGTCGAAACCTCGACATCTTTCTTAATGATAATAAGATAATCAGAAGTCTTTGGATGCTCTTCAAGGAGCTTATGGAGGAGAGTCACCTTGGGGTTATTCAAATCTCCTGGCACTTCAATGAAATTCGTGCATTTTGTGCCAAAGTGGGTTTCTCCAACATGAGTGCCATTTTTCATGATAAAGCGGGCTTGCCGCAGTGCCGTGGTCCGCTGTAACATGGTTGTCCCATGTCCTAGCCATACCCAGATAATTCCCTCGGTCTCGTCAACAACGAGTATTGATCGTCCGTCTACTAGATGCTTGGGATTCCAATGGAGCGGTTGCATTTCGCCCCCTTCGCCTAGGATTTCAATCATCCCGATGTACTGTCTCATTTTGTTAATCACCGCTAGACAGTGTCACGCTAATGCAGCCACACGCTGTAGGTTCTTGTTACATATGAGGTGGGGAAGCCTATAAGAAATTGTTGTGTCACACCTTTTTCTTTCGCATCTCAGCGAGGATTTCTTGGGCTGCATCAAATCGCACGCGTTTTTCAGCAATCATCTTCTGGGCAACTTGGTCCACTTCTCCCTCAAACGCGCCCGCAGCAATGGCAACATTACGCGCATGCAATTTCATATGCCCCGCTTGGATTCCTTCTTGGCTCAGCGCCCGTAAGGCTGCAACATTTTGGGCAAGACCCACACTCACAATGATTTGGGCGAGTTCAGTTGCTGTTTTGACCCCGAGTATTTTCACACATAAGCGGGCTACAGGATGCGTTCGGGTTGCGCCTCCCACCAGGCCAACTGCCATTGGCAGTTCGATAGTTGCTCGAAGATCACCTTCTGGTGTCTTTTCATAATGAGTTAATGACTGATAGCCGCCATCTTGGGTCGCCGCATATGTATGGGCACCTGCTTCAACTGCACGGAAATCCTGTCCCGTAGCTAATAACACAGCGTCAATCCCGTTCATGATTCCTTTGTTATGCGTTGCACACCGATAGGGGTCAGCCTGGGCAAACGCGTACGCTTTCAAAATACCTTCAACAACATGTGGACCTCCAAGGTCTTTAGCAGAAAAAAGCGCTTCAGCCCGTGCGCGTCGGTACTCCGCTAGATTCGATAGAATTCGAAGGTACACCTTGCCTTTGGTCAGCTCCTCAATCAATGGGGCTAATGCTTCACACATTGTGTTCACCGCATTTGCTCCCATGGCGTCCCGTGCATCGACAAGAAGATGAAGAATGAGCATTGGTCCCATCATTGTTTCCAGTTGGCGTAGTTGCAAGTCACGTGCTCCCCCCCCGAATTTTACCAATACCGGATCCTGTGCATTGGCGACCTTCAATAAGTTCTCTTTCTGTTCAAGAACAGTGTCCTGGGCAGCCTTCATATCAGGAATATCTGTCACCTGAATTTGCCCAATCATCACTGGATCTGTACTGCTAGCCTTAAACCCGCCAGTTTTTCGTGTCATACGAGCAGCGTTTGAGGCCGCAGCCACCACAGAGGGTTCTTCCAATGCCATGGGAATCAGATAGTCTTGCCCATTGATTTGAAAATTCGTTGCTAAGCCTAGTGGAAACGCATATGAGCCAACGACGTTCTCAATCATCCTATCGGCTGTTTCTGCGTCTAAAGCGCCAAATGCTGATAATAGGGCAACATCATCATCAGAAAGATCGGCGAAGGCTCGAAGCTTTTTGACACGCTCTTCGATAGAGAGGCGATAAAAACCACTAATAGTTGAAGTCTTCTCAGGCACGATGTTCACTCCATCGAGACCTGATATTGGTTAACTTATCAAACTTTCTTTCCAAGCCTCAAAACCCACTCAGGTAACAAAAAACCAAAGGCTATGAAGAGGCTTTAAACCTCGCGTAGCTCCCACACACAAGAATCTGCGCCCCACGTCTTGCATTGGACTTCTTCACAGACGCTGCTGAAACCGCGGAGCGTTAGGACGTGTTGAAAGACACCGCTGAGGATGTTGCAGTATTTCAAGCCATTGAATTCATCGGACATTCGAATGTTTTCGCAGATGGGGCACTCGTTGAAGACGTAAACAATTTTTCTCTCAGCTTTGTCGTAGAACGCGTTGTCAAAGGCTCTCCCTAACATTACGCGCGTTGCTAGTGTGAAAGTGTCGAGGAATCCATCGAAGGTGGTTGCATGTTCTCCTATGGTATCGCTGTATTCGAACAAGAGAGTTTCTGCCATCGCGCTACCTAACCGCAATAATTTTTCATTTGCCATGTTGACGTCGCCCTTACAGGATTCAAGGACATCATCGATCACTGCTGCGACCAAAGCTTGGAATGCATTCAGTGAGGTTTTTTGCATTTTGAAGTGCCAACCGAGCCAACCTTTGACACCCATGTCATTTCACCATATATTCGTACTATCAAACTAGGGTTATGAATCATTCGTTCCTCTTATTCTTGATTAGAAACGTTTTTCGAAATCTACAAGCCCACGCTTCTGGAGGTCTAAAAGCATTCGCATGGCAATGAAAAATTGTAGGCCCATTTTCTCAGCGATTTCCTGCAGAGTTATTTTTCCATCGCATAAGCTGAGCATTCGGAATTCTGTGATTGATAGCTTTTGCTTTTCTAAATCTGCGACGACCC
>SMYQ01000138.1 GCA_007050885.1 Candidatus Bathyarchaeota archaeon
GCAGGTGCCTTTAAAGCAACATCTTTAATCGCTGACGCCGCTGCAATGGCTGTTCCATCGGCACTGGCGATTTCATAATTCTTGAATTTCTTGATGAGCCAATCAACGTTCAATGTGTACCGCCTCCATGACAGCATTAATACCTTGATTGTGTATTAAATGCCTCGGCGATGAGTGATGGCATTAATTCCTCCTGAAACTCAGAAAATCGCTGAGGATATTCAGTCAATGCGTACGCGTGGGGCAGGACGTATCGCCCGTGCAGCGGCCAAGGGGCTAGTTATTGCTGCACAGGAGTCCAAGGCAAGACATGTTCCCTCATTTCTTCGCGACATAGCTGTTGCGGCTCAGTTACTCTATGAAACAAGACCGACCGCAGTCTCATTACCTAATGCGTTGAGCTATTTTTACACCAGACTACTCAACCGGCTTGAAGAAGCTCAGGGCATTGACGCGCTAAGAGAGGCTAGTGTAAAAATTGGCGAAGGCTTCATCGAGATGTCAAATAATGCAGTGAAGACCATAGGGCAAATTGGTTCACGGCTAATCCAGGATGGAGATATCATCTTTACATACTGTAACAGCGCCACAGCCTTCAGTGTCCTAAAAACCGCCTATTCGATGGGGAAGGAGTTCAGTGTCTTCGTGCCCGAGACCCGACCGAAATATCAGGGGCATATTACTGCTACCTGGCTAGATGAAGCAGGAATCCCCTGTTCGTTAATAACGGATAATTCCATCCGGTACTTAATTGCACGATCTGATAAGGTATTTGTGGGAGCTGATGCGATTACGGCCAACGGTGCAGTAGTGAATAAGATCGGAACCAGTTTAGTCGCATTAGCCGCTGATGAAGCTCGATTGGACTTCTTGGTCGCTGCTGAAAGTTACAAGTTCAGCCCCGCCACAATGGCAGGTGAGCTAGTAGAAATTGAAGAACGGGATATCTCAGAAGTCGTTTCGAAAGAAAAGCTTGCAGAGTGGAAACATGTGAGTGTTCGTAATCCTGCATTTGATGTCACGCCTCCAGAATACATAGATGCCATCATCACCGAGCGGGGCGTTATCCCGCCGCAAGGAGCTATCGCAATATTGTATCGTGAGTTTGGATGGTATTCCACAGAACAAGCATTTCCATGGAATCCTTACCTCTAAAAAGGGGAACTGAATCAAATCCGCGATTGAACCGATGCTATTCTTCAACCTGGGTACGGATTTCTTTTCGCCATTCTTTGATGCGGGCTTCCGGAATACCAGTGAGCAATGATAGATCTCGGGGATTTTCGGCTTTAAGGTCGTCGAGCGACTCTACACCCAGCTCTTTGAGTTGCCTGATATTAGTACGGTTAATCTCGGGGAGATCTTTGAGTTCCTTAATCTTAGGCTCTTTAGTCTTCTCTTCACGTGTGGCCTTGGTCTTTTCTCGTTCGTATCGTTTCGCAGCGTCTACGAGCTTTTCAGCACGATCCCGTTTCAAATCAGTAATACGCGCTAAGCGTCTGGGTGAAGTTCTTGCTAGATCATGAATATTCCTTACCCCTGCCTCTACAAGATTCTCGGAGAGTTTCTTTGTTACGCCGCTAAGAGTGGCCAAGTCTGTTTCAATCGGCTTGGGCTCGGGTTCAGGTTTAGATTTAGGTTTAGGTTTAGCCTTAGTTGGCTTTGGTTTCTCAGCTACTGGGGGCTTCGGAGTGATTTTTAATTTGCTGATTCGTTTAGCGAAATCCATTAGCAGTTTAACGTTTTCAGGGTGTTTTGTTTTACGCCGGCCATCAATGGGGATTGCCATCCAGCGAGCATCAGCTAGCGCGATACCTGCATCTTTCAGTTCAGAGTGGCTAAACCCCCGACCTCGGCGAGTTTCACCCGTTTGAGGAGCGTGAATTTCTGGTCGAAACGCCATGGTTTGTTCACCATTAAGCTGAGTGCTGGAGACGTGAAAGGACCCAGCTAAAAATGTTTTGACCCAGCAGCCGCCATGAGTAAATTGTGACAAGCTTTTGATGAAACCAAAAAGAGAAGAAAACTTAAATTGGTAGGGATATTCGTGGGCAATTAGTCATTGATTTAGAGGTTTTATCAGCCATGATGGGACAAAATGATAATCATCGCTTAATGTCTCACACGACCACTGTTGCTGTGAAAGTAAACGGTGGGGTGATTCTTGGTACTGAATCGCAAGCGTCAATGGGTTACCTTGTTGCAAGCGATACGGCACCTAAAATCCTGCAGATTACAGATCATACGGCAATGACGATTTCAGGATCCGTTGCCGATGCGCAGCAACTCACTAATAATATTCGCGCAATTGCCCAACTAGAGGCTTTAGAGACCGGTCGGGAGTTGACAGTTAAAGCGATTTCACGACTCACATCCTCGATTCTATTTCGAAACCGCATGTTTCCTTTAATCACCATGCTTATCGTTGGTGGTGTTGACAAAAAAGGAGGACACATTTACATGCTTGATCCATTGGGCAGTATGTTGGAGGAGGAAGAATTTACGGCCACAGGAAGTGGATCAGTCGTAGCATATGGTGTTCTTGAAGATGAGTATCGTGATAATATGACCATTGATGAAGGGAAAGAGTTGGTCACACGGGCTGTCAGTGCTGCTCGAAAGCGCGATATTGCGTCAGGCGGCGCCATTCAGATAGCGATAATTAACAGTGAAGGCGTTGACATCTCACGCGAAC
>SMYQ01000177.1 GCA_007050885.1 Candidatus Bathyarchaeota archaeon
GAGAGATAGAGTTGTTTTTATACATAATCTTTTTTTATCAAACGATGAGAATATTGCTTTTTAGGAATTTGTACAATGCTGCGTATTAAACTTATTCTTCTAGCAACTTGACATCGTCACCAGTTAATCCGTACAAATTGTTGACCATTTCATTGATTTCGTGGTCTAGCCCCTTTTGTAGGTATTTCGGGTTTTGTGTGGCTAGTTTGGCAAGGTCAGCGAGCTTTTCTTCCTGGTGCAGAGTTGGGGTGACAAGTGGGATTTGTTCAAGATAGCTGGCATTGTAACGGATGTACCCACTACGGAGATGAGTGGCGACGAAGAGCAGAGAGAAGAAGGCGTTGATAAGGCGAGAGTTGAGTAAGCCTAGCATAAAATAAAGGTCGAAGGGAGCACGGGCGTTAGCGATGTAGTAAACACGACCGAGAGCGTGGCCAGTTTCGTCGAGTGCGACGCGGAGGTGTTTGGCCATGCCGGCAATGACGAGTTTGGGTTCTTTGAAGTCTTGCCATTGATCCTCAGAGGATAGATCTGGCGTGAAGGTGAGATATTTCTTACGCCGAAGCCGGTACCGATGAACATCGCCAGCGTTGAGAAAAGGGAGCGTTTTGTCTCGTGACGCTTTGCTAAGCTTGTCGTATGCATTGACTGAAAGCAAGTGTTTGGTGAATCCGGTTTTAGCTATACCGCAGCGGATGGTTGTGGCTTGCCCCAAGGGAATGGTGCTATGGAGTAATTTTCGGAGGATTGAGAACTTTGCTTCAGTTAGGGAGGGAGTTAGAATCGTATTGGGTAATGTATCATAGTAATGTTGGGGAACTGAGTGGAGGGGAATGTTTGTTTGGGAGAGATCCTTCGGGTAGGTGGGAGCTTGGGGAATTTGAACTCGATTCCGGTGCACTTCATCTGGTATTCGGGGTTTCCGAATAACGATCAGATGGGGGTAGGTTGCGGCGTCTTCGAAGGCATTAAGGTGGGATAAATCTACCATTTGTTCAATCACGTAATTTTTTACTAGAGTCTTTCGAAGAACACTTCCATAATCTGCAGCAAGGACTTTGTTACTGATTACATAGCCTAACCGACCACCGGGTCGCAAGAGGTTTAGACCGAGTTCGATGAAGGGAATGAGGATATCAAATTGCTGATGAACCGTGCGGTAACGATGGCGAATGTAGGTTTTCAGATCCGGCTCCATGGCTTTTATGCCGATGAAAGGGGGATTACCAATAATAGCATCGAAGCCTCCGTCCCGCATAACCCAGGGATATACACGATGCCAGTCCACTGGAAGCTTCTTGGGAAGGGCTTTTCCAAAAACATCTTGGGCATTTCGATCAGGTTGGATGAGGCTATTTCCTAACAGAACACGCTGGGAGAAATCCGCGGGTACCCCCAGAAGCTTCTTGCTCAATTGCTCGAGGTGCCGTTGACACTGCTCGAGCGCCTTGGGGTCTACATCAATGCCATGGATACTGTCAACGATGCTACGAATGAGCAACCGTTGTTTTTCCATTGGATAGGATTCGACTCTTTTTGCCAGGAACCGCAGAACACCAATAAGAAACGCACCATCGCCACATGCCGGATCAAGAACTGTGAATTCTCCAAGTAATCGTTCAGGATTTTCAGCCAGTGCCGGGCTGAGTGTATGGCGGGTGAGATAATCGACTATCCAGTCAGGAGTGAAGAATTGGCCCAGCCGTTTACGCTGGGTTCGAATCTTCTTCCGCCCCTTCGTTGTCATTGACCCAGTTAACCTCCCACCTTGTTTGGTCGTGGTTCAAGGCATCTGCTATTACATCCTCAAGGCTTCTACTACTTAGTTGTTCTTTTCGTTGTGTGACGTTTTCCAGATTTGGCTTTTTTGATGATTTCCTCTGCTTTTTCTAATGAGCTAGAAAGGATCTGGGCCATCATCTCTGGATCAGCACGAGCAACAAGTTCAGGGGTTTCATACCCTTCATCACGGAGTGTTTTGGCTTGCTTACGAGTTACTCCCGTGGTTTTTATGAGATGGGCGATTTCAGTTTCGATTTGTTGTTCGATACTGCGAAGCGAAGTGTCAACCTCTAAATCGCGAAGCGCCCGACTTACTTGACGGCTGTCCACACTTACATCGATGTCCTCAACGAGGCGTTCATTCCATATTACCTCTCGGGCGTTTGTCAATGGAAATATGCTGATTAGTACCAGAGAAGCCGCAATGGGGTATACAAGCAACGGAGTCAATGAGTAGGATGAGAATACAGTAATGCACCAAATAATCCCAATAAGACACCCTACCATCAACCATCCAAATGCAGCGCGACGGCCTTTCATCCGAACTGATCCAATTTCAGCCCAGACGAGCCAGGCCCCCACTCCAATTATGAAAGCAACAACAAAAGCCGATAAGATTGATAAGACGATGGAAACAGTATCGGCAATCAACAATTCCTCATGAGCGCCCCCAAAGATGCAGAGTAAGCCCAAAAGAAGTGTGCCGATGTTGAACACGACTTTTCTTCCAAATCTATAAGGTACTAGGGCAAAAAGGAGGGCGGCTCCACAAAAGCCCATCAAAACAAGTTCTGGAGGAAGAAGTTCTGGTGCGTTGTAAAATAAGCCATTGAACAAATGACGATATTCGAGTGGTGTCGCCCAGACATACAACCCGAACGCGGCTAAGTAGATGACCC
>SMYQ01000101.1 GCA_007050885.1 Candidatus Bathyarchaeota archaeon
GATCTGGATATCCCAAGCATAGTCCGACAACTGGAAATGCGCGTTTGGGGATATTGAACATCTTCACTAGTTCATCGGCAACAATTGGTGCTGCCCCTAGCAAGACGGATCCTAGACCATAGCCTTCTGCTGCTAAGGTGAGGTTTGCAACAACGAGAGAGACATCCTGTAGTCCAAGCCAGAGGGCTAGAGTATCATCAAAATTGTAGGAATGTCCTCGTTGGTTCATTACTTGCTCGTGGCGATTTAAATCAATGAGAGGGAATATTAGCACCTGGGTTGTCGGATATACTCCCATTGGCTGTAGGTCTTTGATTTTTTTGCGGTCGCGGGTGTAGATGAGGCTACATAGTTGTGCTGCGAAGGGAGCGCGAAAACCTGCATTGAGGATAGCTTCAAGCACATCATCTGGGACTGATTTTTCCAAGAATATGCGCTTTGATCGACGATTCTGAATCACTTCGAAGAGGTTGTCATAGATTGGTCTAGCCGATTTCATTGCTTATTCTCATCTCAAAGGGCTCGATTGAGGCGACTGTGACTCTATCTATTAGATTAATATCTCGGTTGAGGTATACTCTGAAGTGGTGATTGAGGTGCCGGTTGTAGTGTACATTCTAATCCGAGTTGAAGCAGGGAAGGTATGGGATGTTGCACAGGCCATTGGGAAGATTTCTGGTGTGGATCGATCCAATGTGGTTACAGGACCCTACGATGTGATTGCCTACGCAGTGCTTCCATCAACAGAAGATTTACGTCAATTGATGGAAGGCATTCATAGTGTAGATGGGGTGAATCGTACCGAAACCTGCATTGCTATTTAACTTGGGAAAGAATCACCAGACCATCGGAGTATAGCCGTCTTTGATATGCTCAGAAATGATAGAGCCAACATATTCGACTTGAACGCCAAGTTTTGTTGTTGAATCAGCTATATCATCTCGGTCCGCGATGAATTTACAAGCAAATGTTTCGCCTTGTTTAGCGAGTTCTTCAACGGCTTTGGAGACATCGGGGTCAGTGACCATGAGGTTTTGGGCAGGACCGAAGAAGATGGTCTTGACATCGTCAACCCAACCGTACTTCATGGCGTTTGTGGCATACATTAGCCCAGTGAGAGCTTTCTCTTTATTTTCCGTTGCAATGATTACGAGGATTTTTCCTGGCATTTTTTTCCTCCTGATTTAGGAATTGTGTTCATGTTCGTGGTGATGGACGTGGGATGGGTCGTACAGGTTCCCGAGTGCTGATGTAATTAACTCGGTAAGTGCTGGGTGAATGTGCATTCCTTGAGCGAGGGTCCACATATTTCCGCCGATAGCCATGATGTCGACGACTTCTTGGATGAGCATTGCCGCATAGGGGCCAATGATGTGAAAACCAAGGATTCGGTAGGTGTTCTTGTCAACTATGGCTTTGGCAAATCCATCCTCTTCCACCATGGCTTCACCTTTGGCGACATCCGAATACTTCGCAGTCCCAATGAGCACTTCATACTTCTTAGTGGCTTCAGTGGTGGTAAGTCCGACCCCGGCAATCTGCGGGTAGGAAAACACGGCATAGGGGACTGCTTGGTATTCCATTTTCTGTTTGTTGTCTCCGACGGCATTATTCCAGGCAATTTGAGCCTCGCGGTTGGCGACGTGTTTAAACATATAGCGTCCAGTGACATCTCCAAGAGCCCAGATGTTCTTTTTGCTCGTTTCGAGATAATCGTTGACCAGAATAAACCCGCGTTCATCAGTTTTAACCCCGGTCTTTTCAACGTTCAAAACATCGGCGTTGGATCGTCGACCAGTTGCCACTAAAATGCGCTCGCCTGTAAATTCCATCTCCTCACCAGTGGTTTTGTCTTCAGCGACGACTGTGTCTCCTTTGGCTGTTTGTTTCACTTCAATGGCTGATGTGTTAGTGAAGATGCGCATTCTTTTCGAGAGTGCTCGTTGAAGAGTTAGAGATATTTCAGGTTCGTTTTGGGGAACCAATCTGGTTCCTCGTTGTAGCATGGTGACTTCTGAACCCATAGCTGCCAAGAAATGGCTATATTCAGCAGCGATGTACCCTCCACCGATGATAACGACGCTTTTTGGTAGTTCAGTTAATTCAAGGAGTGTCTCATTCGTGAGGTAGTTGATTTGGTCTAAACCTTTTATGGGAGGAATTGAGGGACGTGCCCCTGCGACAATGAAGATTTTTTCTCCCCGAATCTCGTCTCCTGCAACCTCCATAGTGTAGTTTCCGGTGAAGTGGCCTTCCGCTTCGTAGAAGTCAAGGTTTTGAGCGTGCTGGAGTCCCGCTCGCATGTGCGAAAGGCTTTCGTCAATTGGTTCACGCATCCGTTTCATAATCGCTTTGAAATCGATGTCCTTAATCTCCGCATCGATTCCAAGTTTGTGTGCCTCTTGGATTTCGACGACTCGGTCAGCAGGGTAAATTAGCATTTTCGATGGGATGCACCCAACGTTCAGACATGTACCACCTAGCGGTCCACGATCGACATAGGCAACTTTGAATCCCGCCCGGTAGGCTTGATCAAGAATGATTCCACCGGAGCCTGAGCCAATGACGATAACATCATATTTTTTCATGGTTCAAGATTGGCTATTGTTCCTTAAAATAGCTTTAGAAATTTCTATCAGAACTCGTTAGCCTCTTTTAGGTGTGGCTTATTGGT
>SMYQ01000099.1 GCA_007050885.1 Candidatus Bathyarchaeota archaeon
GGATTCAAACACTTTGGGATGGAGATTCATGTTGCCTTGAAGCCTTGGGTGATGTTCGAGAAACTGAAACCGAATATATCGTTACTTTGGATTTGCCAATGGTGAACAAGAAAGATATCGAACTCACTACAACTGATGAGCATATTAGCGTTAAAGCAAAAATGCGTGAAGAGGTTCATTACGAAAGGTGGGGAACGGTTCAACGGGAAATTCGGTTTCGGAGCCTTTCGAAGAAGGTCTCACTTCCTCGTGATGCGGATCCAGAGCATATCAAGGCAGAGTTCAATGAGGGGTTTTTAGAGATCCATGTCCTCAAAAAGAAACGCCAACGACAGGTTCAGATCGACTAACAGAGATTCCCATTTCGACCCGTAGAGCTAGGATTGGCTTCCTACCATGAGAAGCCCAATAATGGAAACGCAATCTGTGATTTCATGACGTTTTATCATATCAAGCGCGTTCGCCAATGGCATTGTGACGGTTTCAAATTCCTCTGTCTCATCCGGTTCTTTCACACAGCTTGTGAGCCCTTGAGCGAGAAAAATATACCCAAAATCACGCATGAGTGATTTGTTTGATCGCATAACACTAATCAGTTTAAGCGTATTAGCTTGATAGCCAATCTCTTCACGGAGTTCACGCTGGGCTGCCTGTTCAGGCGTTTCATTTTTATCGATGGCTCCTGAGACGATTTCCCAGGTCACTTCATCCTGAATGTAGCGATATTGTCGAGTCAGTATTACTGTATTGGCATCAAGTAATGGCACTATTCCCACAAACTCTTTCGTTTCCATTATCCCATAGATTGTGGTTCGTCCATTCGGAAGTTGAACTTGGTCTTCGTAGACTGTCATCCACGGGTTTTCATAGACCATTCTTTGACTGAGACATTTCCAGGGCTGGATCTTCGAATCTGTCACGGCTATTCCCCCCATTGTCTATCTAGCTTGCAACGACTTCGGTGACCGCTTTCTTTTCCTTTTTCTCTTCTTCAACCGGTGGTGGGGTACACCCTTCAAGCCATACTGATCCCACGAGGGCAAGTTCAGGTGGGTTCAGGTTGGCATCCCTGTCAATAATAACATCAATGACGGCGGGTAACTTGGAGTCTAATGCTCGTTTAAGAGCAAGTCGGATTTCCTTCGGCTTCGTAACACGTTCTCCATAGCAACCCATCGCTTTCGCTATCTTATCATATCGAACATCGGTGAAATCGACCTGATAGAACCTGTCTTCAAATAATAGATGTTGAACTCCTGCAATCATTCCGTATCGTCGATCATTGGCGATTATAGCAATCATCGGTGCGTTATGTCGAACTGCTGTTTCCAATTCCTGAATATTGAACATAAAAGCGCCATCACCAGTGATTAGAAAGACTTGACGGTCAGGATGCACAAGTTTGGCTCCTATCGCATACGGAAGTCCAACCCCAAGATGGCCTGAGTCACAGGCATAAAGGTAGGAACGGGGTTCATAAACTCGATTCAGGTGGAGACTCCAAAGGATGGAATTACCCCCATCTACACAGATGATTGCGTCTCGATCAAAGAAATCGCGAACCTCTTTCGCTAAACGGAGAGGATGAATTGGCTCAGTGTCTTTTGCAGCAATCTCCATTTGTGATTGATAAAAAGACTGGCGTGAGGTTTGACACTGCTCAAGAAGAGGAGAAGGAGCTTTGGGTTCACCACGCCGTTTGACTTCCGAAAGCAGAAACTGAAGAGTACTTTTCGCGTCACCGACGAGTGCTAAATCTACTTCTCGGTTAACCCCAATCATCTCGCTTGCGATATCAATTTGAATAAGCTTCTGATTTTCAGGCGTCTTCCATCCGGGTGGTTTTCCCCAAAAATCAAGATCACCCAAGCGGCCACCGACAAGTAGAACCACATCCGCACAATTTTGCACAAATGCCCCGCATTGAAGTCCAGGTTCAAATGCGAGCGGATGATCCTCTGGGATTGTGCCTCGTCCAGAAGGGCTCACAGTTACGCCTGCCGAAAGATGTTCTGCCAGCGCTACAAGTTCTTCTGATGCTTCTGCCCATAACACACCGGCTCCCGGATGAATGAGAGGAAACTCGGCATCAAGGAGCATTTGTGCCGCTTGTCCGATTAGCGTTGGAAAAGCCGTTGGCTGATTCGTCGGTCGGTATCTACTTGGCAGGATGAGGGGGGGCGGTGTATCTACAGTTCCGTAGAGAATGTTTGAAGGAATATCCAACTGCACTGGTCCTGGTCGACCCGTTAAGGCTCGACGAAAGGCTTGTTGGACAAGCTCAGGAATACGGTCAATGGTCCACACTACTGCATTCCATTTTACAATAGGTTTGAAGAGATTGATCTGGTCAAGACCTTGAGTCATCCCTGTATCTGGATAAATCCGCCAAGTCTGGTTCTGGGCAGTCAAGACTACAAGTGGAACACTGTCGGCATAGGCCGCGTATACCCCGCCCACAAGATTTGCCGCACCTGGTCCGACTGTTCCCAAGCAAACGCCAGGTTCCCCGGTTAATCGGGCATGGGCATCAGCCATGTGAGCAGCCGCGGCTTCATGGCGTGTCGTAATGAATTCGATGCCCAATTGGTCACCTTTTCGAGCGAGTACATCAAAAAAAGAATTCCATTGATCCCCAATGATACCGAAGATATATTTCACATGTTCAT
>SMYQ01000118.1 GCA_007050885.1 Candidatus Bathyarchaeota archaeon
CACCTCCACAACCGTTGGAGTTGTACGTCGTCATTGCAGTGATAATCATTGTGATTATCATCTTGCTTACAACGTGCTTCTTGAAACGGCGACAAGTAGCGAAACCATAAACAAGGGGGTAACCCCCCCTTCCCCCTTTCTTTTTTTTCTAATTTCAACTCGTTTTATATATCTTGAATCAAGGAGTTGTTAGCAAAATCTTGATTCAATTACGTAAAGGATAAGTATCTGAGAAAAACCCCATTGAGGAGAGGTGGCCCTAGATGACACGAAGAATTCAGCGAATTGGAGTATTCCTTGGGTCACATCTGATTTCAGGCATCTTGACGTTTTTTGCAATGTATGGGGTAGCTAATGTTGGATTGGCCTTTCAAGTGATTCTTCTCGAAGTAAGTGCTCAGTATGCCTGGTTACTCGCAGCATTGTTGCTGTACTCATGGGTTCTCACCCTGCTAATCCTTCCTATACAAGCAGGGATGCAAATTTGGAGCTTGGCTCGGCTTCAACCCACACCGTTTCTGATTGTTTACTATTTCCGATATGATGCCACTATAAATCTCCCCCATCGATTTCTTGACCCCGTCCAAAGCCGTATCGGACTCATCGCCGTTATTTTAGTAATTATTGGTGGGCTTGTCGCGCTACCGGTCTATTCTTTCTATGGGACATTTGTGCTGATTGCCCGATTTGGCTTTACCCTCTTCACCTTCGATTTCATCATCTTGTTTATCCAAGGTTTAGCTGTCGGCACCTCTGCACTCTTCGTTACCTATTTTATCCTTGCTTCATTTGGAATACTCGTTCTCCAATGGCGACGCCGGGGTCGCTAGCCCTTCCTATTAGGGCTCAGGTGAGGGATTCACTAAGTAATCCACCCAGCTTCCGAATACCCTGGTCGATAATATCAGGTGGGGAATAGGAATAACTGATTCGCATTGTGTTCAGTGACCGCTCCACGGGTGTCAGTTCACCTCGTTCAGGAATATAGCTAAGTCCCATTAAAGGATAGAACGCGACACCTGGTACATAGATGATATCATTGGGAAGTGCGACCTGTTCGAGGAATTGTTTAGCATCGAAATCTTTGTCCTCACTCTCCCACCAGATAAAGAAGCCTCCCGTTGGATCGGTTCGGTTCCCAGCCGGAAATGTCTCATCGATGGCTTTGCGCATGATATCAGCCCGTTCTTTGTATGTTTCTAAGGCTTTAGGTAACACCTTATCGATGTGGTCTCGATAATAGATATCAAGCATTCGTTGCACGATAGTGGGGCTGCAAAGGTCGAGGAATCCTTTGTCTTTGTTAATCTGTTCATGGACTTTTGGTGGAAAGACACTATATCCAATTCGCAATACGGCGGCTTCTTTACTGCTAGTTCGAAGATAGGCGACGTATTTGTTTTCGGTGTCCATGGCTTTGATAGGTTTTTCTCGTGGTTTGCGAAACTGGATTTCCCGATAGGCGCCATCCTCCACGATGATGATATGATGTTCCATTGCCAAGTTAAACAAAGCTTCTCGTCGCTTTTGAGGGACCGTCGTACCTTTAGGATTGTCAGAGTCGGGAACGACATAGATCATTTCTGGTTTTTTACCCAGCTCCTTCTTACAGAGCTTAATAGCTTCCTCAAAGTAGTCAGGGATGGCACCTTGTAAATCAGTTGGGACAGTGATAATTTGAGCCCCAAGTTTCACGGCAGGTACAAGAAATCCCAGATATGCGGGGCTGGTTGTTAGGATGATGTCACCGCGGTCGATGCAGGTGTCAATCATGGCATAAAGGGCTTGTTGGGATCCAGTTGTAATCATAACATCATCTTCTGGAGGATCCGATGGTAGGGTTACATTGTCCTTCTCTATGAGGCGGTTGGCCAATGTTTTTCGTAAAAACGGTTTTCCGCTTGTTGGTCCGTAGTTAAAATCGTCAATGACGCGTTCTTCATTTCCTGCTTGAATCTCTCTAAGCTGTTCTTTCCCCAAATCAATTAAAATCTGAGCTAAAGTTTCGATGGGTAATGCTCCCGGTTTTCCGCCTCCGAAATAATAGGGCACATTGTATTTGAGAAGGCGTCGAATTTCTGATTCAGGGATAAATGACGTCCAGGCTGCTAGGTCATAAGGCTCCTTACTCATAACGAATTCACTCTCATAATAGAATGCACTTTAGTCTATGATACATCTTAATAGAGCTTTGTACTGGGCAGTGGTTCAAAAAGATAGGTTATTGTTCAAGCTTCTCGATGATTTGCTCAGTAATCATGCTAAAGGCGTCTTCTACTTTCTCCCCACTTAAGGCACTTGTTTCAACGAAAGAACAGCCATACCTGTCCACCCATTCTTGGATGTCATCTGGTTTGACGGATCGTTTCTTCTTTAAGTCCGCTTTATTCCCAATTAATAGAACTTCAACATCACCAGCGTGTTCACGGATTTCACGCATCCATGTTTCAATTGCCTCCAGGGTTTCAGGACGCGTAAGGTCGAATACCAACATTGCCCCGTCTGTTTGTTTATAAAAACTTGAACGATATGGGGCAAATCGTTCTTGACTGGCGATATCCCAAATAATTAAGCGTGCCACCTTCTCTTCTAGTTCTATGATTTTATAAGCGAAGTCTACTCCAATGGAAGCTTTATACTCACGTTCGAACCGGTTTTCCACATA
>SMYQ01000032.1 GCA_007050885.1 Candidatus Bathyarchaeota archaeon
AAACTTTCATAAGTTCTGATGCTTTTGAAACTCGCTCATCGTAGTTCAAAATGTATCTCAATGTACTCTAAATTGAATTTAAGATATGAGTTTAGGTTTAGACAAAGCACGTTCTAACATGAATAAATATGTAGATTGTTTTGTTGCTTAGAGTTTATTACAAAATTGTTCTATTCTGTTCATGCCTTTTTCTATCTCTGGCATGGATGTGGCATAGCTCAGACGTATATTGTCATCTTTACCAAAGGCAACACCTGGAATTACTGCTATGTTTTCTTCATTGAGAAGTCTCTCAGCAAACTTAATTGAAGTGAGCCCGGTATTTTTAATCTCTGGAAAAGCATAGAAAGCTCCTTTTGGTATTTTGCAATCGATACCTTTCATTTCGTTCAATCGAGTGACCATAACCATTCTTCTTTTATCGAATGCTTCGATCATTTTTTTTATAGAGTCTTGAGGACCCTTAAGAGCTTCGAGGGCAGCCATTTGTGCAATGCTTGTGGGATTGCTTGTCATATGATCCTGAAGTCTTTTAATCGATGTTATCACGTCTTTTGGTCCAGCTGTATAACCTATTCTCCATCCAGTCATTGAATATGTTTTAGAAAACGAATTGGAAATGATTGTTTTTTTCATAATTTCATCATTTAATGAGGCAATGCTCATTTGTTTAATGCCATTGTAAACAAAACATTCATAGACTTCATCGGAAACGATCCAGAGATCGTGCTCTAGGGCAAAATCCGCCAGATACTTTAACTCACTTTCATCAGACACGGTTCCGTCAGGATTTGCTGGTGAGTTCAATATCAAAAATTTCGTTTTATTGGTAACTTGCTTCCTCATATTATCAAAGTCGATTTTTTCATTTACTTTTGATATTAATTTGGGGATGGCTCCAGTCAACCTTATCTGTTCAAGATAACTAACCCAGTAAGGTGTGTTAAGTAGAACCTCATCTTTCGGGTCAAGCAAGACTTGCATAATATTATAAAGACTATGTTTTCCACCACAGGATACGATCACCTGTTCCGGCTCATAAGAAATATGATTGAAATTTTGAAGTTTATCTGCAATAGCCTTTCTTAATGGTTCAATTCCTGCTGTTGGGGTATAGTATGTGAAGTCTTCATTTATGGCCCTGATGGCTGCGTCTTTAATATTAGGCGGAGTTGGAAAGTCAGGCTCGCCAGCTCCAAAACTAACAACGTCTTTACCCTCTTGCCTCATCTTCTTAGCAGTTGCTGTCACTCCAAGTGTTAAGCTTGGTTTAATTGAGTTAGCTCTTTGCGAGATCATATTTGATATCACATCTATAACTTAATGACTTAGGCTCTCCTCTTTCTAATCTTTTATTTTTAGTATGCGCTTCTTACTGTTACTAAATCATTATGCTAAAGTAACTTGCGATCAACTTTATAGAAAAATAAAGAAAATAAAAACCAAATATTAATTTCAAAGTACTAGTTCTAAATCTTTTAATTGTGGCTGAGCCAACCTGAGCTCCAATTATTGCTGATGCTGAAAGTAGCAGTCCCGTATTTATATCCACAAATCCTTGAACCAGTTTGATGCCGCCTCCAATAAATGCTAGTGGTATTATTGCACCCAAAGAAGTTCCAATTGTTATGTACACTGGTGCTCCGAATAGATATATCAAACTAGGTACTAGTATGTAACCGCCTGCTAAACCGAATAATCCAGTTGATAATCCCATAAATGTTCCAAGGATTACCCAGCCCCATCTAGGTCCAAGAATTGTTTTTGTTTCTTTTGAAGGTTTTTTTTCCGATTTGATAACTTCCAGAATCATATAAATAGCTGGCAATATGAATGCCCACCCAAGAAAAAATCTTAACAAAGTAACCTGTGTTGCCAAAAAAGTGAATAACCAAGAACCTAAGATCACTCCTAAGATTCCGGCACCACCTATCAAAAGTGTAGCCTTTAGGTCTAAATTTTGTCGAATAAAATGTCCGTATCCACCTGAAATCGCTGTAAATATTGTGGAAAACAGGGTAGTGCCTATAGCGATTGGTAGCGGGTAACCCATCCAGAAATGTATTATGGGTAATACGATTGTACCGCCGCCGATACCAATGAGACTGCCAAACAAGCCTGCTGAAAAACCTATGAATAGGAGTAAAACGATATTTAATGCTGTAATGGGTGGCATGTCTTTTTCAATAGTTACCCCCATCTGAAAAGATATTATTAACAATACTAGTACCGTAGCAAGTAGTACCAGGGTTGGTATGTTGTTCCGATTTGAATTAATTATGTTGAGCATCATATCTTCCTTATATTAAGTTTCTTTCTCTCAATTATCGAATAATACTTAAGATTTAATTAGTATTTGACATTGAACCTTGTATTGAATAGTGAGAAAAAGTCTGTTCAGGAGATATTCTTTGACTCTTTCAGAAGAGATTGAAAAAGCGATACAGGATGAGATGAAGGCGCAAGAAAAATATCGGCAGGCTGCTAAAGATGCACCGGATCCAGAAACGAGGTCAATGCTCGAACAACTGGCTAGTGATGAAGCGCAACATGAAAAAATGCTTAAAGAGAAACTTGCTGCTTTAAAGATGTTAGGTAAATAGTGTACGCGCCAGCCATGTCAATAATTCAGCTAATATCCATATTGAGATAACAGCAACAGCCGATATGATTAGGCCCTTATTCATCTTCCAGTTCTGCATCCGACTTTTGCTTATGAAATGAGTTAACACAGTAACACTAAGAGCGAAAGACGAAATTATTATGAATACTATTGATGCTGGAATGTGGTGGAAAACATCATCAGCAAGTATCTTCCAGACTCCAAGTCCATAATAAAAAACTATTACAAACTCTATGAAACTAGCTGCACTCTGTAATGATATGCCTTCCTCTTGAAGACGTTTCATATCTTTCTGAAGAGCAATAGTCTCGCTACTTCTTATCAAACCGACTTTTGTCTGAACAACTTGTATAGCTGCTCTAATATTTTGAATGGCATTTTCAACCAATCTATATTCTCTGTCAATAGCTTCCCTTAATTCAAGATAAGGCTTGATCTTTTGTCTTATTGTGTCTCTTCCTGGTTTAAATTCTCTATTTGCGATAAATCCCTCAACCTCTCGCAATTCTCGGGTTAGAGTTTCTTCAGAAATTTTTAATGTGATGCCATGATTAACAAGTTTTTCAAAAAATTTTGAGAGGTCATTTATTTCTGATTCTTGATTTATTATCCTATCCTCATTGGGCATCTCTTTTGTAAGACCTTTATGCAAAGATCGCCCGACACTCTTATTAATTGACTCTCTATCATCTGAAATTTGATTGATCTGCCTTTTGAATAATATACTGAACTTGGATAATCGGTGAAGTGCAATATCTAATCGAATGAAAGTAGTCGTAATAAATTCTCTTAGATCTTTTTTCAACGATGTAGAATATATGTAACGGTTTTTCTCTCCTGCATAGAGTCTGAGTTCTCCGCCTTCTAAAACAATATTGTCAACCGTGTCTTCAATCTTAATGATTTTTCCAATTGATAATGAAGACTTTGCTATTGGTGAGATTTTTGATTTTTGTAGTATTTCTTCGAATGGTACGGTATCTGGAGTCTCTGAGAATAAGCAAAGCACTATCATATCTCTGTATGAGTAGATCGCAATTTCCGCATTCTCATTATGGAATCTAAATGGTTTTTCACATAAACGTCTAATGCTTGATTGATCATTTTTAATGTCATATTTACATAGAGTATTTGAAAATAGTGTCCAGACTACCTGAATATCATCCCAAGCATTTTGTGTGAAGTATAGTAAGTATACGGATTGGGCTTTCAATGGCTTTCATAGAATCTAATTTTATGCATGTAGAAATAGATTGCTAGTTCTAATGAGAATTGAAAATATCTTTTGTAAATTAGTATTCAGAAGTGTAGTATTGTATTAAACTTCTAGTCTTTTTTGTTCAATTGTTTTTCAAGTTCAGTTATACGTTTTTCGAGTTGCTGAATCTTCTGTACAAACGGATTAGGTAGCTCACCATGTGCAAGATCTATCTTTGGGATCTTACGACCTTTTCTGGCTATGATGGTTCCAGGAACTCCAACTACTGTACTTTCTTTAGGAACATTTTTAGTAACGACAGAATTAGCGCCTATTTTTACTCTGTCTCCAATGTTAATCGGTCCGAGAACTTTTGCACCTGCACCTATAACTACATCATTTCCTATCGTTGGATGTCTTCTGCCACGGCGTGTTATACCTGTGCCTCCAAGAGTTGCCCCTTGATACATTGTCACGTTATCTCCAATCTTTGACGTTTCACCTATTACTACGCCTGTACCATGATCAATGAAGAATTCTTTGCCGATGTTGGCGCCTGGATGAATATCTACTCCGGTAATCTGTCGACTAGTGAGACTTAGATATCGTGGAATGTAGGGAAGCTTCAATTTCCAAAAGAAATGCGCTATTCTATGCAGAAGCATAGCTTGTATTCCCGGATAGTATAATACCTCCATTACTGAACCGGCAGCTGGATCTTTTTTGAAAGCTGCGGCAACATCACTTCCAAAGTTATCTAAGATAATTTCTAATTCTTTTTTAAGTTTCTCAGAATCTGTTACCTGATCGACTAGTTGAATGCCCTCAAGGCATTTGATGCATGTTGTCCCATCTTCAGAAAACTGACCACATTTAAGACACAATAACTGTTTAGGTTTATTGCCTTCACTAGGTATCATTTTCCCTTTCAAATTCCTTACCCTTTAGATTTCAATTTCTCATTTTTCTAATATGAAATAACAATCATGTAAAATTGTCGAGACTTATAACAACTGATTAATTATGGTCTGGTTAAATCTAACTCATCAGATTGATCTTATTGATGAATTTCAGCATTTTCAATGATTTCTAATATTTTAAGACCATCCTGAATTGAAGGAGAGGGTTCTGTCTCATTATTAATGCATTCTATGAAATATGTGAGTTCACGTTCAAGTGGCATATGCCATTTTATTGAGATTTCTCTATCGTTCA
The DNA here is from genome assembly GCA_007050885.1 of Candidatus Bathyarchaeota archaeon. Next base: position 5,037 of record SMYQ01000032.1, read on the forward strand.
TATAGAGTCTCCATCGATTATTCTCAAAATATGTGAAAATATTATCGTGAGGATATGTTAGCACCCATCTTCTGATTTTGGGACCAAGACAGTCCGAGATTACGATCGCTTCAATATTACCAAATTTTACCTCAACTTGGCTAAGGAAAAAATCGTCTTTAGACCTAATTGTTACACAATCAGTCTCTCCAAAATACCATCTTAATAGATCTAGATCATGGATCGCTAGATCTTTTAAGACGCCAGTCTGTTTGGTAACTAGTGTGGGTGACCCTGATCTCTGACAGAAAATTTTTGCGTGGTCGTCTAATTTTTGAATTATTGAATGAAGTTTACCAAATACGGGATTAAATCTTTCTATAAAGCCAACCATAGTTAATTGGTTCTGGTGTTTTGCAACATTTAACAATTTATTGGCTTCTTGTAGATTGATTGCCATTGGTTTTTCTATTAGTACGTCTTTAGATGATTCTAATGCGGCAATTGCAACAGAAACAAGATTATTCGCTGGTACAACTACATCGATTGCATCAGCTTTGCTAATAAGTTGATTAAGCGAGTTGGTAAACAATTTTCCTTTATGAGCAGGATCATAAATTCCAACCAGGTTAGCTGCAGGAATTCTTTTCCAGCTTTCATAATGTCTCTTTCCCCAGCTTCCAAATCCTACAAGCCCAATTTTGATCTTTTTCAAATATTATACATCTCTTTTTTTTAGATGGTCTCACAGAATTCAAAGACTCGTTCAGCTAGAATATTGTCGTCAAGTCCAAGCCTGAGAATGTCTTTTTCTAAAACTCTAAGACTGCACAATGCTATCAAAGGTCCTTTCAAATTAACAAGATAATTGTCTTTCTCAGATTTATCTCTGAGACAAATGACTTTTCCGACTTTTTCTTCTCTCAACAATGAGTAAGAAAAGCCTTCAAAGATTGTCACATCGACATTTTTTGCCCAAATGTTGAAGTCATTAAAATTCAAGTCTCCCCCATTTCTTATCATTATGGCCTTCTCAAGATTTGAGACAGTTGAAACGATTTCGGCTCCAGCTTTCCAATGTCTCCACGTATCAGTGCCTTTTTTATCTACACTGAAATCTGACTGGCTCACATGTTTTACAGTCATTGAAGTTAATTTTCTTTTTTTAAGTGCTTGCACTATTACTTCTACAGCTGAAGTTTTACCTGAAGATTTTCCCCCTATCACGGCAATAGATGGAACGATTGGATTAAACATTAGCCATTTCCTCGAGCTGAGTCATCTAATGAATACCAATTTAATAAAATATTAAAAATGAAATTTCTTGTTCACGTAAATTCTTCAGATTATTCCGAATGGTGGGGCCGAAGGGACTATCATGGCGTGTTAAGCCATTTTGAACCCTCGACTTCCGCCATAGTATATGTCTACGGGTTTCTTCCCGCGCTCCTGAATTTCTTCATACCAATAAAGGTCAGTAAACCCATATTCAGGTCTCTTCTGGAGCCCTTGGCGGCCGAATTCATGTTCGGATCTTCGGCTGTCGTCATCCCTGGCTAGAATCCGCATTGGAGAGTCGTTATTCGACATCCATCTACGGCCCCTTAAAGGATGATCAACCCCAGCCAAAAGATTGCATAGAATTTAATTAAACTTTACCGCAGCAATCTCCAATAACCAATTTCTAACGGCTTGGAAAGACTTATTGCAACGACAAAATCAATACTCACGCCGATATGGTTCGGAATAGAAATGTCAGCTCATGAATCTACAATCAACGATTATGACAATTATTCAAAGGTAAAACTATTCTTCAATCCAAATTCCATAGCGGTTGTTGGAGCTTCAAAACATATCAACAAAGCTGGTAATGTGATTTTCTCAAACTTCGCTGAGAATAAGAGACGTGGAATTTTCAAAGGTGAGATCTACCCGATAAATCCAAAAGATGAAAGTATTCTTGGTCATCGATGTTATCCCTCACTGAAAAAAGTTCCAGGAAATATTGAAGCAATAGTGATAGTCGTACCGAGCAAATCTGTTTCTGATATTCTCCAAGATGCGGGAACCAAAGGTGTTAGTGTAGCTATAATTATCTCAGCGGGCTTTGGAGAAATAGGAAATAATGAACTAGAAAATGAAGTTAAAAATATCGCTAAAGAATTCGGAATCAGAATTCTTGGACCAAACTGTTTAGGCATTTTCGATTCATACACTGGCGTAGATACACTGTTTCTTCCAGAGACAAAGGTGCTCAAAACAGGAGATGTGATGGTTGCCACGCCACGTCCTATGCAAGGCAATATTGCTATGGTTAGTCAGAGCGGTGCTTTTGGAGCTGCTTCACTTGACTATCTGACAGGAAGGCAGATAGGTATAAGCAAGTTTGTTAGTTTTGGAAATAAAGTTGATGTTAGTGAGGCTGAGATACTACATTATCTGAATCATGATGATAAAACAAGAGCGATTCTTCTCTATATAGAGAGTATAACTCATGGAAGAAAATTTATGGACGTAGCGAAGGATGTTACAAAATCGAAACCAATTGCGGTATTAAAATCAGGAAGAACAAAAGCAGGTGCAAGGGCTGCAGAGTCACATACAGGTTCTATCAGTGGTACCAGTGCAGTCTATGATGCTGCGTTTTCTCAAATTGGAGTAATTAAATCAGATAACATGTCTGAATTCTTCAATATTGGAAAAGGGTTATCATTCCAACCACCCGCCAAAGGAAGAAATGTGGCAATAATAACCGATGCCGGGGGTCCAGGTGTCATGGCGTCAGATGAATGTGAGTTACGAGGAATTGATGTTAAATTATTTTCAGATGAAACGATCAACAAATTTGAGAAATTGAAAGAGAAAGGAATCTTACCAAATTTTGTTCAAAACAGGAATCCTGTGGATTTAACGGGTTCAGCAACTTCTGAAATGTTTGAAAAGGCTATGAGTATCGTTGTGGCTGATGATGAAGTTAATGGGATAATAGTAATCGGACTACATCATGTTCCAGCAATTCAAGAAGATTTTGTAGATCGAATAGGTAAAGTCGCTGCTGGAACAATTAAGCCGATTGTGGCCTGCGACATAGGTGAGACGGAAATGGCTTTTTATGTGAGGTCAAGATTTGAAAAATTCGGTATTCCTGCGTATCCAGCTCCAGAGGACACTGTACAGGCAATGGCTGCATTAGTTTCGTATGGAGAATATCTTCAAAAAGCTAATTGTTTCGATAGTTATTTAGATTCATTTCTAACAAGGTCAGTAAACAAGATCGATATTCAAAAGTGATGTAATCTAATATTACGTTTTTTTATATACTTTATCTCCTTCTCGTACCATTCCTTTAACTTTAAGACCAACTGACTGTCCTGATTCAGCTGCTTTAATATCCTTGTGCTCTACTTGCATAGAATCAACAATCTGTTCAAGATCGGTTGTCGATCCTTTGATGACGATTGTATCGCCAACTTTCAAAGGAGCTGTTAAGTTGATGACTGAGACCTCTATTTTTGAGTAAAAGTGGGCAATTGTTCCAATCTCAGATAAATTCTCCATTTATTCACCCTTAACTAGATCTACACTTACATTTCTAAGACTTTCTGCGTTTAACATTATGAGTATATGGAATTATGTAGAGGCCATTGGATTTTGAGATCATACGCCACTTTTTTATCAAACTTGTTTGGAATGTGGACATGTTTTCGATTCAAATGTGCCATGTACGAAATGATGGGTTGACCGCGATGTCAGAGTTAAGACAGAATGAAATTCAAGTTCTTTTAACCATTAAAGAGTTCAGCCGTAAAGTGAATATGACTGAAATAATTGATAAGACGGGTTTAAAGGATACGGCCGTAATGCGTGCTGCCCTAGCTCTCTCAGAAAGAGGTCTCGTCGAAATTTTTGAAACAAGAAATGACCTTATTAGACTAAACCAAGAGGGCATGTCATATGCTCAACTTGGCCTCCCAGAATCACGCCTTGTAAACGCAGTTTTATCATTGGGGGGAGAGGCAAGTATTGATGAGGCAATATCAAAATCTCATTTATCAGATAATATTATACCAATTGTCCTAGGTTGGATAAATAAGAAGAAACTTGCTTCGATCCACAAGCGTAAAGGAATTTTATATCTTCAGGCGACCAGTAAAGTTGAAGCAGATGAAGATGAACAGACTCTTCGCTTAATATGTGATAAGGGTGAAGTTAGATCTGAAGATCTAGATCCTAGTTTAAAAAAGACGTTATCTCGTCTTAAGAATAGAAATCTTCTTGAGACTTATCAGAAGGTCGACCGCGAAGTAGAACTCACATCTAAAGGCTTTCAGATTGATGCATCTGAATATCAATCGAAGGCGATCACCGCCTTGACCTCCGAATTGATAACTAGCGGTGGTTGGAAGAACATAACTTTAAGAGAATACGACATCTCTGCATCGCCACCTAGTATCTATCCTGGAAAAAAGAATCCATATTTTGAATTCATGGAAGAAGCAAGAAGAATCCTTGTAGCTATGGGATTTACCGAAAGTGAAGGTCCTCTCGTTGAATTAGAATTCTGGAATTTCGATGTCCTTTACCAAGCTCAAGATCATCCGGCAAGAGAGATACATGATAGTTACCATATTAAACATCCAAAATCTGGAGTTCTGGATGTTCCAGATCTCGTTAAAAGAGTAAAAGAAACTCATGAAAATGGATGGAAAACTGATTCCACGGGATGGGGATATAAATGGAGCAAAAAAATCTCTGAGAGACTTATGTTAAGAACACAAACAACAGCTGTTTCGATGAGATATCTTGCCTCACATAAAGTTCCTCCCATAAAGATGTTCTGTCTTTCAAAAGTTTTCAGACCAGATGTTCTTGATGCAAAACACTCAATGGAATTCACTCAACTTGAAGGAATAGTAGGGGACAAAGGAATTAATCTGCGTCACCTACTTGGTTTTCTTAAAACGTTTGCTTCTATTCTAGGGCTCGGAGAAATCAAGTTCAAGCCTGGATATTTTCCATTTACCGAACCGAGTGTTGAATCCTTTGTTAAGCATCCGAAACTGGGATGGGTAGAATTTGTGGGCGCTGGTATGTTTCGCCCTGAAGTCTTGAAACCACTCGACATAGACTTTCCTGTGATCGCATGGGGAATGGGCTTTGACAGGTTGGCAATGATAGCACTTGGAATAGACGACATTAGAGATATTCATTCAAGAAAATTGGACTGGCTTCGAGAAAAAACGTTAAAGTGGTGATAGTTTGCCGACTCTAAATGTGGGGTATAATGATCTATGTGGACTCGTTAGGAGAGAATTACCAATTGGTTTATTGGAAGAGAAGCTCTTCCTAATGAAATGTGAAGTAGAAAGTCTTTCGGGAGATGAACTCGTTCTTGAAGTTACTTCAGATAGACCTGATCTGCTATGCGCTGAAGGTATTGCTAGGGAGTTGCGTGGTCTTCTCGGAATCGAAACTGGTCTAGTAAATTACAAGCTAACTAAAAGTGATCTTAGGATCTATGTTGATAGATCAATAAGTAAAGTTCGGCCATATATTGCTGGAGCTTTGGTTAAGGAATTAGAATTCAATGATGAGTTTGTTAAACAGATAATGCAGCTTCAAGAAAAATTGCATTTAACGTACTGTAGGAATAGAACTAAAGTCTCAGTCGGTATTCACGATGCTGAAACAATAACTCATAAACTAACTTATGGAGGGGTCCGTCCTGAAAAGATCAGGTTTACTCCACTCGATGAAACAAGAGAGATGAATGGTAATGAAATACTGGAATCTACTCCCAAGGGGAGAGAATATGGGTGGATTATCAAAGGTTTTCCAGTTTATCCTTTACTTTCTGATTCAGATGCAAAAGTTCTCTCCCTCCCTCCAATAATAAATGGAATAGTAACTAAAGTTACTCCCGAGACAACGAGCTTAATTCTTGATGTAACAGGAACTGACATGAAACTTGTTAATTTTGTAAATAATATCATGGTATCTAGTCTGGTCGAACGAGGAGGAATAGCAAAGTCTGCAACGATTGTGTATAATCGTGAGAAAATATATGCGCCCGATTTGAGTCCCTATCGACGGAATCTGAATCTATCTTATGCTAATGAAATATTAGGTTTGGATCTTAAACCTGGACAAGCAAGTTCCCTACTAAAAAAGATGAGATATGGGATCAAACCAAGATCTAAGAATTCTCTTACAGTTATAATACCTGCGTATAGAGCCGATATAATGCATGAGATAGACTTGGTGGAAGATCTCGCCATTGCTTATGGTTATGATAAACTAAAACCAACTATGCCAATGAGTGCAACAATAGGGTCTGAGAGAAATATCACGAAATTGACTAGAAAGATTCGCGATCTAATGATCGGTTTAGGGTTCATAGAGGTCTTAAATTATGTAATGACTAGCGATAATACAATATCCTATAAAATGGATATGCAAAGCAAAAAAATTGTAACAATAGCCAATCCTTTGAGCATAGATTTTTCGGTTCTTAGGAATTGGCTTATACCTGGTCTGTTGAGTTTTTTGAGTTTCAATAAGCATGTTCCATACCCACAGAATATTTTTGAAAGTGGAGAAACTGTTGAGATAAATGAAACCACTCCCACTAAAACCATTACTAAACGAAAACTTGCAGCCTTAGTTTGTAACCATAAAATTAGTTATGAAGATATTCAATCCAACCTTTATAGTCTGCTTCGAAATGCAGGAGCAGATGGGTGGAGTCTTCATCGAACTGAGCATTCATCTTTTATTAAAGGACGTGTTGCTTCCATCAAAGTTTCCGGAGTTGAAGTTGGTATAATCGGTGAAATACATCCACGAATCTTAGAGCGTTTCGAAATAGAGAATCCTGTTGGAGCATTTGAAATTGAGCTAGAAAAAATATTCCGGAAATAGTTAACTTAGTTCGTGCCTTGTTTTTTTACAATCAAGATTTGCTGGAGATGTACGTTTACTATGGATGGATCCAATTATTTCAGACTAATCATTCTTTTTGTCAGCGAGTTGGCTCCACCAATTCGGAACACGTATGTTTTTCGCACTGTCCCATTTATCATATGGTTTTAGATCGAGAATTGGCGTTCCATTAATGGCGTCTAGACCTTTTACAGTTAGAAGGTTCTTTTTTCTTCTTACTAATTCGACTAGTGTCAGACCTATAGGATTTGGACGATGTGGTGATCTTGTAGCAAAGACTCCAATCAAAGGCATATCTGAACGCCCTCTGGGGCGAGCTTTCAGATTATTTCTTTCCTTTTCATGAATACGGTTCATCCAAAATACAACATTAAGATGCGAAAATTTTTCAATTCCTTTTAATCCATGCTCATATTCCGAACGAATTATTATATCTGAATTATACCGTCTTTTTTTTAACATGCTTTCCGAAAGTTTAGTCTTTACAAACCCAATGGGCTTTGCATTTATTTGATTCAAATTAATCCAACCGCGATCTAGAATTGCTTATTCCAGATAATATATATAGTAGCGGACATAATCTCAACTTTCAACTATTCACAATATCAATTTTTTTTAAGAAACAGAAAATCTCATTGTGGTGATTTGAGCTGGATAAAACCGAAAAGATCTGGATGAACGGAAAATTAGTTGACTGGGATGACGCCAAGATCCACGTTTTGACTCATGCATTTCATTATGGGACAGCAGTTTTCGAAGGAATAAGATGCTACAACACAACTAAAGGTCCAGCAATATTCAGACTTGATGGTCATGTGAAGCGCTTGGAAAACAGCGCTAAAATACATATGATGCATTTACCCTTTAGTACCAGTGATATAGCTAATGCTATCAAAGAAACGGTCAGGACAAATAAGATCAAGGAATGCTATATCAGACCAATAGCGTTCTATGGATATGGGGAAATGGGTCTAAATCCTCGTAAAAATCCAGTGAACGTTGCCATAGCTGTTTGGCCTTGGGGAACGTATCTCGGAGAGGAAGGTCTCAAAAAAGGTGTTAGATGTAAAATTTCTTCTTGGATCCGTATTGATACACGTATACTTCCACCATTGGCAAAATCCAGTGCCAATTATCTAAATTCTGTTTTCGCCAAACTTGAGGCGCTAGACTGTGGTTTTGATGAAGCTATCTTATTAAATATGGGCGGGTCAGTCGCAGAAGGACCAGGTGAAAATTTATTCATAGTGAAAGATGGTTGTTTAATAACTCCACCTAGAAGCTCTGGAGCTCTGTATGGATTGACAATGGATTCTATAATGACATTAGCAAAAGACCTTTCAATAACAGTTGTTGAGAATGAAATTCTTCGCGATGAATTATTGATGGCAGATGAAGCTTTCTTCACTGGAACTGCTGCGGAAGTCACTCCAATTAGAGAAGTGGATGGCCGTAAAATTGGATCTGGTTCTATAGGTCCAATCACAAAAAAACTTCAAGACAAGTTCTTCGAAGTGGTAAAAGGGAAAGATCTAAAATACCAGAAATGGCTTGATTTTGTTTAGCGAAGAGGTTATTCTATATAAATTGCTGGACGAAGCGGTTTAGCCAGACTGGCTCGTGATTTTGGATCGTATTTAGAGTTATCATCCTCCTCATACACCTGTATTTCTGCATGCAGTTCATTATGCAAAAATTCATGAGCGTCTCTAAGGGCCCGCAGTTCATCTATTATCTCTGTTTCTCTAAATCTTCTTTTAGCATCTGGACTAAACTGTACGACCTCTTTTGATACTGTTTGAATATGTTTTATTACCTTTTTCATATGTGGTTTTAATTTTTCCTGTTGAGCTAACTCCTTCATTAATTTTCTTGAATCAAATACATCGTCTTCGGTCTGTTCAATTACTTTCTTTGTAACTTCCCACTTCCACTTTGTGGCAGTATATAGGAAAATTCGTTTCGGCTTCTTTTTTGTAGCTTTTATAATATTGTTTATGTCTTCCAATGTTTGTTGAATTAAATCTTCAATAAGCTCTGCTTCGTTGGATTTTCTATATTCTTCAGCCTTAGGCCATGGTGACAATGTAATGAATCCTTGCTTTCCAAAGCGCTCCCAAAACTCTTCAGCCAGATGTGGGGCAAAGGGTGCTAGAAGTCGAATCCAAGACTCAAAAAGCCATATTACGGTATCTCTGTTCAGTTTATTTGTTCTTCTTAGAACCCATCTAAAGTCACTATGAATTTCGTAAATTGCATTTTCGATTGCACTTCTAGTTTTAAGATTATTCATATCATCTGTAATTTTTTGGATTCGATCATGCATTCTGCTTGTTATCCAATCCTCCATATGACTTCTCTCAATATTTTCTCCATAGGTTGAGATTTTAGTGTAAAGAATCATTAAAGATTCAAGTCTTGTTCTTACATTTTTTAGGTTCTCCATTTTCCAATCTGGATCATCCATATCATCTGCACCTAAAAGTAGAGTGCATCTAGTTATGTCAGCACCATAGTCTTCCATAGCTTTTCTCAATGTTACTATGTTACCTTTTGATTTCGACATTTTCTGGCCCTCCATCATTAGCATGCCGTTTACACCTATCCCTTTTGGCCAGTGTTCTTCCGGGAATATTGCTGCGTGTTGAAAGAGAAAGAATGTTAAGTGATTTGGCAGTAGTTCTTTTGCTGATACTCTGAGGTCTACTGGATACCAATATAAGAATTCATCACGCATGGATTTCAAATTTCTTGTATCGATGGCGGTTTTTTTTGATAAGTCATTTTCATTTCCGATTCCTAAAAATATATAATCAAATAATTCATCTGTCAATTGATTAGCGGTAATCTTGAGCTCACGTAAGGTCTTATTTATTGTATAAAACGCCATATATACTGTTGAGTCACTCAACGTTTCTACAATCCAATCTGGACTCCAAGGAATAGGAGTGCCTAAACCTGTCTTTCTTGCACATGGCCAGTCTCTATACCAGTCAATGACATCTAAGAACCATTGTCTAGCTGACTCCGGATACACCTGAGCTTTTGAGAGAAGTCGTTTGGTTTTTTCTTTCCATGTATTATCTGAATATCGCAAAAACCATTGGCCTGTTATTGTCTTTACTCTACATTGAGTTGTGCATCTGCATATTATGGGTTCGGGTAAGTCGTACATTGAATCAGCGATCTTCAGTTTTTTTAAATCTTCAATTATTTTATCTTTTACTTCTCTTACTTTCATCCCATAATATTGCTCGCAGTTCTCTTTCAGGACACCAGTATGAAACTCCTTTTTGTAAATGATCTTTGTGGCATCTTCACATTTCGGGTCGTTCTGATTCTTAACTCCAAGATGATCCGCAATTTCTATTGCAGGAAATTCGCCTTGTCCTTCGACAGTTATTATGCTGATTGGTTTGATCTCTTCTATTTGTGATTTGGTTATGCAAAATTTCTCAGCAAGTTTTAGATCTGCTTGTAAGTCCTTTAACGCTATCCAGTCGAATGGGGCATGTGCCGGAACACTGTAGACGCCACCACTACCGTTATCTGGGGAGACAAACCATCCTGGAAGAATGAGAAGTGATCTTCTGCCGAACGGGTCCTTGCATTTTTTCCCAATTAACTCTTCTCCCTTGAATTCATTGATTATCTCTGTATTCCTATTTTGTTCTCTCAGTTTATCAGCAGCTTGTCTGCTAACTATCCAGTTTTCTCCATCAACTCTTGCCTTGACATAATCTACATCAGGATTTATCCACAGATTGGTAACTCCAAATATTGTTTCGGGTCGAAAAGTTGCCGCAACAATGTAAGCATCATCAAGACGAAATTTGATCAATATATATTCTTCAGGTGAGACTCCCTCTCCTTCTAATCTATCATGGTCTCCAGTTGGACTTTCGCAGTGTGGACACCAAACGACCGGATGACTACCTTTAAAGACATAGTTACCTTCTCGAAGTTTTTTGTATTGCCACTCAATGTATCGGCTAAAAGTTGGTTCTAATGAAGTAGTATGGAATTCCCTTCTCCAATCTATTGAAAAACCTATTCTCTTCACGGTCTCTCTATTTTGGTTAGTATAATATTTTGCTATGTATGCGGGATCAGTAAATTTTTCTAATTCATCTTCGGGAACATTATCAATTTCTCGGAATTCCTTGATAATTGCAGGATCTCTTTTTCGTACTCTTTCAGATGCGCCTGCTATTGTCTCACCGGTCCAGTGCCAAGCCCAAGGAAATAATACATTATAACCTTGCATACGAAGATATCTAGCATAAGCATCAACTTTGGTTGCAGTGAAACCATGACCTACATGAAGAGGACCATTCATATATGCAAAAGGAAAAGTCACGAACGCCTTTTTATGCTCTCGACTTGGTTCAACATCAAATATTCGCGCTTCGCGCCATTTATGCTGCCATTTCTCTTCAATCTTGTCCCACTCTACTCTCTTAGTGATCATTATTTAATCAACTGCTTCTTGAGGATCGTTGGAGCCAATTTTTTCATTTCTCGGATTTTTTCTGTCTGTTCTCCTCCTCCTTGACCGAAGTAATCCTTTCCACCACCGCCTCCACCAACGATTGCTGATAATTCCTTGGCTAATTTTCCTGCATGTACCCCCGATTTGATGGCATTCTTTCCTGCGAAAACAAATAGTCTAATGGTTTTTCCTATTACTAATATAATCGAAATTGAAAGAGGATCATCATTCGAGATTTTGCTACCAAGCATTATAATCTCTTCTTCATCCCACTTCTCCTTCTCGATAACGATTAGCTTAGTATTTTCGATTGCAATTGCCTTCTTCAAGAGGCTCTCTGCTTCAATCTTAGTTAGTTCTTCTAAGATCCTTCTCAATTTCTTGTTTGAGGAATCTAATTCATCTGTAATTGTTAAAGCTGCATTTTTGACATTTTCTATTGGTGTATTAAGAATTTGAGCTGTCTCTGAAAATTGTTGATCTCTTTCTTGAATTTTCTTAAGGGCTTGAGGACCGGAGGCGAAAATTAGTCTTTCTACGCCGTCTTGAATTCTTTCTACACGCAAGATTTTGATGATTCCTATTTCACCGGTTGAACGAACGTGTGTTCCTCCACAAGCTTCAACATCCCAATCACCAGTTTTGACTATCCTAATTTTGGTACCTGGGACGGCTCCGCCTTGATACAGACGATATCCATATTTTTTCTCAGCTTCATCTCGAGATAACCAGAATGTTTCTACAGGAATGTTGTTAGTTATTGTTTCACATGTCAATTGTTCAATCTTATTGATCTCATCTCTGGTCAAATGTTTATAATGTGAAATGTCAAGTCGGCTGCTTTGGACATCTTTTGCAGCTCCTGACTGCCATGCATGTTCCCCAAGAACACGTTTCGCTGCACCAATCAGTATATGTGTTGATGTATGATGCCTCATGAGGCTGATACGTCTTTCCCAATCTATCTTACCTTGGATTTCTATGTCGACTGACGGGGTAGGGCCTTCTATTGTGTGTTGAATGATGTTTCCGATAGATTGTACATCAATTACTTTAGTTGTTTTTCCATCAAAATGTAAGTTGCCTATGTCTGATAGCTGTCCACCTCCCTCAGAGTAGAAGGCAGTTTGGTTGAGAATGACGTATTTTCCATCAATTACATCTAATACTTTAGCTTTAAATTCTGAAAGATATGGATCTTGATAATATAGTTTTGTTGTCTCGGGATGTTTCTCAAGTTTCTCTTTGGGTATCTTAACGTCCACATCTTCTTTGGTTTTTTCCGTGTCTAAATGTCTTTTAGCAACTTTCTCAAAGAAGTCTTCTGGAATGTTTATAATGACTTTTTCTTTTGCAGCAGATTCGTGTACCATTTCGGGTACAAGACCGTGAGAATCATATAACTCTACCAATTTAGTTTGGGGGATCTCATTTTCTCCTGATGTTTTTATTTGTCGAGCTATTCTCTTAACTAGATCTGCTCCTTTGTCAAGTGTCTTTTGATACTTTTCTTGTTCAACATCAAGTTCTTCTATTATCTCGTCTCTCATCAATTTCAAGTTCGGAAAGTCTTGAGACCAATAGGCTATTTGACTATCGACAATATCAAAAAATCGATCCTCAATTCCTAGAGTCTTCAGCATTCTATAGACTCTTCTAATTAAAAGCCTAGCCAAATAACCCTCCTTCATATTCGATGGAACTATGCCTTCAGAAAGTATGAAACAAAGAGCTTTCGTGTGATCAAGGGTTGTACATATTCTTTGGAAATCTTTGACTGTTTTTTCTATTTCTTCAATTGTTAATCCAAGATTCTTTGCAATTTGTTTTTTTTCTATTGGTAGTGCCCGTTTATCTGATCGAAGAGCTATTCGTGCATAGTTTGTGATAGTCTCGTTATTGATCTCTATGTTTGCAAGTTTAATCGTCTTTTCTAAAAGGTTACCGTATGTAGCATGAAAACCTGTGGCCGATCCTTGTGAAAGCCATGCCCACCTTTCCATTCCATATCCAGTGTCTACCGTTCTGAAGGGCATCTCGACAAGTTTATCGCCAACGTATCGGTACATCATGAATACAAGAGTTGAGATTTCTAGACCTGCGACACATGCTTCAAGGTCTGGACCCGCATTTCCTCCACCTGACCAAAAGTCTTCCTTGTAACTTACTTCTTCTGAATTTATGCCCAATTCCTTAGTGAGTAGCTCGTGATGAAATCTTACAGTATCCTCTTTCCAATAGATCTCTTTTTCTGGTCTATTGAAAGCATGTGCACCACCCATTTCGAATATTATCATATGTCTTCCAAATGTTTGTCCAACTTTGTCGATATCGGTGAATCTGAGACAAGGTTGACTTATTACAAGAGGATTTGCTGGAGGTGGTACTCTTCCTTCAGTAACGTAAGGTTGAAAATTATAGATTGAAGCTCCGACGAGGTAGACGTCGTCTCTCCATCGAGCTATGACTGGATATGGTTTAATGATTGTGTGATCGTTTTTTTCGAAGTGTTTTAGAAAAATATTTCTCATCTGTGAAAGATCATATTTTCTTTTAGTTGGGGGGTTGTCTATGAAGGTATAATCTTGACATGGCGAGTCCCCGCAGGTTGTTCTGTTTGAATCTTGAGACCAGTAGTATACGCTACAGATCTCACATTTCTTCCTCGTAAAACCATTTTCTTTTAAGAAAGGGATCTCAAAATGGCCTTCGAGGTTTATCAATCTCTATAGCTCCCATTTTTTTGGGAGACCAAACAAAGAGATGTTAGCTTTCTTTGGTCTACTAATCTTACCCAAAGAGTGCGCCGAGACCTTCTAAGGCCTCCTCTTCTTTCTTTTCCTCAGTTTTTTTGGCTTCAGCAGGTTGTTTAGAATCGGAAGGTGCAGCGGCTTGGGTCTGTGTTGCAGGTGCAAATGATACGTTGGAAGCCTCTTTTAGAACTTCATCTATCTTAACTTCGGAAAGAGCAGCTGTCAAGGCTTTTACTCTTGTCTCGTCAACATCTGCCCCAGCAGCTGTAAGTATTTTTTTAACATTTGCCTCATCTATCGGTTTGGACGCCGAGTGAAGCAAGAGTGCGGCATATATATATTTCAAACGTCTATCCCCTCGTCTATGATCATCAAATTCTTACACGTGCTATGAAAATTGACTCTTAAGGCTTTCTTTTCTTCAAGATTTTCATTTCACTGCCAGATCCGGGGCGATATCTTTGTTAATATTCGTTAATTTGTTTGATAGAGCAAGCATATCACTGTATGCGGATAATATGATTTTGTCCGTGGTTGAAGGACTTGTATATTCAGATTTTACTGCGATTTTTAATGCCTGTCGCCAAGCTCTTCCTAAAATTAACGGAATGCTTTGAGGTGTAAGATATGTAGCTTCACTGGCAAGACTCAATCCCTCTTTATAGCTTTGAATTATTTGATTCTTATAATTCTCGATGTCCATTGTCAAATCTTTTTCATCAAGGATTGAACCATTATCATATGCAGCCATTATCGATAATCCCGCTTCCATCGGTTTCATGTTTAATCGAGTTAGGACTGATGCGAGTTTAGTTGATATTGTGTCACCCTTTTTTACAACAACAGTATCCTTGGATACCCATATGCTTCCAGATTCTATCTTTGTTGGGATCTTCACTTCTCCGAATTCACTTATTATCGGTCCAGGTGGTAAGCCGGTATTGCCTGCTGGAATTACGATATCTCCTGTCGCAATGTCGCCCCCTTTAGCAGGGACATTTACCTTATTTTTATTTAGAAATACTATCAATTCAAACGGATTCTTATTTGAAAAAAGAAGAGCGAAAGGTCCATTAAGTGAATCTGCAAACTTGCTGATATTTTTCTTATTGGATTCGAGTTCTTGGCTGGCTCTTTTAAACATTGTATTTTTTGCAACGAGCATCTCTGCTTTGCCTCTAAGCATCTTTCTTATTTCTTGAATTTGTGTGGATCTTACGCCAACTAGATCTGCTGCTGCAACAACACTGTATGGGCTTAATGAATTCTTAATTCTTTCAAGTGCTTCTATTTTTTTTGGTTGAACTTTTTGCCTTTGCAAATATCACTCACCATTATAGAACTAAATTAACAGGTTCATGCATTGTTGTTTTTATCAGGATTTTAGAAATGTTTCTTACTCCTCGTTCAAGCTTTCCCTCAATGCTTGAAAAGATGGCTTGAATATTTTCCGAAAGCTTGTCGTCTGACATATCATCAACACCAATTCTACATTGAATAACTGGTTGATCTCGAACTCGAATTTTTATTGTTCTTCTAGCTTGGTCTATTACATCGGCTATAGGAGCATCTGGATTAATTGGAGTAGGCATTTTCCCTCTTGGACCTAATGTCGGACCTATAGTCTTTCCAACCAAAGGCATGAGAGGTGCCTCAGAGATAAAGAAGCCGTATTCTTGCTGAAGTTTTCTAGCAGCTTTTTTGTCGTTCCCAAGATCTGTAAGTTGATCTTTTCCTAGTACAAGATCTGCATTGGCCTCTTTTGATTTCAACGCCAATTGTCCTGTGGCTATTACGCAAACCTTAACGGACTTACCTATATCGTGAGGAAGAATTATGGTCTGATTAATCCTGTTCTCTGGTTTTTTTAAATCAAGCTCTTTGAGTTTAATAATTAATTCTACTGATTCTTTGAAGTTGCGTTTCTTTTTATTTTTCCTAAGTTCTTCAAGGGCTTTCTGAATGTTCTCTTTAGTAAGTGGCAATTCTCACACCAAATTCCCATAGCAAGATGAAATGTCTATTATCCTCGCATATTCGACTTTAATGAACGTTTCGTACAGTTTACAACTCTTTATGCCTATTTCTTGAATAGTGCTTCGTGTTTGTTGTCGTCTATCTCTTTCTGGACTTCTCTTGGATCTTTATTGTCGATTGTGACTCCCATACTGACCATAGTTCCAAGAACTTCTTTCAGTGCTCCTTTAGTATCCTTAGAATATGTGTCTTTAATCTTCATTTCCGTTATTTTCAAAGTCTGTTCTAGAGATAGATTCCCTACCTTTTCGGTATTCGGAGTGCCTGAGCCTTTTTCAATACCTAACTCTTTAATGATCAGAGCCGAAGTTGTAGGAGTGCCGATCTCAACCTCAAAGTCCTTAGTATCCACATCAACAATTACTTTGACGGGTACTTTCATGCCAGCATAGGATTTAGTTAATTCGTTTATTCGGTTAACTATTTGAAGAACATTAACCCCGAGAGGTCCAAGTGCAGGACCTAAAGGTGGTCCTGCTGTAGCCTCGCCACCGTTAATTAGTGATTCAATCTGTTTCTTTTCTCCCATTTTCTTCACCTCTATGTTTTGCAGTTCTTCTAACATAATCGGCATGCACAGTTATGGGGAGTGTTGCGAATCCTTCTTCAAGTAATTCAATTGTTACTTCCTCTTTCACTCTGTCCATGTGAGTGATCTTGGCCTTGAGTCCTCGAAATGGCCCTGCTATCACTTCAACGAGATCTTCTTGATCTAAATCATCTATTGCCGGTTTAGTAATTATGAATCGTTCTACTGCAGAAAGAGGAGCAGAACCTTTGGTCTTAGCTCTCGCATGTTTTATTCCTGACATAGCCTCATCAACAGTATGCGGTCCTGAAGCCTCGACAAATATGTATCCTTTAATGGCTTCAGAAACCATTACGGCAAACACAGGTAGCTTCTTCATTCCTGCTTTAGATGTTAATACCTCGGCAACCGTTCTTTCTTGACCACCGGTTGTACGAATAGAGAATATCATTTTTAATTCTCTCAAGGATAATGATTAGATGGCTCCTGATCCGAGGAATAGAAATAGGATTCTTACCATAAATCCGATTCCTCCGATGATCGCTATACCTAATAGTGAAACTCGAAGTAATAACCAAACTTCTTCTCGAGAAGGTTTGGAGGATGCATGAATTAACCGCTTTGTGGATTCAATAAATTGACCTATGTTCAAATTTGATACCTACTGATTTATCATAATCATATTCTATTTCGGGTTAAATTTTTAATTAAATTTAAAGGAAGACAAATTAACTGCGACTGATAAACTTGTTTGTTATAGTAATACGTAGAGCTAATGATTTGAAGGAGAGAAGCTTATACTAAATCCTCTCTATCTCTTTTCCTAGTTCTTCCAGTTCGGATATCAAAATCTTTCTGTTACTGGCTTTTAATCCCTTCCAGTCTATAATTGCTGTTTCACAAGTTCCTTTGGTTTTTTGAAATGCTTGGGCAACTATTTCCCGGTCATAGTATTCAAAAAAATAATCTGGTAATATGTGGCCTAGGGCAAATTGCCCGTTGAGCATTTCGGTAGTGTGCTTTGGTGAATAGTGACCGCCTCCAAAACCAACTGCAGATGTGGATTTATCAGATTGAGTTGCTGCTTTCCAGGCGGCTGAAGCTGCTGCTTCACCAGCTAAGCAATTGTTCCAATTCTCAATTTTGCTTCCAATTTCTATAAACAGAGCTGGTACACTGAATCTAGTAGGGCCATGATGAGTCGCTTCCATTGATACAGAGAATTTGAGTCCTATCTTGTCGGTAGCTTCTCTTAGTTCCTGCAAAGCTAATTTTTGTTTTTGAGGATCAGCAATTGCTAGTGTTCTAGGTTTTCCTCCGAAATCTGCAGTTGAACCAAGGTTGCCAGGAGTGTGTACTGTTAAAGATGCTCTTCCTGTCTGACTACTATGTCGTGATATGCAGATTATAGTCTCAATTAGTCGATATCTGTCAAGTTCTTTCAGTTCAAGGATATCTGACTCTGTTTCTAGAAGGTGAATTTGATTCTTTACAAAAATCCTTATTCCATTATTCTCTTCTTTAAATTTGAATCCAAAGTTGTTTATGAGTTTGTCAGCAATATTCATTCCAGCTAAATCATTTCTAGCTGTAACAATGATGCCGGGCACCTTCTTCCCTCATTCTCTTTATCAGAGAAGTGTATTTAGCAGGCTTTTTGATGTATGCAGTCTATTCTCCGCTTGGTCCCATACCACGGAATTAGAACCGTCGATTACGTCATCAGTTACTTCCTCGTTTCTATGGCATGGTAGTGGATGCATAAAGATAACTTTGTGTTTTGCAAAGTTCAATAATTCAGAATTGACCTGATAATATGGCATGAATTTTCTAAACCTTTTTTCTCTTTCAGACTCTTGTCCCATGCTAACAAAAACATCTGTATAAACTATATCCGCTTCAGATACGGCAAGTTTAGGAGTTCGTGTTACTTGAATGATTGAACCACTTTCTCTAGCATTTACTTTAGCTTTTTTCAGAAACTCAAGGTTTGGTTCATATTCCGAAGGGCAAGCTATTGACAGGTTAATTCCAACTTTTGAGCAGCCAATTAGAAGTGAGTTGCAGATATTATTACCGTCCCCGATGTAAGCTAATTTTAATCCCCTGAGTTTTCTTTTATTCTCTAAAATTGTCATGAGATCAGCTAAGATCTGAACTGGATGATTCAGATCGGATAGACCGTTAATCACTGGTACAGCTGAGTAGCGTGCAAGCTCTTCTAAAGTCTGATGGATTTTAACTCTTGCGACTATTCCATCGACATATTTGCTTAGGATTTTAGCAGTATCAGTAAGGGTTTCGCCTCGACCAAGTTGGATTTCTGACCAGTTTAAATAGAGTGCGAATCCACCGAGTTGGTGCATAGCCACTTCAAAAGACACTCTTCTCCGATCGATACGGTCACATGGCCGTAATCAATGTTCGTGTAGAGGGCTTTTGAAATATCATGGCTAAACTTTTGTTTTTGAGAATCTTTTGGGATCTTTTTCTTTTCTTCAAGACAATTGCATGTCTCAGGATCTGTAATATCTCATCTGACTCAAACTCCTGCAATGATAGGAAGTGTCGGCCTTTTAGTTTCATCTTTTCACCTGACAATAATATTTAATTTGTAATATATAGTAACTCGGAAATAATGTCTAGGAGACAGACATTTAACTTGTTCTGATGATTTATTCTAATGTTAAGCACATGTTAGAGTTGATATTATCTTCCTTCAAATTCTACTCTGATTGTCATGCCACTAATCTCTTTAGCGAGCCTCTTGGCAATCTCGAAATCGACCGGTACATGTTTGGGCTTTCTGCCGTTTAGAATGACTTTGGTCTCTCTAGTATCATCGGGTAGCCAAATGGTGTTTATGGTAAGAATAGAAATTGGACTGAAAAGATCTTCGATGAGTTGGCGAGAATCACCACCATATCCCAAGATCTTGACTGTTTTTCTTGTCTCTTTACCAATTGCACGAACAATTTTCCCGCCAGAACTAAGCATTTTGCCTACGTCTTGCTTGCTTACTAGTATCGCCAGCACATCCCCTGATTCGACAGCACGTTCAAAAGAAACATCTGTTAATATTGGAAATTGTTTTTCCAATTCAAATAGAATTCTAACAATTTTAAGATCTAAATCTTTTATCTGACCTTTTCTTAACTTCTCTTCACATCTTGCACAAAGAACACCACTCTTTACACAGAAGTTGTCTAGCGGTGTCTTTACCAATATGGTTTCCTCCGACAAACGCTGAGATATTGTAAATTATCTCCAAAGTATCGAAATATGATAGCAGATTTGGCAGTCGTTATCGATTTTCCCCTATTACTTTTGATACGCTAAAATAGAATGAAAAATAAATGCGTTATGGTTTGTGCTCAAAAAAATGAATGTATGATGAGGATACTAAATTGAGTTAAAAGGAATACTAAAGAGCTAATACTGTGGTTAGTTACGTCCAAAATAGAATATACAAATCTTAAAATAAAAATATGGAATGTAGAGTCGAGGGATCAATGATGAACGATGACTTAGGGACTTGGCGTAGAACCCATTATACTAACATGATAAACCCTGATTTAGATGGTGCAAAGGTTACCTTGTTTGGCTGGGTCCAAGAAATACGTGATCTAGGAAATCTAATTTTCATCAATTTAAGGGATAAAGAAGGAGTTATACAAATAACGGCGACAACTAAGAATACTGATGCTGAAATCTTCGAGAAAATAAGAAAAATAGCTAGAGAATTTGTGATCGGAGTAAACGGACTAGTAAAAAAAAGAGATGAGGCACCTCGTGGAGTAGAAATTTTACCCCAAGAAATTAAAATTCTTGCACTGGCTAATCATCCTCTACCTTTGGATCCAACTGGTAGAGTTCCAGCTGAGATCGATGTGAGGCTAGATGCCAGAATTCTAGATCTTCGGCGTCCTGAATCACAAGCAATTTTCAAGATTCGTCATGAAATTGTATCAACCATTCGTCGAGTTCTTAACGAAACTGGTCACCTCGAAATTCACACACCGAGAATAATTGCTGCTGCTGCCGAAGGTGGAGCCTCTCTATTTCCAGTAGAGTATTTTGAAGAGACCGCATACCTAGCTCAGAGCCCGGAACTGTATAAAGAAGAATTGATTTCAGTTTTTGAGAAAGTCTATGAAATTGGTGGATTCTTTAGAGCTGAAGAATCCCATACAAGAAGGCATTTGAATGAATTTATCTCAGTCGACGTTGAGGAAGCATTCGTAAACGTTAATGATGTTATGAAACTACAAGAAGAACTCATATTCCACATATTGAAGGATATCAAGAACAAATGCTCATTACAGCTTGATACATTAGGAGTAAAGATTCCCACTATTGAGTTACCTTTGAAGAGGTATACATACTCTCAGATAATAGACCAATTGAAAAATAATGATTTCAAAATTGAATGGGGAGAGGACCTTTCAACTCCTGCTTGTAGAGTGCTTGGTGATATTCATCACAAAGAATTCTATTTTATTGATGAATGGCCGACAAAGACTAGGCCGTTCTATATCAAACCAAGGAGTGATAAGAATGAATTGTGCGAAGCATTCGATTTCATGTATGAATGGGTTGAGATAACCTCAGGGGGGTCAAGAGTTTATGATCCAAATCAATTGATAAATAGACTTAAAGAGCAAGGGCTAAATCCAGAAAATTTCGACTTCCATCTGAAAACGTATTACTATGGTATGCCTCCACATGCTGGCTGGGGGATGGGTTTAGATAGGTTAGTTATGGCAATACTTGATAGAGATAATATTCGAGACGTTGTTCTCTTTCCAAGAGATAAAGTTAGATTGAAACCATAATATCGCAATCTGCCAAGTCACTTTGCACCTAGCTCTCGTTTTTTCCATCTTAGATCTGAACCGAGACATTTTCGACATCTACTGGCAGCAGATGAATTCTTAACTCCGCAATCTCTGCAGATCTTATAGAATAGTCTACGTTTCTGAGCCAGTTGCTTTTTTTCCATTTCTGTTATTGGCAAATTAAGCACCTTTAAACAACAGATGCAACATATACGTGCAAATATATTTTGCGCAATTTAATGAATTTGGCATGAGGATGTGAGAATGCTTAAAACGTTATTTAAATTGCATCAACAGATTGATTATTGATATGAACATAGCTGAGCTAAACCTGTGTATAGTTGGTCTATAGATTGAAATTGTATAGATTTCTTGCACTGATTCTAATAATGGTCGGCGTAATGAACCTAATCTTTGGCATCCTATCGACCTATAGAACTATGAACGCTCTTATCTTAAATATGGAAATTGCTAGCAGCAGTGAATTGCAGTCCTTTTTTTATGTTGCAACACCTCAAGCAATCCTTTGGTCTATTGCATTCACAACTTTCTTTGCATCTGGAATACTCTTGGGGAGGTCTGGGCCTTCAGATCTCTCTGAATTAACATATCTCTCAAAATCGTTAAAGATAGATAACGGCAAAAAAAATGAATTAGAGACATTGACTAGAACAGAGAAACGAAGGAATTTAGTTGATGAGAGATTATTACAGATTAAGGAAGAAGTTCTAAAGGCTATTGAACGATTAGAGAGTCTGGAACAGCAAAAGAAGCTTAAAAATGTTTGAAATATCTTAAACTTGTTCTTTAAAAATAATGGAGGGAAAAAATACGATCATTCAATTACCTTATGGAAAAGAAAGACAAGTTGAGATAGAGATCCAGAAAGAGAATCTAAATTTTATAGCAGAAAAGGGAACTGTCTCAACTTCAAGTGAATGCCATGATATCATACAAACAAGTATCCGAAACCCTATTGGCAGACCTCCAATAAGTTCAATGGTAAAATCCAACGACAAAGTTGTCATAATAGGTGATGATATAACAAGACCCACACCCCAGAATATAATGATTCCAATCATACTTGATGAATTGAATTCTGTGGGAGTTTCAGACAAAAATATCCACATAATTGTTGGTCTAGGTACTCATAGAGACATGACTAAAACTGAATTCAGATTGAAATACGGTTCAGTAGAAGATAGAGTTGAGATAACCAATCATGACTATAGTAACAATTTAGTAAATGTTGGTAGCACATCTTCAGGAATTCCAATTGAAGTAAACAAGGATGTTTATGAGGCTACTATTAAGATTGGTATAGGTAATATCGTCCCTCACTGCTATGCCGGATGGGGAGGTGGTGGGAAGATAATTCAACCTGGAGTATGTGGTGAAAAAACTACTGGTATGACACATCTGATGGGCGGAAAGGTCAAACCTTACACAAAGATACTTGGAGAGGTTGATAATGATGTTAGGAAGGAAATTGAAGCAGCTGCAGAACTAGTTGGTCTTGATTTTATTATTAATACTGTGCTCGATAACAGAGAAAAAATCGTCAATGTAGTTTCAGGTGATCCTATAAGAGCTCTAAGGAATGGAGTCGACCATGCTAGAAAGATCTTCTGTCCCAAGATCCCAAGCTCTTCAGACATTATAGTTGTATCCTGCTACCCTGCTGACATAGATTATTGGCAAACACTCAAACCTCTAACATATGCTAGCTCAGTAGCAAAGCAAGGAGGAACAATCGTGTTATTATCACCTTGCCCAGATAGAGTATCTCCGACACATCCAGATCTCCGAGAAAAAGCAAAGATTGGTTATGAAAGTGTTCTAGAATCAGTCTCTAATGGTGAATCAGAGGACTTCGTTGCAGCCGGTGCTTTATTATTACATTCACAAATTTTAGAAAAGGTAGATGTAATATGCTTTTCAGATGGACTAAGAGAAAGTGATAAAGAAGCATTAGGTTTCTCTCATGCGAGTAGTCCTCAAGAGGCCTTAGAGATGGCAAAAGCCAAGTATGGCAACATTTCAAAAGTTGGAATAATAAAGTGTGGCGAGGTCCTTCCTAGCCTAAAATGAACATATTAAAAAACAGGTATGGTCTGTTAAAAATTTCACATTTTCACTAAAAAAAGGCTAATATGCGAAAGCTTTACTTAAGCTAGCTTAAGAAGATAATAATCGAGTGGATAATAATTGACTTACGGGCAAGACCCATATTATGAACCTCCAAGATCTACTGAAAGAGAAAAAGAAGGCTCCCGCAGACAGATCTATGCTTTAGTCGGCTTATTCATGGTAAGCGTTCTTGTAATAGGAGTTGTATTAGCCATTCTATCTACCGGAATTGGCGGAGAAACCTTCTTCCAGACTGTAAAGATATTTGAACATAACCCCGTAACAAAAGGCACTATCGGAGAAGACATAGAGATTACAGCTAGAATAAGCGGATTCCCAGAAAACGTTACCCTCTCTTACCAAGTAATCCCCAATAATTCCACATCTGAAACTTTCCGCGACATCAAACCAGTAAACAAATTCATGCTTCTTATTACATCCGGGGGAGACACATATTCCTATACAATAAATGGAGAAGAAGTTCTAGGTGACCTGACTTATTACATATCCGCTGCAGATTCGGTTGGGAACTCAGAATCAACACAAATCTATGAAATAGAGGTTGATGACTTTCTTGTTGAAGGTATGCCCAAATTAATGAAGGTTTATGTAAATAGAGAAGCAAAAACAACAGTAACTGTTAGATCCATAAATGGATTTGATAAAGGAGTTAGACTACGAGTTGTTTCTCAGGGATTAGAGACGCTACCTGGGGGAATAGTCGGAGAGTTCAATCCCGCCACCGTTACACCTTCTCAAGGTGGGATTGCAACATCAGAGCTTACATTAAGAGCATCATCAGATGAATTCATTCCATCAGGTGTATACTATATATGGGTGGAAGGATTTGTCGGAACTCAAAGAGGAACTCTTTCCAGGAACTCTTCTGTGGCACGCCTAGAAATACCTGATTTTGATTTCACCATATCTCCAACTTTTCAAAAGGTAGAAAGAGTTTATCTTGGACAAGTTACATTCGAACAAACAACTCCCTTCACAATTACTGTTACAATGGATGAAGGTTTTGATGCAGATTTGGATTTCAGAGTAGTTGGGCTTCCATCACAAGGAGTCAAACACCGTTGGGTATTCCCTGACGAAATTATCAGTGAAAGACCAGGACTTCAGAAGGTAGAGCTGCAAATAATTACAACACCATCAGCGGAACTTGGATTTTACACTCTGACCATATATGTGACGGGTGGGGGACGAGAAGAATTCGAACAAGTGAATTTTGATATAATCACACAAAGTCAACTACAATAGAGGAGAAAGCGCCCTCTTTTTTCTCTTTTATCAAAGTACTTACACTTGACGAGAAAAATAATATTGATCTACGTTTGAGAAAACAGATAACAGTGTTCATAATGTTTGTTTTAAGTACCCCGCTTGAAACAACTCAGGAATGATTATGTCGAAACTAATCAGTTGGAATGAATGGATTAGTTCTAGATATTACTCATATAATCCCGCTTACAAATCGAATCAAATAAACCTCTTAAAAAATTCTAATTCAAAAACATGTCTTATCTGCAAAGGAGGAAAACTTCTTTGTGGTAAAATTAAATGTCCAGTTATTGCAAAAGCAGAAGCCCTGCTTAAATTTAAAACAACAGTTGACAATCAGTCAATACAAGGATCTACTCCTCCAGCAGTGTTTGTAGGACGTATAGGTTATCCAAAGATCTACATCGGACCAATGATCCCACCTTTCTTTGGTGACACTGAGATCCTTGACACACCAGAATTATGGATGGGGAAGAAAATTGAGGATATACTAGACTACAGATTCTCGCTGATCAGAGGAAAAAGTCGGTCGAATATCTTCGAAGCACAAAATCCGGGCAAGTTATTGGGCGAACTTCAAGAACTTGCGATGGGCAAACAACCAGTTGATACAGAAGCTACATTCAAAAAAAAACCAAATAGAGTTCTAGCTTTAAATGAATATTCTCAACCATTTGGTCCATCAGCTCCACTGAAAAAATTCAAGACAACTGACGTATCAGTTGACTCACGAATTGAAAAAAATTTTAATGATACAGATATGACAGCTTCCGATTCAATATATTCACTCTATAATGCTGGAGTACTGATAACAAGAATACAACGAACTTTCAGCTTAGGAATGTTTGGGCTACCAAATAGAAGGAAACTTGTACCAACGAGATGGGGAATAACTGCTGTAGATTCAACTATTTCTAAAAGACTTGTAAAAGAGATTAAACAATTTCCAACAATAGATGAATATCAAGTTTTCACCTTCACTAACATCGGGAATATCTATGCGGCAATATTTATTCCAGAAAGATGGAGTTTCGAATGGATAGAGGCTTGGTACCCGAAGACTTTTTGGAATCTGCTCGGACAATCCCCTGAGTTGATGGGGGACTTTGAACCTTATGAGGGTAGAAGCACATATGCAAGTGTCGGTGGATGCTATTATTCAGCGAGATTAGCCCTTGCAGAGAAACTTAAGAAAGACCGTAGACAAGCCTCTGGGCTTATCCTAAGAGAAATACATCCTGATTATATATTGCCTGTAGGAGTCTGGAACGTAAGAGAAAGCATAAGAGAACTTCTAAAAAATAAACCGATCAAATTTGATACTTTCCAGAAGGCAATGTCCCACGCTTTAACAAAGCTTACTATACCTGCAAAAGACTGGGCTGACAATAGTAAGATAATGAGAGGTGCATTATTTCAAAAGAAAATATCTCAATATTTCCATAGAAGTAGATGAAATATCTTAATATTCTTCATTCTTTGAGAATTAAGTATCCTAAACTTTTTATCAAAATACCAATAGTCAGTCGTGGTTAAATTGGGTGTTGACTTTGGGGGATTAATTGTAAAAAGAAAGATCACGCTAGAAGATCTTCAGGGCAAATCTTTGGTCGTAGATGGATATAATGCATTATATCAATTCTTAGCTATCATAAGAGGAAAAATGGGAGACCCCCTCACTGATAGAAGTGGCAGAATTACAAGTCATCTCAGTGGATTATTTTACAGAACTGCGAATATGATGGAAAGAGGAATTCAATTAGCATATGTTTTTGACGGACAACCACCAGCGATGAAAGAGATCGAAATAAAACGCAGAATGAAAATTAAGGAAGATGCATTAATCCAATATGATGAAGCAATTAAAAAAGGAGCCCTTGACGAAGCAAAAAAATTTGCACAAATGACCTCAAAATTAAAGGATGATATGGTTGAAGATGCTAAAACGCTACTCAATTTGCTTGGTATACCTTGGATACAAGCTCCATCAGAAGGTGAAGCGCAAGCCTCTCATGTAGTGTGTAGAAATGATTCATGGGCTGTTGCGAGTCAAGATTACGATTCTTTTTTATTCGGTGCACCACGATTAGTGAGAAATCTTACTATTACTGGAAGAAGAAAGATGCCTGGAAAAAGCTTCTATGTGCAACTTGAGCCAGAGATAGTTGAGTTAAGAAAAATTATCGATGATCTCAAACTAACTCGAGAACAGCTAATAGATCTGGCAATACTCCTTGGTACAGACTATAATCCAGGAGGATTCAAAGGTGTTGGTCCAAAAACCGCTCTCAAACTCATGAGAGAACATGGGGATTTATCGAAAGCAATCGAGACTATGAAAGAAAGTCCGAATATTGATGACTTATTTAAGATTCGAGAATTATTCTTGAATCCTAAAGTAACTGATGATTATGAACTCAAATGGCGAAAACCTGATTCAGAAGCAATAGTGTCATTTCTAGTAAATGATAGAGATTTTTCTGAGGGGAGAGTAAGAAGTGCCATTGAACGAGTCTCTAGAGGTTGGGAGAAGAGTAGTAGAGCCACCCTTGACAGTTTCTTTGGAAATTAATCTATCATTTTCTTAAATTTATTCTTAATCTCTCAAGAGTAATGTTCATTCTACTTAGAAGATCTGTATTTGTTATTACTGTGTTGATTAATTTTTTTATCTCAGCACATTGATTGGCATACATTGAGGCAAGATTATCGTCTTTTGACATCTGTGCCTTAATGCATTTTTCGAAAGCTTCTTTTTCTTTTCTTTTGAGGTTGATTAGCATTTCTTCAAGTTTGGATTCTTCTAATGAAATGTCTTTTTGGATATCCCAAGACTCGTCTTTGAATTCGATTATGGTGGGAAAGTATCTTGATGTAATCTTGCCTTTCTTTTCAAGCCTAGCAAGAATTAATTTTACACTTCGGCGAGTCCATCCTAATTTCTTGGAAATTTCTTCTATGCTCAGACCTGGATTTTTAGAAATAAATTGAGTAAGTTCAGTTGTTTTTGTCTTCGTTCGACTTTTTGGCATTTTTATCTTCCTAGATTATGTTGTATGTTTTTATTTCCAACCTGCCTTTCCTCTCATTGGAACAAATGCAACTCCACCAAGTTCTTCTTTAGATATGTTCCCATCAGCAAGTTTTTTGATCCTTAGGAGTTGTTGAAACTGATATATGCCGCCAACTGGGATTAAAAGTGAGCCGCTGATGTCGAGTCCATCAATTAGATCTTGTGGAATCTCCGGTGCTGCGCTTGTTACAATGATAACATCATAGGGTTCAAATTCCTTAATACCCAAAGATGCGTCTCTATGTAAAACATCTACTCGATCTGAGTAACCACATTTTTTTACTTTATCTTGAGCAGATTTAGCTAATTCCTCAATTATTTCAGCTGACCAGACATGCCCCCAATTTTCTTTAGTTTCAGTACTTGGAGCAACAACTTCTGCGTATACGCAACTCATGTAGCCACAACCACCACCTACTTCTAATAATTTATCTCCCAGCGAAAGTTCAGCATACTCGCAAAACATCGCGGTCATATGGAGGGCACTAGTAGTCTGTCCATATCCTATTGGTATCGGAGCATCGATGTATGCTTCACCTTTTACTTCATCCGGGAGAAACTCCTCCCTAGGTACCAAAGACATGGCTCTGATGACATTTTCAGAATGTAATATGCCTCCATTAATTAGACGGTCTAATGCTTTCTTTCTCAATTGGGCAAAATTATTACTGGACAACTTCAACCTTCACAACATTTCTCTATTTGTTCATAATAATAAAATAATGTTAGAAAATATCTATTGAATTATTGTAAGAATTACAATTTAATATAATATACATGAGTATTAGCTTCTTTAACAAGATATTACTGAATACAATGCATATAGAAGTGAACAAATGAAAATATTGTTATTGAATTTGAATAAAAGCAACAATTAATGCATACTTACTATAGATTTGTACCATAATCATTTGATAAAGCTGGTTGAGATGTATGATTCACAGAGCTACTGAATATTTCAGTGCTCATGGTCATGATCTCATAACAGCTAAACATGAAACTACTTTTGAGTTTACTAAAGATGATTTTCTTACAAATAAAGGAGATTGCATAATTGCTGTCGGTGCCAAAGGTACTAAAGAGCTTTCTGAGGGCTTTAAGAGATTAGCCTCCATTGATTCAGCAAAAATTACCATTAGGATGGAAGTTGATGGAATTAATGAAACAGCTGTTGGTCAAGGAAACAAAAAACTCAAATTTAATCATCCAACTGACATGGTGGCAAGGAGAAGCTCCTACATTTGTCCACGTACATTGATGATAAGATCAAATAAGTCAGCCTCTGATCTTGATCGTGAATTTATCAAGAGATTAAAGAATTCCAAATCAACAATAAATATTGTAATTGTGGTCGAAGCTTAATCTACCTTTAAGTCAAAGGCTAACTGCTGTTCTCTTGGGCCTATCTCTTTGACAATTCTTATAGCTTCTAACGCAACTAATTTTCGACCTGAAAGTTTTATTTTACTTCTTATATGCTCAGATAAAATCTCTATCGAAGTTCCTTCTGAAGCAAATAAATATAGATGAATAAATCCACCTTCAGGCTTAAGAAATTGGCATGCTTGAGGTATTGCATCAAGAGACTTTTCTGGAAGGTTCATTATCACTCGATCCGCAGAAAAAGAATCATAAGGTATTTTTGTAGAATCTGCTAAGATTACTGTGATTTTATTCTGGCATTTATTGATTTTAATATTCTGTAACATGAAATTAGTGGCACACGGGTTTATATCGATTCCGTAGATTTTCTTTACATCACATGATCGAGCTATAACAATTGAAAATGGTCCAACCCCTGAAAACATGTCGATAATGATCTCACCTTTCTTAATATTGGTAGTTACTCTTTGTCGTTCTGAAGAAAGGCGAGGGCTAAAATACACTTTGAGAGGATCTAATCGAAATTTGCATCCATATTCATTGTGTTCAGTAACTGTAGATGGACCACCATTTAGAATTATGAAATCTCTTACTCTAAAAATATCTGAAATTGGTCCATCTTTTGCAAGAATTGTATTATAATGTGGGTTAAGCAGTTTGAAAGAATCGCCGATCATTTTTCTATATTTGAACAGCTCGTTCGGAATTTCAAGGATGGCGATGTCTCCAATCACATCATAAGAACGAGGAAGACTAGCAAGAGCGTTTGGTGGTAATTTATTCTCTAAAACTTGAGATAAATTCTTTTTTAGGATTTTTCTTTCCTCAAACTCATAAGTACAAAATTCTAATGAATCCATTTTAGATTTTAAAATTGTTATTTCATTTTCGGAGGGAAATCTGGATAAAGGTATAATTACATCATCTTTCTCGGGTCTGATTTTCATATTTTTTTGTAAAATGCCCATTCTCCTTACGAGAGACAATGCTCTTTGAGCTGATTTCTTCTTTACCCTAAGAGATTGTTGCCACAAGTTCCTTTAACCGTACTGGTGATGATGTGTTAAATAGCTCAGGGTGATGCCATCAAATAAAGATAGATGGCCAACGCAATTAGAAAAACTCCACTGATTCGTTGGATCTTATCGGTTGCACCTGTTAGTCTCCTAACAAGCAAGTTTCCAGTTTTGCTAACAAGAATTGCTGTTGCTATTAATGGAATTCCCATTCCTAAAGAGAACAATATGAAGGTTAGAATACTATCCATAAAATCTCCAAACGTCAAGGAATAAAGAATTAATGAAAGGAATATTGGGAAAGAGCATGCAAGAGCTGCTAGACCATATGTGACTCCATAAATTAACATGCCTAAAAGACCGCCTCGCTGTGTTGCTTTGACCTTTAAGTAGAATTTTGGATATCCCGCTCCCAGAAGCATTAGTACTCCCATAACGCCAATAATGATCACTGCGAGTAAATGGAAATAGGGGCTGGCACTCATTATTGCATTCCCTACTATTGATGTTATTATCCCAATTATCGAGAAAACTGACAAAAGTCCAATTGTACAAATAACCCCTCCTTGAATTGCTTGTCTAGTTGTCATATTCTTACCAAGATAATATGCTATGTAACCGGGCAACAGAGGATAGCTACATGGGGATAGAAGAACGAAGACACCACTTATCAAAGCCAATGAGTAATCTGCGAGATGCATTTTGACACAGCTTATAGTATCGATCGAAATATATCTTGAAATAGAGCCTCAATTTATTTTAATTATTTTCTATTATTGTCAGAATAGTACTATTTATTTAAATGGTTATTAGCACTAACAGTTTTTCAAGTTAAAAAAGATAATATGTTTCTATATCAAATTAATCGAAAGATATGGTGAATATTGCTATAGGTGTATTTTTTGACTAAAGATAACAGAAAGCATGAAATCAATAATTCCGTTGATCATCCGGAACAAAATGACTTTGGGCCAACTGGGGAAGGAATTGAATTTTTGCGAAAAGCTCTTGCTGATGAGAAGAATCGATCAAATGAATACTTGAATCAATTAAAATATTTACAAGCAGACATAGAAAATCTGCAAAAGAGCACCAAAAAAGAGCTAGATATAACCGTACAGAGGGCTAATGAATCTCTGATCTCTAAACTTTTAGTCATATTGGATGATATGGAATTGGCATTGAAATCTTCGTCAGAAACTAAAAATTGCCCTCAATTAACGTCAGGATTTAAACTTATCCTTAAGAAAATGCAACACATTTTAACAGATGAGGGTTTAATCAGAATCGACACCTTAGAAAAACAATTTAATCCAAAATGCCATGAAGCCGCAGATCAAACCTTAAGAGATGATGCGCCTGATGGATTAATCATTGAGGAAATTAAGGCAGGTTATATTTTTAAAGGAAAAATTCTAAGGTCGAGTCTAGTGACAATAGCAAGGAATCCCAAAGCGGTCTAGAAAAGACTAAAAATAACCATCAGACCAAAAGAGCTAATACATCCACGTCTATGAAATAAATCTGATTATTAGAAATAATCCCTTTTTCATATTGTCCAAGAATAAATCCAAAATGCTTTTCTTGAAGTGTTTACCTCCCTAATTGCTGAATATCATATATTGAAAATTCTAATCATCTGAGGTGTAACCAGTTGAGTGAATCTAAGAAACCGAAAATAATAGGTATTGACCTAGGTACTAGTAATTCCGCTGCAGCAGTTCTGCAGGCTGGTAGACCTGTTATAATTCCAAGTGCGGAAGGAACAACAATTGGTGGGAAAGCATTTCCATCTTTTGTCGCCTTCACAAAAGATGGCGAATTATTAGTCGGTGAACCTGCAAGAAGACAAGCCGTTACCAATCCTGAAGGAACTGTAATGGCAATCAAAAGAAAGATGGGAACCGATTACAAAATCAAATTTGGAGATAAAGAATACACTCCACAGCAAATCTCCGCTTTTATTCTTCAAAAGATTAAAAGAGATTCCGAAGCTTTTCTAGGTACTCAAGTTAACAAAGCCGTCATAACTGTACCTGCCTACTTTAATGACAATCAGAGACAAGCCACAAAAGACGCAGGCTCCATAGCTGGTCTCGAAGTAGTTAGAATTATCAATGAACCTACTGCAGCTTCGCTAGCTTATGGTCTCGACAAGTCTGAGAAGGAATTGAAAATAATGGTTTTTGACTTCGGGGGTGGAACACTCGATGTAACAATAATGGAAATAGGAAGATCAAGCCCATCAGAACCACCAGTATTCGAAGTAAAAACAACTAGCGGAGATACACAATTAGGCGGCACAGACATGGATAATGCTCTCGTTGACTACTTAGTAAGCGAATTCAATCAGAGCAGTAGTATAGACATAAGTAATGATAAAGTAGCGATGCAAAGAGTGAGAGAAGCGGCTGAAAAAGCCAAAATAGAACTATCAACAACGCTTACGAGTGAGATAAATATCCCATTTCTAACACAAGGCGAGAAACATTTCGTCAAGCAATTGACAAGGGCGAAGCTTGAGGAATTAGTTAAACCAACAATCGATCGTTGTAGAGAACCGATAAACCAAGCACTCTCTGACGCCAAACTATCTCCACAAGACGTAGATAGAATAATACTGGTCGGAGGACCAACAAGGATGCCCATAGTTAGAAAATTTATAGAAGACTATGTAGGCAAACCATCTGAGAGAGGTATTGACCCTATGGAATGCGTTGCTATGGGTGCCGCAATACAAGCAGGTGTGATCTCAGGGGAAATGAAAGAATTACTATTGTTAGACGTAACTCCATTATCACTTGGTGTCGAAACCTTGGGTGGTGTATTTACCAAATTGATAGAAAGAAATACCACAATTCCTACTAAAAAAAGTCAAATCTTCTCGACGGCAGCGGACTTTCAAACAAGTGTTACCGTTCATGTATTACAGGGAGAACGGCAAATGTCTAACGATAACGTTTCGCTGGGTAAGTTCAATTTAGAAGGAATACCTCCAGCACCTAGAGGTGTCCCACAAATCGAAGTGACATATGATATTAATGCTGATGGCATACTCAACGTTTCTGCAAAAGATATGGCTACAGGGAATCAACAAAAGATAACGATTACAGCAACAACAAAACTTTCTAAAGAAGACAAAGAAAAAATGATCAATGAAGCTGAGAAATTTGCTGAACAAGATCGGATAAGAAAGGAAGACGCTGAGACAAGAAATCAAGCCGATTCACTCATCTACACTAGTGAGAAAACCTTGAAGGATCTTGGAGATAAGATCACTAATGAACAAAAGGAAAAACTTGAAAAATCGACTACAGAGCTAAGAACTACATTGAGTGGAAAAGAAATTTCTACGATAAAGGAAAAGATGGATGAATTATCTAAAATATTACAAGAAGTCGGAACCGCAGCATATCAAAAGGCTGCCGAAACAGCTAAAACAAAACAACAAAGTGAGCCTCCAAAAGATGCTGAAGGAGCAAAAGACAAAGTAGTAGATGCAGATTATAAAGTAGTAGAAGAAGACAAAAAGGAATAATCAATCCTTTTTTAGATCTCCATTGGTGGTTTCATGCCGAATAAAGACTACTATGAGATATTGGGTATTGCCAGAAACGCCACCAAGGAGGAAATAAAAAGTACCTACCGTAAACTAGCTCTCAAATATCACCCAGATCGAAACAAATCACCTAATGCAGAAGAGAAATTCAAAGAGATCTCAGAAGCATATGCAATATTGTCAGATGATGAAAAAAGAAGAACCTACGACATGTATGGTCAAGCTGGTATTGGTGACAAGTATACTGCCGAGGATATATTCAGAGGAGTCGATTTTGAAGATATCTTTAGAGATATGGGGTTCGGTTTTGGAAGTATCTTCGATACATTCTTTGGCAGAGGAAGATATAACCCCCCTCAAAGAGGATATGATCTTCAATATGATTTGGAGATAAGTCTAGAAGAGGCATCGACAACTCTGGAAAAAGAATTAACGATCTCTAGAGTTGAAGAATGCAAAAGGTGCGACGGTAGCGGAGCAAAACCTGGTTCGAAAACAAAAGATTGCCCATTATGTCATGGGTCAGGTCAAATCAGAAGACAACAATCTGCAGGAGGGTTTTTCACAATAACTCAGGTTACAACCTGCGAACGGTGTAATGGAAGAGGGAAAATTGTGGAGGTTCCTTGCGAAGAATGTGATGGTAGTGGACAGATACGTCGTTCTCGTAAAATAACTGTTAACATTCCACGAGGAATTGACGATGGCTCAACCTTAAGGCTTCGAGGAGAAGGTGATACAGGACCTGGGAGAATACCTCCTGGAGACTTGTACGTAACCGTTCATATACGTCCTCATGCAATCTTTGAAAGGCGACATGAAAATCTGCTATGTGAAATTCCAATATCTTTTACTCAAGCTTCACTTGGTGCAAAGGTCAGTGCGCCATCTCTTGATGGGCCAATTGAGTTGAAAATCCCTCCAGGAACAAAACCTGGAACACTATTCAAGATCAGAGGTAAAGGAATGCCAAGGATTAATAACCGCTCAAGAGGGGATGAATATGTCAAAGTCAATCTTACTGTTCCAACAGAACTGACGAAAAGACAAAAAGAACTTCTAATAGAATTAGAAAAGGAGCGCTTGAAAGATAATAAATCATAGCGCCATTGAGAGAGATTTTTTTGGATTTATTCCATGGCGTAAAATTAGTTCTTGGCAATGTTTAGCATGTGGAGAATGTTGCAAGTGGTTTAAAGTACCTTTGATGGCAGATGAGCTCGTTCTAATATCGGAGCTTTATGGTACTTCTTACTTGAAGACTGAACTTGATGAAGCCTACTTTGTTAAGAGACCTGATGGAAGATGTATTTTTCAAGTTCCAATATCTGATCGTTGGATCTGTGGGATCCAAAAGAATAAGCCTATGGTTTGTCGGGTCTGGCCTTTCATAGTAATGACCAATCCTGAATATGGATATCCTGAATCGGCTTTATTCATTAATAATCGATCCAACTATTATATCTATATTGATAGTAGATGCAAAGGGATTGGATGTCACGGAAAAAATAAAATCAATAAAGACCTTCTTTCAGAGATCGTTCAAATTAGTATGCGAACAAAAAAAACTCAATCATACTCAACTTGTGGATTGGATAACCATCATAGTGAATATGAAATTATACAACCCAACCTTTTCTCGACCAAAACCACGCTTAAACTAAGATCTTGACTATTACTCTGTCTGGGGAGGAGGTCTAACTCCAAGCGTCACTTCAATATCTAAAATTTGTCCATCTCTAATAACTCTGAGAATAATTTTGTCTCCAGGTTCTGTACTATACTCCAAATATGCCAAAAGATCTTCAAGTTTTCTCACCGTCTGATTGTCTATATGGGTGATTACATCACCTCCCAGCGTCATATTACGACCATCAACAACTTCAGTTGCATTCCCGCTTCGAATACCTGCTCTTTCAGCAGGGCTATCTTCGACAACAGAAATTACTAGAAATCCTCTCGACTCTAGTAAATCCATTTTTTCAGCAATTGATGGTGTCACATCGCTTCCAGCAATCCCCACCCAAGAATGATCATAATGTCCTTTTACTATCAAAGAGGGAACAACCTTCTGAATTAGATCTGCAGGGATGGCAAATCCTACGCCTGAGAACATTCCAGTTTCTGATTGAATAGCCGTATTAACACCTACAACTTCTGCAAGATTATTGAGTAATGGTCCTCCGCTATTTCCTGGATTGATCGCGGCATCAACCTGTATTACTCCAACAACAGAGTAGCCACCTGAAGTTGGAAGTGTTCTTCCAATCTGGCTTACAATACCTTTTGTCAGAGACCAACTTAACCCAAATGGAGCTCCAACAGCATATATGGTGTCTCCAACTAAAAGCTCAGATGAATTGCCAAGAGTGACTTGTTTGAGTCTCTCTTGAGAAGTCTCAACCTTAAGGACGGCTAGATCAGAATAAGGATCAGTTCCAATTAACACTGCTTTAACAGTCTCGCCATCAAGAAAAGTTACTTCTATGGTTTCTGCTTCCTCAATGACATGATTGTTTGTTATGATATTGCCTTTTTTATCATATATGAAACCGCTGCCACTTGCCGCGGGTTCAAGACCGTCTAATCCCATCTGTTTATTCAACACTCGTACAACGGACTCTTCTGTAAGAGCGTAGACTTTTTGGTCTCTTACTCCATTACCACCAGAATTATCAACGAGTTCAATACGTGATTGGAGATCTGTCATTCGGTCTCGAAGATCAGAAAGCTCACTCTGAGTCTGAATATAAATAAATGTAGATAAACCTGCAAGAACTAGCAATACAATCAGAGACGTGGCTGCTACATATAATGGAAGTTTATTCGTATTAGTATCGCTCACGTGAAGGCACCACTTCAAAATGACACTGTCTCTTTCTTAAAGACTTTTACTTGAACACCGAGCTATAGCTAACTGTTTATAGTTCAGATCATAATCGAGATAAATCCGCTATTTGAATCAACACTATATTGAAATGAAGAGAAATCAATAAACTAAAAGGCGATTCATATTTTAGTTTTTAACCAAACAGACGTCTTTAAAGTAGAGATCATGGAATTCAATGATAGGTGGCATAATTTTTTTTGAGAGCTATAATTGTTGAATGCAAACTACCAAAAATTGTTTCTCGGGTAAAAGAGCTCTCCATTATGGCAGAGAGTATAGGATATAGAGTTGTAAAAACTCTAATTCAGAAACGATATAGTGTTCATCATAGTCATTGTATTGGAATCGGTAAACTCGAAGAACTTAAGAAATTAGTAGATCAAGAGAAAGCCGATGTTGTAATATTCACAAATACTCTTCCAAGCAGTCAAGTATTTAAAATTCAAAAAAGAATTGGGGACATAAAAGTAATCGATAGAAATCTTTTGATTCTTGAGGTCTTTAGTAAAAGGGCTATGACAAAAGAAGCAAAACTGCAGATAGAACTAGCTAAACTTAGATATACCTTCTCTTGGGGCCGAGAATTCATAAAGATGAAGGGCATTAGTGGTGAACAGGTGGGATGGAGCGGACCAGGGGATTACCCATTTAATGAATACGAAAGAGCAGCTAGGAGACAAATACGCAAAATCAAACTGAATTTACTCAACGTGCAATCAAAGAAGACTGCATTAAGAAAAAGAAGAAGAGAGTTGGGATTCCCAATAGTAGCCTTGACGGGCTACACTCAAAGTGGAAAAACCACCTTTTTTAACAGACTCGCCTCAGAATCAAAAGATGTAGGATTAGGGCCATTCACAACTCTTACTTCTTACTCTCGACTTGTGAGATGGAAAGGCTCTGAATTCATGCTTGTTGATTCTATAGGTCTTATAGAAGATATGCATCCGATGATTATAGAAGCCTTCTTCGTAACATTAGATGAGATAACAAACGCTGATCTAATACTGTTATTTGTTGATGTAAGTGAACCGATAAAAATCTTAGAGAGAAAACTCTCATCGATTGAAAGTATCACAAGAAAAATTGAAATGCCATCCAAAGTAATAATCTGCGCCAATAAGATAGATCTAATCGATTCTGAAACCTTGGATATCGCAACTAAACTTCTTAACCATATTATGCCGGGTCGTGATGTATATCCAATATGCGCCAAAACAGGTGAAAAAATTACTTCTGTAATTAACGATATTCTAAGACAACTAGATTTGCTACAACCAATTGTAAATACCTAAGCGCACGCTGAAAGTTTAGACATTGAAAAGGACTCGCGCCTAATTGAGTACGGATACCGCCTGGTCTACCACAACCAAGCGTTAGTGCATTTAATTTCGTATGTGTGGGAGTTCAGTTGATTAGATCCTGTCTGTTATTGAACTTTTGCAGCCTCGATTTTCAACCT
>SMYQ01000156.1 GCA_007050885.1 Candidatus Bathyarchaeota archaeon
CTAAGCAATATTCCCAACTGCTTTCGGGGTAGAAGTGCTGACATAACCCATTCTCGCCCTCTAGCTTTTTTAGAACCATTGTATTGTTAACACTTAACTGCATCGAGGTGCTAAAATCTTGAGTACTCGGAGGTAATCAAATTATGTCAAATCCATATACCATCAAAGATATTCGGGCCATGGAGATTTTGGATAGCCGTGGTAATCCAACAATTCAGGTAGAGGTTCTCACCAAGGAAGCATATGGGCGAGCAATGGTTCCATCAGGGGTTTCGACAGGGAAATACGAAGCTGTCGAATTGCGCGATAACGATCCAAAGCGCTTTCACGGGCGCGGCGTTCTCCAAGCACTAAAAAATATCTCCACAATCATTGGGCCCGCCATCATCGGGAAGGACGCTCGAGAACAACGAGCAATCGATACGATAATGCTCCAATTGGATGGTACTCACAACAAGAGCAATCTAGGCGCGAATGCAATTCTGGGCGTATCGCTAGCAGTGGCTAAAGTCGCAGCAGATACTGGCATCCAGCACCTGTTCGAATATCTTGCCCAACGTGAAGAATATGTGCTACCGGTTCCCATGATGAATATCCTAAATGGTGGAGCCCATGCAGGAAATGACCTTTCCATTCAAGAGTTTATGATTATGCCCTTTGGATTTGATGATTTCCACCGAGCTTTACGCGCAGGTATAGAAGTCTATCAAACTCTCGGTAAGGTACTAGCGCAAAAGTATGGTCCCCCAGGCAAGAACATCGGTGATGAGGGAGGATATGCTCCTCCAATACAAAACACTCGCGAGGCCCTCGATGCCATAATAATTGCGATTGAACAAGAAGGCTACAAACCTGGAAAAGAGATAGGCTTAGCTTTGGATGCAGCTGCTACTGGATTTCATTCTCAGGGTGGATATGCAGTTGATGGCCGCCACTTATCAACACAGGATCTCTTCGATTTCTATCGTGAATTGAGCAAAGAGTATCCGCTCATCTCCATCGAAGATCCCTTTGAAGAGAATGATTTCGAAAGTTTTGCCCAACTAACCCAACTAATTGGTCAGTCAGTCCAGATTGTAGGGGATGATATATTTGTGTCAAATAGCGCTCGTCTGCAAAGGGGCATTGATATGGGTGCGGCGAACTCGTTATTGCTCAAAGTCAACCAGGTTGGCACGCTCACAGAAGCCAGAGAAGCGGCTAAGCTTGCGGGATCAAACGGTTACACTGTTATTGTTAGCCACCGTAGTGGAGAAACAGAAAACACCTTCATTGCTGATCTATCGGTAGCTCTCTCTTGTGGGCAAATTAAAACCGGGGCACCAGCTCGAGGTGAAAGAACAGCGAAATATAATCGTCTTATCAAAATCAACCAAGACTTAGGGGATAAAGGTAGGTATGCTGGAGATCAGTTTCGAAAGTTCAAGGTAAACTAGCAACTACGCCTGTTCGCACTACTCATTTTATTTTCTGAGATAGAGAGTGACTTTGCTAGAAACCGATTTTTTTACGCAGCTCTTCTGGAGCTTCATCAAGATTTATGGTACAAGGTGTCGGAAGCTTCATTGCTGCCCGACGGAGGGCATCCTTCGCGGCTTTCAGGTTCTTGTAATCGACTTCTAAGGTCAACACAGGTTGGCCTGGTTTTACTCGTGCAGCTAACGAAAAGGGCTTACCAAAAGATCGGCGCATTCCTTCTTGGATCCGGTCAGCACCAGCAAAGGC
Organism: Candidatus Bathyarchaeota archaeon; assembly: GCA_007050885.1. The sequence goes on from SMYQ01000156.1 coordinate 1,726, forward strand.
CATCATCTTCTTCTCTCGAAGAATTTGATGCGGATAGGTGCGAACCCATAAGAAGTACCCCTCGGGTCCTAAAATTCGTGTGAGGTGACGATTGGCTGCAATACGCATTGCCTCAAGTGCACTATGCCGAATTTGAACTGCTTCATCCGCTAGCAAGCTCAATGTTAATTCAAAGTTACGGCTTCGTTTCTTACCCATACGCCACAGCACCACTTTGTTTCCTGGTATTCGCTTGATGTACTCTTTCCGAGTGTATGGCGGTCGTTTGATTAGTCTATAGCATTTTCCTGGTCTGATAGGCATAATGATTCACCTCAAGAGAGAGGGCAGGAAGTATGGCAAATCTTGCCGTCTTATTAATCTTACGTGCTAACAGGCTGCAATCAATACTAGAAGGTAAAGATTTGGACGACATCTTGATCTTCTAGCACAAAGGAGAATCCGACTTTCTTACGCATTTGCCCAGTACTTAACCGGTAAACGATGGCATACCGGAAGTTTTTATGAAACTCACTGTGAAGGCGTTTGGCGAGATCTTCGACATTCGACTCCAAGGGTAAAATAAGTGGTTTTTCACCAATTTCTCCTGTGCTTTTTCGTGTAAAAATGCGGAGTACCTTTAGCCCTTTGAAAATCCCATCTGCTGCGTTTTTAATACCTATATCCTTCTCCACTGAAACCGGAAACATGGGAAAAACCTCACCATATTCCCTGTGTAATTCACCAAAATTTGTTGAACTGCTAGGTGAATCACCTTTAGTCGCTATAATGATTGAAGGAACATACGTTGTTCGGCTATCAATGACTTCTATTAAATCTTCCAAGGTTGCGGGACCACGGAATTGAATTGAGAAATTATGAATTCGTCGACGACGCATTAATTGGCGGATTAGCTCCGGATCCCCTTGAAAGTTAGTAACACCAACGATGTTA
>SMYQ01000259.1 GCA_007050885.1 Candidatus Bathyarchaeota archaeon
AGGGACACCTACCGAATCTTGCTCGGATCATGACGGAGGGAAAAAGCTATCACCTCACGTCAACGATTCCGTCAAATACCCCTGTCGCATGGACCTCAATGACCACGGGTCAAAATCCAGGTAAACATGGTATTTTTGGTTTTTTAAAATACGACTATCCTACAATTAAAGTAGTATCGTCACAAGACAACAAAGCCCTTTGTCTTTGGGATTATTTAGGTCAGCAGGGAAAATCTTCAGTTATCATTAATCTTCCGTTCACCTGGCCACCTCAACAAATTAACGGTTTAATGGCATGTTTTGATTGGGCAATCATTGACAATGAGAGTAAACTGGCAGAGCCTGCGAGTGTAAATACGTACATTAAGGAGCAGTTACTCGATCGAATCGCGAGTTTTCATCCGGAACTGGGAAACCCCGATCTTGAACGGTATCATGAGATTGTGAAGAAACAGACTCAATTCACCCTTGACATGGCTAAACAATTCGAGTGGGAATTACTGTTTGTCGTCTTTATGGTCACTGATAGCGTTATTCATCTTTTTCCGACTCGAAAGCAGATGGTTAATGACGTATATAGGCTCGTTGATACCGCTGTGGGGCAGTTACTTGATCTCATCGACATGCGTAAAGATCGCGTCTTCATCACGTCTGATCATGGCACAAAAATATTTGATCGAGCGTATCCTGTTCCTGCATTTTTCAGAGAACAACGATTACTCCGACTTAAAACCACTCCCCGAAGCAGTGCCCAATTAACTTTGATCAATCTACTTAGAATTCTGGAGCGGTATCCTGTAAAGCTACCTACCAGTATTAAGAATCTGTATAAAAAGATCACAGGGCGACAGAGTACGCGACTGTCATTACGAGATATTGTGGATAAACAGCGTTCACCGATATTTCTCTGCGATGAAAACTCACGAATCGACGTCTTGTTGCGATTAACAGATCGATCCATTGCCAATGAGGATTTTAAAGAAAGGATGCGAAAGCGAATTGTTGACCAACTAAACCTGAATGAAACCGTGATACAGCATGCATGGACATCAGATGAAATCTATTCAGGACCTCATGTTGGGGGTGCGCCGGATATTGTCCTTGAAATGGCTGAAAATATGGCAGCGGACATTAATTCTTCAAGTTTTTATGAAAAACCTCGGTCCTACCCTTCTCTGAAGGGCGGGCACGTTCGTAATGGCATATTGCTAGTCGCAGGGAACAGCATCTCACCAGCTGTAGATCGAAAAACCGCCCATATCACGGACATTGCACCAACACTCTTACACGCGTTACAACTCTCTATTCCACTGAATTTAGACGGTCAAGTACTTCAAGACTTATTTGAACCTGACAGCACGTTAGGAAAGCCCCCAAAATATATTGAAATACCTACACAAAGAAGCGAAACATCGGATAAAGACCTAACCGCTTATACGCGTGACGAGGAAGAGCAGATGAAAGCTCGCCTTCAAAAGCTGGGCTATCTTTAGTGCAATAACGCATGAAGCCATAGTCTCGAAGCCTACAGTTGCTATCACTAGAAGCTATTTTGATTTCCGATAGATATTACCGTTTCATAACATTCAAATGAAATTTAAAAAATAGCTTTGCACTCTATGTCTCCTCCGAATTCTAAGCGATTTAGAGACGCCCGGGCTTGCCGTCAGCTACGACACGCAGCCCGCGGGTCTCTACCTGCTCTTGCATTATTATTGATGATAGCAATCGGAACCAGCTCCACGGTTTTTGGCTTATCCCTTGCACCAGAATTTAGCTTAACTGACATCGATGGAAAGACCTTTCACCTCTCTGATTACCGTGGCCGTGTGGTGATCCTCGAATTCTTCACCTCATGGTGTGGACGATGCATTGACGAGATCCCTCACTTAAAAGCTGTACAAACGGAATATGGCACACATATCGTGATTCTCTCAATCAGTGTCGAAGACGATGATACGAACGCAGTCTTGCAACAATTTAGAGATCAATACCAGATTCCTTGGATCGTCGCAAAGGACACCGCAGGGTTACGAGGCAGATATAACATTACGGCATACCCCACGTTATACATCCTTGACGCAGAAGGCTATATTCGATATCGCCATGTTGGACCCGTAGAAGCTTCGGCTCTCAGCAATGAAGTCAAGGAAATTATCGTTTATGATGAAACATCTCCTGTAGCGAATGCTGGACCCGATCAAATCGTCAATGAAGATACAATAGTGACATTAGACGGTTCCGCCTCGACGGACAACGTGGGGGTAACCAGCTACACCTGGACCTTCTACGACGAAGCCCCTCAAACCCTCACAGGCGTTCAGCCTACCTACCTTTTCCAGACACCCTCCAGCTATATTGTGACACTCAACGTTACAGATGCGATGGGAAATACAGACATCAATACCGTTCTCATCACAGTAATAGATGTCACGCCACCTACTGCCGTGGCAGAAAGTGCCCAGACACTTCATGTAGGAAGCCTAGCGATCTTGGATGGCTCCGCCTCGACGGACAACGTGGGGGTAACCAGCTACACCTGGACCTTCTACGACGAAGCCCCACAAACCCTCACAGGGGAGTCACTCCCTTATACGTTTCAAACAGCTGGAAACTATACTATAAGCCTTAATGTTACCGACGCAGCGGGAAACTGG
>SMYQ01000164.1 GCA_007050885.1 Candidatus Bathyarchaeota archaeon
TGCGCTCCACGATGAATGACATTGTGATTTTGATGAATATGCCAATACTTACTTTTTTTACCCCGTTGCCTGTATTGAATCTTGAAAAATGGCATAATTCGATCCCCCTCCTTCAGGCTGCAAGCTTCAACGTAGGACCCGTCCCTTAACATCACCCTATGATCTTTAGTTAGTTTGATGGAGCTTTCATCATCAAAAGTAACTTCAACAATTGGAACTTGCTCTCTTGTTTTTCTTGGATTTCGACCCATTCTGACAACCATCTCATCACCTGACCAGCAAAAGACTGGAACATCCCTACCCTCTCGGGCAAGATCCTCAATTGACACAGAATTTCTCCCATCAGCTACGGCAATTAGCGTATCACCAGTAACGCAGGGATTAGTTGATTCAATTTGCATACCTTTGAGGGGGTGTTCGTCGTTGATGCGGTCGATGAAGATCATGCCAGGGTCTCCGGTGTTCCAGGCGTTCAGGATCATAGAGTCGAAAATCATGCGGGCACTGATAGTCTGTTCCACCTCGCCGGTGTGAGGGTTGATTAGGTCGATGTCGCCATCAGTCTTCAAGGCATGCATGAACTCGTGGGTGACGGCGACGGAGATGTTGAAATTACGGAAGGATTTCTTGTCGCCTTTCGCAGCGATGAACTCCATGATATCGGGATGATCACACTGCAAAATGGCCATGTTCGCACCGCGTCGCCTGCCTCCTTGTTTAATTACATCAGTGGCAGTATCATAGACACGCATGAAGGAGACTGGACCGCTGGCGACTCCACCTGTAGATCCGACCTTTGCACCCTTCGGTCGGAGCTGAGAAAAGGAGAACCCCGTACCACCGCCAGACTTCTGAACTCGGGCCATATGCCAGAGAGTGTTGAAGATAGAGTCGATGTCATCGCGAATTGGTAGTACGAAGCAAGCGCTGAGTTGTTCGATTTCGGTGCCGGCGTTGTAGAGGGTGGGGCTGTTGGGCATGAACTCGAGGTTGGCGATCATGTCGTAGAAGAGCTCTTCGTAGGTTTTATAGTCGGCACTTTTGTCGAAGATTTTTTCGGCTTTTGCGACTGCATTCGCGACTCGACCGAAGAGTTGCGATGGGGTTTCGATGGAGTTACCGTCTTTGTCTTTTAGGAGGTAACGTTTCGCAACTGTGGCTGCGTTCGGTCCCAGTTTCAAGTCATCGACTACGCCTACGATGCGGAGTAGGCGTCGTGCTACGGCTCGTTTCTCTCGGTATTTGATATATCGCTTTGCTGTCTCAGTATAACCGTTGATCATCAGTACCTCTTCTACGATGTCTTGGATTTCTTCAATGTGGATTGTGTCAACGTTTTTGTCCTTGATGATTTTGACAACTTCATCTGTCAGTTTTTTTGCAGGTCTTATGTCTGCCTTATGTGATTCAAAGGCGCGTCTAATAGCGTTCTCGATTTTGATTGGATCCCAATCAACGATTCGTCCATCACGTTTCTCAACTTTCACAGGATATGCCTCCCTTCAACACTCAACCGTCTTGATTCGATTCGGCGCTCCCAAGCAGTATCTCTACTTAAATGCCTTCAGGTCCTTCGATGGCATTTCTGAGTGCTCAGATAGCTATGGCTAAACTCTAGCCGAACCAGAGAGTATATTGTACTCTGACATATAACTTCCAAGGTTTTCAGGAGGTTAAGTGAAGTGAAACCAAGGCGAAGGCTATGAAATTACAATTCTGCTTTGGCGATAGTTTTGCCTAAATTGGTCGTGAGATCAACTCGGAACCAAGTTCCAGCAACTATGCTTTCGAATTCAAACAGATCTGCCAATGGGTCATCTTCTGTGTTCTGCAGGGCAAGTTTTCCATTCCCAGCTTGTCCTTCATGAATAACAAAATCTAATTTGGCTGCAGTGATATGGTGGACGTCGTAGGATTCACCGTCAACACTTGGAATAATTTTGAGATTAATGGTATCCCCCGTGTCTATCCATTCTCCAGGCCCTTCAAGGTTGATATCAAACTTCATGATAGGAACCTTGTTGCTGAGAACTTGGGCTTTAATTCGATTCTCCTTTCGAGTATATTTGAACTTGCCAGGTTTGGAAGGGAAGCCCCAGATTTCTCGATGAGCGGTCATCGAAACTATATTATCTGTGTGCATGGTGACACAGTAGACACCGAAATATGCTTCATATAGACATTGGACCACTATAGCTGATTCCCAAAGATCCCCCCAGGGGGAATTGCGGAACTGAGCAAGATAAGCACCCCCTAACAACCCGGGCTTAAGGGGTTTGGGGAGGATTCGTTCATAGCATTCTTTTGTTGGTTGGAATATTACCTGAATCATTTCCGAATCCGTATAGCGAAGTGGTCCTTGAAACCAAGGCTTATAGACTGGCATGGTCAGCTGTTTCGTCAACCTTATTCCACTTCCATTCACAACACATAGCATGTGGCAAATTGTCTCATCTATGCAGGTTTCACCTTTTAATTATACGTCTATGAATTACAAAAATCCAACAAGATTTTAGCCAAAGCATTAAATGAGTGAGAAGTCTAATCGAAGTGATGGTAATGCGAAGAATCGATATCCTGTGTCCACTATTATTACTTTTCATTGCACTCTTAATCACTTGGATATTAGTCTTGGTGAATCCGGTGGTACTTCCC
>SMYQ01000086.1 GCA_007050885.1 Candidatus Bathyarchaeota archaeon
GTAAGCGGCATCTGGGTTTTAAGACAGCACTTTATACAATTATGAGCTAGACATACGTTTTTCATCTTTCATAAAACCGATTCAAACGTTACTATTCTTTCCAGAATGATAAGAGTAATGCATCTGAACAGATCTCATAATTTGAATACACTTTTCCGTCTTATTAGATTCCCGCTATAACTTAATCAATATCTATGAGTTCAATAAAGAGCAAGTCACAACGGTGTATTGAGATGAGTAAACCATACAAACTAACTTGGGACTACGGGAGTCCAAGAGAATACCTTAGACTACATGAAAAATTCGAGATGCCACCATTAATAATATCTTGCGCCATCACCGGAGGATGGCAAGGCAAAGAAGCCAATCCAAACATGCCAGAGACTCCTGAAGAACAAGCAAAAGCAGCATTCGGTGCTTACGAAGCTGGAGCATCTGTAGTCCATATCCATGCGCGAGATCCCAAAAAAGGGTATGCTGAACCAATAGGAAACAAAGACATCTATCTTGACATAAACAAACGTGTTAGAGAGCTCTGTCCTGACATAATTATCAATAACACAACTGGTGGTGGACCAACAATGAGCATAGAGGATAGACTTCAGGCAGCCTATGCAAAACCCGAGATGTGTAGTCTGAACATGGGAACCTTGACTATGAGAGGCGTAAATAAAGCTCGCAAACCGCCACTAACAGGTAGAGATCAAGACGAACATATAGAATCAGTTTTTAAAAACACATACAGTGATACAGAAAGATTTGCCAAAACTATGCTCGAACTAAACATTAAACCAGAGATGGAAACATTTAACGACGGAAATTGGTATTTGATCCAGAACCTGATCGATAAACAATTGCTTAAACCTCCATATTGGGTATGTCTCGTTCTCGGAATGCAGAGTGCCACACAACCCACACCATGGCATTTACTCAATCAGACTACGTTCGCTCCTCCAGAAACCATGTTCAACATTATCGGTATTGGCGTACACCAAGTTCCCCTAACGACTTTAGCAATGATCCTCGGCATGCATGTTCGAGTCGGCATGGAAGATAATGTCTACTATGCTAGAGGTGCAAAAGTAGAAAGCAATGCACAACTAGTTGAACGAGCTGCAAGAATAGCTAAGGAACTCAACCGACCAATCGCTACTCCAACTGAAGCTCGAGAGATGCTCGGCATTTCCAAGACTCCCAGCAAATATTAGAGTTTCTAAAGCGCGAGCTCTTTCCTCTTCCCTTTTTTTTTAGCTATATAGCTAAGACTCTCTCATGTTTTCTTTTTTCCATGAAACAATTCACTTCCAGCGCCTGGATAAACTATCCATTCTTTTTTTGGGGTAGCCCTCACAACTTTAGGCCACTTATCCAAGCGCGGTTCCGATCCTTCTTTAGTCATAGATGATGGCACAGAATCATTAACAGATGGATTCTTGCGTACATCGATTCCCTCAACATTATGGCTGAACTCAATAGGAATACCATTAGGATCAAAAGCATATATTGAATGAATAAACCCATGATCGATCACGTCAGAAACCCAGAAACCAGCTGCGGATATTCTATCCTTTAATCCCCAAAGATCTTCTTCAGATTCCACACCAAAAGAAACATGGTCAAATATGTAAGGACCTTTCACTGGCTCCCCATGATCCTTCTTTTCAACAGGCTTGACTCCCCTCCATTCAAAGAATGCGATTAAATCAGTATCTGAGATTTCGAAGAAGTAATGTCTATAACCAGGCTTTCCAAGTCCAGCTACTAAACGCATTCCTAATAGATCTCTCCAGAAACGAATTGTAGAATCCATGTCTCCAGTTGCCATCGCCAAATGATTAACTCCATTAAACTTGATCATCATATTTCCTCCTGACTTCTAATCTTCTCAAAATTCTAATTAAGAAACTCAAATAATAAATAATCTATTCTAACGGTTTTCCTCACGTAAATCATTAAACAAGCATAATGAGCCTAAACCAGAAAATATTTATCAATATCATCATCACAGTCCAACACACACTGAACCCCAACAAATTAATTCGGTCTTTTCTATTCGTAGGCCTGAATTGTGGTAGAAATCCTAAAAGTAACATCGAAAACGCAATAATCCATAATATTATTAAAGGTGTCTCCCAGCCAGCCATCAAACTTTTTCGAAATTGAAATAATATTTGCATTAGCCATTCTGCCAAGGGTAAAGAGATCAACCATCCCATAGGGATCCAAATCAGAATCCAATAACGACCTGACCCTGTATGTTTTGTTAAAAAAAGGTTAATTGATAAGAGAATTATTATCATTGCGATTATTACAAATGTCACGGCATTTGAAATCCAGAAATATAGATTCATATTTCCTACCTTATTACCTAGTGTTGAATATTAATTCATTTTATCTGTTAATATAATCGTAGATTCTATTCGAATACCTTATTTCTGTAGAGTTGAGTTAAGCTTTTTCAGAGTAATAATCGTAAGAGAGATGCTAACTAGACTGGTGAATCAGAAATGGATCCAAGGATTATTCGACATGCTAGAATAATAGTTGATTATTCGACAAGAATCAAAAAAGGCGATAATGTTCTTATTCAATTCAGTGATCTTGGGAAAGAATTAGCTGTTGAAATCTTCAAGCAAGCCTCTAAGCGTGGAGCATCCTGTTTAATTATAAATTCACCAACAGAGGCAATTGAGGCATACTATAATGTCACCCCAGCAAAACATCTCAAAGTTTTTCCTAAGCATTTATTCGAATTAGTAAAAGCTTCAGACGTCATTATATCAATCAGAAGTGATGTTAACACTAGAGCATTATCGAAGGTAAAACCTTCAAAGATCAGTTTGAGATCGACCGTTCTACAAAATATTCAGGAAGAGAGAATGAAGAAGAGATGGTGTTTAACGCAATATCCTACAAATGCTTTTGCTCAGGAAGCGGATATGTCTCTTAATGCTTACCAAGATTTTGTGTATTCATCAATCATTCAGGATTGGAGGAAAGAGTCGGCAAAGAATTCGAGATTAAAGAGAGTCCTCGATAGGGCATCAGAGATAAGACTTGAGGGGGAAAAGACTAATCTTAGAATGTCTGTTCGAGGGAGAGTCTTCGTTCCTGATAATGGAACACATAATCTTCCAGGAGGCGAGATATTCACCGCACCAATTGAAAGTTCTGTTAAAGGTAGCGTTTACTTTGATCTCCCTGCTATCCATGCCGGGAAAGAGGTTCGAGACATAGAATTAGAATTTGTGAATGGGAATATATTGTCTGCCAAAGCCTCCAAGAATCAGGAATTATTAAAGGAAATGATCAAAACAGATCTAGGTTCCAAGCGTATAGGTGAACTTGGGATTGGAACAAATATGAGGATTAAGAAATTCACAAAGAATATCCTGTTTGACGAGAAAATTGGTGGAACAATACATCTGGCTATTGGCAGAGCTTACAAGGAATGTAAAGGAATAAACAGAAGTGCCATCCATTGGGATATGATAAAGACCATGAAGCCTGGAAGAATAATTGTTGATGGAGCTGTCATCCAGCAAAATGGAAAATTCCTGTGGAATAACATTTCAAAACTTGAATAGTATGTACTAAAAGTTCTTAAATCAAGATTGAAATATGTTGATAAAAAAATTAGGAAAGAATCCTAATCTCTTCGTCTTCTCAATAAGATGAATATTGAGGATGCAATTCCGACCAATCCTATGAAAACTACGAAAGGTATTAAGATCGTTACCTTATTTGTGGGCGTTATTATGCCTCCGACAGGTTGGAATATAGTGTTTCCGAAATTGTTTCTTACATTGAAGAATTCTACTCCAGGATCATTATCTATTACAAATGTTAGTGGGCCTATCAATGTTGGTGTTGTTGCCGTATACTCTCCGATTTCTTTTATTTCTACATAGAATGTATAAGTTCCTGCTTTTACATTGATCAGGTTAAAACAGTAAACTCCATTAAGTGCTTTGCCCTCCTCTCCACTCATAACTGGATTTCCATGTGCCTCAGAAATTTCTAGAGAACCTGAATAAAATTCCTCTGCTTTATTCTTTTGATCTTCACCAAGCAGTGTTATTTCAAATCCACTTAGGCCATTTTCCGTATTAATGTCGTATATGCCGTCTCTGTTTAAATCTAGAAATTTAACACCGCAAATATGAATAACTGAGGTACGAGGATCGCCTCCTCCACCGTTTCCATTGGCTTTGGGGCTTTGATGATGAATCTTATTTGTTTTAGCATATGAAGTATTAGTTGCACTTCGTGTCCAAGTGTTCTGATCAAAGACGTGACCCTTTAAAAGATCAACGTCATATGGGTCATAGCTATTATGTAGAGGTAACCAATATTTTGTCGCATCAGGTCCAGGTAATTTGGAATAATAGAGGTTCTTTTTATCTGAAATCGAGGTGATGGCGGTCGGATAGCTTCCACTTGAAAAAGCATCTTCTGTGGCTCTGAAGAAGAACCAGCTTACACTATCGCCTACTCCTTCACATGTTACTGTGATACTTAGGTTAAGATATTCAGCAGGCCTCAGGATCTTTAAAGTACTTACGAATTGGGAACTATCCGTATAGGCAGATAAAGTACCGCTTGGAGGGCCGACACTCCAAGTATAAAGATCAACAGTTTCTGCAGGAGTAGAGGGCCCGCCAGGAGGAACGAATAGTGTTGACTCTTTGCTTCCTGTTACAGAAAAAAAGTTGACCCTCACTGATCCATCAGGATTATGTATAGCCACATTGGCACTCAGAGCGATAGAAATCAGAGTGGGATTTCGAACGGCTACTGAAACAGATAAATATTGAATTGTTGAAGCAACATCAGTTATTGGAGCACCAGCAGTATTATTAAAAATGATATATACTACCTCATTTTCGCCTACAGATAAGTAATTATCTGCACTTATGCTAGGATCCAGGTAAATACTTCCTGAAGGAGCAGCATTCACATTTTGGATTAACAACAATAGAGCAATGAAAATTGATAAAATAAATATTTTTTTTCTTAACACAAAGAACTCATCCTATCGCACGTGCTGACCATCCATCCGATACAGAATCAATATTATTGGGGTACTAAAGCTTTATCCCGTAATTCTTGCTATGCCTTTAGTTCAAATTTAAGCTACCTACATAGATGTATCATATCGAAAAATCTAGTGCGTGTTAGCCGAAACAAATTATTATAATCTATATCATATCGATTGATCTTGAATAGCCTCTCAGGTCTTCAAATTTTCAGCTTCAGGAATAATGTAAAGGTAGAGAGTTCTCGTACCGAGCTGCAAGGTTTTGGCTGGTTCCCAGCGCGGTATTCTAAAACAAAACGATACGACACGGCTTCCAGGCCTCAATTCTTTCATTAATTTCGGAGCTATTTTCTCATTTGCACTTGTAGTCAAGTATAATGTGACTACATCAGCATTAGAGATCTCAACTTGCATAAGGTCTCCATGCACGACCTCAACTTGAGATAGACCAAGCTCTTCTATCCTCTTTCTAGCGTTTTGTACCAAATCGTCTCTTAGCTCTACACCTGTAGCTTTAACTCCAAATTCCTTCGCAGCCATAATTATTATTCTTCCATCCCCTGAACCGAGATCATAGAGATGTTCTCCAATTTTTAATTCAGCAAACTGAAGCATCTTCCTTACAGCATCCTCAGAAGCAGGAACGTGTGGAGCTAGTGACGACATGATATTCACACTATAATTTCATAGACCTTTATCTAAAAGAAACTACCTTCAAGAAAATCAAGATTTCTATAATCCATAAATTTGCAATGCGTCCTAATTTCTGTGCGCACAAATGATCATTGAAAATCAATCCAAAGGAATTTAAATTCTATCAACTATCTATCATGAATCTAATTTGATGTGATTATGATGGATGTTTTTGAAGCAATTAGAACAAGACGAAGCATCAGGAAATATAAAGATAAAAAAATTGAGAAAGAAAAACTGGACAAAATTCTAGAAGCCGGTAGACTATCTCTCTCTGCAAATAATCAGCAGCCATATTGCTTTGTATTGGTCAAGGATTCTAGTACAATTGAGAAAGTAAGCTCAGCCTGCAATCAGGATTGGCAAGCTCCAGCGATGATCATAGCATGTGCTTTTCCTGAAAAAGCTTGGATAAGAGATGATGGCGAGGAGATATGGAAGGTAGATGTTGCAATTGCTCTGAACAATATTGTATTAACTGCATGGGAAGAAGGCTTGGGAACATGTTGGATTGCTGCTTTTAGGGAAAATGAACTCAAGAAAGTCTTAGGAATTCCTGAAAATGTGAGAGTCATATCTTTAACAACTTTAGGCTATCCAGCTGTAGAGAAAGGTCCGGTAACCAGACGAAAGGCAATCGATGAATTAGTACGTTATGATCATTGGTAAAATAGGCATATCACAATATGAGAAAAAACGCCTTAACTATCAGGCATCTGGAATAACATCCTTGGAATAACCTAGCAAATCAACAACGATTCCTTCATAAACAGCCAGAATTTCACTTATCATTTTTTCATTATCTTTTTTAGGCGATATTTGTACTATCGCCAACCCACTCTCTAAGAGACTCATCGTAAACATTTCAGAAATGTCAAAAGTTATCCCTAGATTACCTTTTGCTTTGACTATTTTACCCTCATCGGATAATTTTGTTATAACCTTTCCCAAGTCAATCTCTACGTTCTTTTTCGGAGTTAGGACGATTGTTCTTCTACCATCTCTGGCACATTCTTCTTCGAGAAATTTTTCCACAATTTCTTTTTGGTTGCCTATAGGGCTACTACCACATGTGTTGCAGTTCTTCTGTTTTGATACACCAATTTTGTCGAACGAGAGATCATTGAGGTTTATCAGAAGTAGCTTGCTTGAAAGTTGGGGTGCTCTACCTAAGATTATTGCTGTAACCTCGGATACTTGTACACTTGATATCATTGCTATTACTGCTGGATGTACACCGACAAGGGAACATTTCGGTAATAGTTTATCATTAAAACCAGGAAATATGCACTCAAGACATGGTGTTTTATCCGGAATTACGGTTGTTGCATTAGCAATGGATTCTATCGCCCCAGCAAAAACATAAGGAATTTTTTTCTCTTGACATGCTCGATTTACCAAGTATCTGGTATCTATACTATCAAGACCATCGACCACAACATCCATCCCATCGAGTATATCTGAGATATTCCTCTTGATTATAGGCTCAGCGAAAGGTTCTATCTTCACATTTGGATTTAGTCGTTTTAGTTTTTCAGCAGCAACCTCAACTTTAGGAAGACCAATAGATTCGATATCATAGAGGTATTGTCTATGAAGATCTGAAACAGAGATTATGTCACGATCAACAATTCTTATGTGTCCCACACCCATGGCAGTTAACATAAGCATTGTCGGTACGCCTAAACCGCCGCATCCTAAGATGCAGACTTTAGAATTTTTCAGTTTTATTTGGCCTTTGTAACCGATATCATTGTGAGCGATTTGTCGAGAATAATACTCAAATTCCTCATCCGTTAGGTCATTCTTCAATGATTCTCACAGCCATTAATTCAGATCTCTTAAGGTAATGGCGATTAATATATCACTTCGAGATCTCCTCGAGGGTTTTCCCAACAGTTTCTATTCCCAATATTGCTACTATTGCTGCTGCGACGAAATGAGTGGCAAAGAATCCAATAAATGTCTGGAATATCCCCATTGTCGATACTGCTACTGCAGTTGCTATAGGTGCTATTATACCTGCGATCCTTGCTAAAGCTCCAGCCCAGCCGGCACCAGTTGCTCTAATTCTCGTCGGATATAATTCAGGTGTATATGCATATGTCACAGCCCATGCACCTAAATTGAAAAACGATATGGCTCCTCCAAAAGCGATTATAGACAATTCTCCAGTACTAGTTCCAAAGAAATAACTTGCAACGCCGGCAAGTATCATGTAACTAATAAGTATCGGCTTTCTTCCCACCTTATCAATCAGAAATGCAGCACTCAAATAACCCGGGATCTGTAAGGCCGTTATCATCACAGTATACCATAAAGCTCTGACTAAAGTGAAACCTTGCTCACTCAGGACTGTGGGCAGCCAAATAAAAATTCCATGATAAGAATATGCTATACAGAACCATAGGACCCAGAGCATAATCGTTCTTCTTCGAAGCGATACTGACCAGAGCTCCTTAACAGATACCTTAGAGGAAACATGTTCAATTGTACTTTTTGACTCTGGAAAAGAATATTTCTTCAGTATGTCTCTTGCGTGTTGAGCTTTACCTTTTACTTCAAGATATCTAATCGATTCAGGCATATATTGGCGAACTAATATCACAAGGCTCAGGCTGATGAATAGGATTGGAAAGATCGACCTCCATCCATATATTGGGAGTATTATGAATGAAATGGCGCTTATCAGGAGTGCCCCCAAAGACCAAGAGCTTTCAAGTATTGCAACGAATGTTCCTCTTCTTTTTGCTGGGATATATTCTGACATCCATGTGCTTAGTACAGGCATTAAACCTCCTGTTCCAAGACCTCCAAGAAAACGTAAGACCATCATGGAATTGAGATCCCATGCAAAGGAACAGAGAGCGGTGAAAAGTGAATATGTTATAATTGCTGCTTGGACAGTTTTTTTTCTACCAATATTATCGGCTAAGTAACCTATTCCCGAAGCTCCAATGAACATTCCGACATAGTGAGCGGTTACCAGCAATCCGAGAGTCGGTAGAGAAAGTCCCCATTCTGCTCTAATCGATGGAGCAGTGAACGCAATTATCATTACAGCAATTGCATTGAAAGCCCAAGCCAAACTACTGACACCCAAAAATCTATAGTGGAAGAGACTAATCGGAACTTTTTCGAGACTATCGTGCAGAGACATGTGAAAACTCACATCTTTGAAATGCCTGTTTATCAATATGCAATATCGGTAAAAAGATTTTGATGGACGGTCTGATCTCCATCATGTAGAATCAATCTTTTATAAACAAGCATGAGCTAAGGCGTTCATCATGGCTAATCAGATAAATGCTGTTTCATCAGTTGACGAATCAGATGAAACAACTGAGCGCAAGATTTTCTGGAAAGCTAGATCTGCTTTTGCTTGTTACATAATTGTCATTGCTGGAATTCTCTTAGCTTCAATGTTTGTCGGCTTGATTTTGGGACATTTTGGAATTGATCTTATGGATCCTTCTTTTCCTCTTGCGTTGATATCCATCCCTGTCAATGAACTGGTAATATTAATAATTACACTGGCATTTGCTAGAAGAAGTGGTGCTAATATTAGAAGTCTCGGACTTAGGAAAGTATCAATTCGCTTATCCCTGCTCATGATAGTTGTGGCTGTATCGATGCTAGCATTGACAGCAGCTGTTGCGTTTGCCCAGACAACAATTTTGGGACCAGATCCATCTGAGGAAATGTTTTCCAAGATGGTATCTCCTAGAACTCCACTTCAACTTCTCATTCTTGTAGTATTGTCTCTGGTGGTAGTAGGCCCAGTGGAAGAATTATTTGCAAGAGGCTATATGCAGAGTGGGCTCGAAGAATCTTTTGGCAAAACGAAAGGTTGGTTGATGGCTTCATTTCTTTTTGGCATGTTACATGCATTGAATATTACAAGGGCTATTGCACCGACATTAGCGGCTGGGCTCGTGTTAGGATTAATCTGGCAGAAAACTGATCGAAATACGACTGCATCAGCAATAGTTCATGGCGTTTACAATTCGATCGCTTTAGCTATTGCTTTCTTTTTTGTAGCTTGGTAAGTTAGTGATAATTGATGTTTAAACATGGGCTCAGGAGTATTCCGAATATAGTACGAGTTTTTCTTCTTCATCTCTAAGATATATTGCATCTCCTTTATTATTCCAAACTGCACCTTTCTTGCTCCAGAAAATCTCATTTTCTGTGTTGGATCCTGAACCTGTATGAAGCTTTACAACTTGGTCGGTATGCAGTACATACTCTTGGAATCTGTATATGTTGCTACCTTCATCTTTTATTGTCCAAGCAGTCATATTCAATGGTGCATCTCCGATATTTTGAAGAATAATATATTCATCGTTGAGGTTTTCATCATCATTGCCTTCTGCATTGTAATTAAATTTCAGAAGAATAATATGACCGCTATACCTACTCTTTTCCCATATACCTAATTCTTGTAGTCTTGCGCTAGTTTCTGCTTCTTTTAGTTGATTCTCATATTTCAAACCAGACTCCCTGAAGACATGAGCATACCCCTCTTCTACTAGCCAAAGATTGACGAATATATTGTCAACAAATACGTAACGAAGAAGACGCCCATGGTCATCCATATCCTCTGAATCTGAGTCCAATCGGACATTCTGTAACAATATCAAGGATTTTAAAACTTCTTTAGCTTTAAAATAATCAGAATATCCCTTTTCTGGCGCATTTATTCCAATTAGTCTTATTTTAAAGCCATTTTGAAGTATGATTGTATCGCCGTCAATCACTTCTACCACAATATTGGACGTATCTAACGATTCATTCGTATATTCGTTAGATTCAGACATATTTTGAATTACAGATTTTTCATTATCCTTTAGCCACATTGTCTCTAGTTTAGGGGATGTAAAATGAACGAAAAAATAGAACGCCCCACAGATAATTAAGATCAACAGAATTGTCGGCAATATATGACCTACTCTAGGTTTCTTCATAATTTTCCAATCTAGAGCAGCATAATATTTTTGACACAAATTGAATTGGTCCTGATCAACCATAGATTT
>SMYQ01000114.1 GCA_007050885.1 Candidatus Bathyarchaeota archaeon
GACTGAAAACCGTGGAAAAGATACCTACGATCTGATAATGTCCCTTCTTTCACTCAGTGAAATCCAGCGGCGTATCCTCATTTCCCTTGCTCATATATATCCACGAGCTGCGTCGGGTACCCAGCTCATCACATTGATTGGTTACAGTGGTAAAGCGAAGTCTTTGTACCGTGGACCACTTGAACGCCTTGAGCAAGAAGAGCTTATTCTGGTCGATCGATTAACGCCACGCTTGCACTCAATCCGGGTCAACCATCTCCAACCCTTAATTGCCTACTTATTAGAACTCATTGAGCTGCATGGAAAGGAGACTATGGAATTATATATCAAAGCATTGGAGGACGGAACAGCCGTTGAACGAGAGGAGTGAACAGCTACTCACCGGAATGGTAAGAGAGCAATACATCATCGAATGGATCTTTTTAGGTGTCTTATGGATAATCAGCATAACCTGCGCTGGAATCTTAACGACACGCCTGCTCATGCTTCCCACTTTGGGACCACCCTGGACACCGACACCCGAACAGACTTGGTGGGAATGGTTCATGCTAGCAATGCAGCATCCTGTCATCTGGACAGCGACCACAGCTACCACAATTGCCCTAATTCTCACAATTAGTGTGACAATCTACTTTGCCATTTGGATTCCTTCACGAGTCGATCAAACAATCCAATTGGAATTACACCGCATCGGTTCAACCACTAAGCTTCGCTTACGCCGGCAATACCTTACACAGATCAACTCCAAAGGTTTGCTAGTTACAAAACTCTTACCAAAAACAACTGGTTCTGGTGAGTATGGGCTTGTTGTATTACGAGCCACATTTCCCCAAGCATCTCCTTCCGAATTGGACTCTGTTTCCCAACGCTATCTGTTGGCATTTGATGCAAATACACTTGCCACCGTCTCATCAGTAGATGAACTTCATTTTAAAATCACACAACTAGCTCGCGCCTTCGCTGAGTTGTAACCAGTGGTTCTTTTTTGATTAGTGAACCAGTTTTGTGACTGTACCAATACAACGGGTGTTAGCCTCGCGTGTTACAATTCGATCTCCTATACGAAGCATTTCAGGACCTTTTTTGAATACCATCCGAACGCGGGCCACATCGCCGACAACAAGGTACTCTTTGTTAAAGATATGCTCATAAATTACTGGCTGTTGGATGGTTGCAGAATGGAACACCGGTTCATATCCTTGACGAATGCGAGTGGGGTGGCGTGTCACAATAATGGTGGATTCGAAGGTGTTGACGGCTTTTACGTCTGCATCTTTGTCGCAAATTATCTGGCCCCGACGGATCTTTTCGGGTGGGAGACGCTTCAAATCAAATCCGAAGACATCTCCTGCCTTCACACGTTCCACCCGCTTTTTAAAGACTTCAATTGATCCTATCCTCCCCTGCATGAATCTGCCGTCTTTATCAGGACCAGTAAGAATGGATTGGCCTGGTTTGAATATTCCCTCTTGGACTGTGCCCGTGATGACGATGTTGGTTCCCCGGATCCCCCTGTATACCTTGTCGATATATGCGAAGGCAGGTTTTTCTATCCTTTCATCAGGTATGCGCGAGGGGAGTTGAACAAGTGTTTCTCGGAGGAGGTCCAATCCTTCCCCCGTGACGCAGCTGACTTCATATACTGGGACAATTACTCGGTGGGCGATTTCTCGGCAAATGATAGGGATATCATCTTCGGAGGTAATGCGAAGCGGTACGTGTCCGATTTCTTTAATGGTTTCGAAAACGAGGTTTCGCACATGGTCTCGTCGATGTTCATCACAATCGTCGACTTTGTTGATGACAACCACAAACGGGAGTTCTTGGTTGGAAACCAGCAACAGATGTTCGCGAGTAATGTCATCGAGGCGGCGGATCCCGCTCCGTTGTACTTCAGCTACTGAGAGTTTATATTCATCCAAGCAGGGCACGAGAATCATGCTGTATTGGGCAGAGGCTCCTAGGACGCTCCGAATCATGGTCTTGGCGTATTCTTTGTGGCCGGGAGCGTCAAAGATGGTGATGATTCGATGGGCCTGATCGAGGATTCGTGCCCGTTTTGATTTGTCTAGTGGTGCCTGCATTGCCATAAATTTACCCTGCCTGTTGATAGCGGCAAAAGCGACATGTAAGTCCGCGGTCTGACCACGTTTCAGCTCTTGAGGATAAGTCAAAAGTAAAGCTCTTGCTTGCCCACTTCCATTATCTAGTTGGCCTTGAATGAGCACTCCTGCAAGGGTCGTCTTTCCACTGTTGACACGGCCCACTAAGTTCATACCCACGGTTTCAGGAACCATGGGGGTGATAACTCGGGCCACCGTGAAACTGGCCACAATCCCTTTGTCTGTGCTGTAGTGGGTTTGTTCTAAAATGTCAATACCTGCTTCTTTACAGAGCTTTTTGAGAACTGTCTTGCTATTTTCAACTTCCTCAGCGGTAAGTCCATAGACTTCCCAATTTTTACCGTGGATGTCTTCAATTCCCACCACGAATTGACCAGGCCCCTCGCTTGTTATTAATTTCAATTGTGCAATAAGCTTCGCTCGACGGTCTCCTACTCCATCTTTTGAAGCTAGCATGCGCTTAAATTCGGTGTTTCGGGTTTCGCCGTTTGCAAGCAGTTGGTCAAGCTTAAAATCCGTTTTCAC
>SMYQ01000198.1 GCA_007050885.1 Candidatus Bathyarchaeota archaeon
ATACTTTGTCAATCCGAATATGGCCCCATCCATCATAACAATTGAAGACTTAACGTTCTAAGGTTATGAAGAAATGGCTATTAGCATTTGGGTTGCTGGCAGTTGTGTTCTCATATGCAGAACAAAAACGATGGAACCCCGTCCAATATTATCTTGAATGGGATGAATTCTCCTCCGCAACGAATTATACCCTTTACCACGCCGGTCAGGGGATGAATGATTACTACTACACCACGAATGAGGCTGGGGAGTACACAGTTCCAGTGGCGATTACCAACAAAGAGTTTTCAAGCTGGTTTGGTAGGGATTTGCTTTCCGACGAAAAATATACGAACCGACTCAATGTTTTACAAGGAAAATCTGAAGCAGGTGTTAAGTATTTCATGGTTGCTTCATTCGATGATGGAACTTACAAAACAAGCAATATCATAGGATGGCCTACAAACTGGAATACCATTCCTACAAACGGATTTGCATTAAGACTGACCCGAACGAAGGTTGGTCCTCCAATGTATATTAACCCCAATCCTCCCGATGCCCCAAGAAACTTTCAATAATGAAACTAATTGTGAATTTTGTGGACTCCCTGTTACTACTCGCGGACACCACGTTGTCCCTCGGTCAAAGGGAGGAACTATCGTGGTTCCTGCGTGTCAGACCTGCGAAGATTTCATACACAAAACATGGTCGCACAACGAGCTGCGAGATATTTATGACTCGGTCGAGAAGATCCTCGCCACCGAACAATTCCAGAAGTTTTTGAAGTGGCGTCGTAAGCAGAATATGACCACCCTATTCAAATCGAAGCGGGGAAAACATAGGGATAAAAACAAGTATCATTGATATGAGCGATGAACCGAAGGTAAAACAAGTAGAACATCACGAGTTGATTGCAAGTCGTGTTCCACCAGGAGATAAATGGACACTGGTAAATGATGAAAAGAGAATTGTTCATCCGACTCTGATGGACACCCTTGAGGCATATTATAGCGAAACCCAATTCAAGGGCGATTTTCGTTTCTCTCCTCGGGAAGGCAAGATTTTCATTATCACCGTCAAAGATGAAGTAATTCCACCGAAGCCCGAGAAGAAGTACAACATCTACGGCGATCCGATGTAAGATGGATAGTCCTTTCATTCCCACCGAAGACACGCTGAAGAAATATCAGATGGACACGACTGCCCTTGACAAAACCTTGAAAGAAGTTGGGGAGAAATACGCTAGGGTTAAACAGTTAGAAGTAGAAAATGACCTTCTGAGAGCCCAAGTGTCCTCTTTGACGCGGAAGATTCTTATGATGAAGCAAGTTATGGAGGAAAAGGGCTTGCTTGACGAATTTGACCAGGAATAATCCTTCCGGCTTCTATATTTATAGTCATGAACCGTAAAATCACTGCCATTCTGTTGAAAATCGCCATTGCTCTGAAAAAGAGTGGATGGAGACTTGGACCGGACTATGAGGTTGAGCTGAAAAGCGAAGGCCATCTTTCCTTAAAAAAACCTATACGAGTCCAAGGGGCCTTGGGTGATGAAGAATGGGATGATGCGATTGCCACGTTTATGTACTTGAGACTTGACAGTGATGATGGAATTACCTATTATCCCGAGTATGTCGTTAACGCCGAAATCTTCATTCAAGGTGGGGATATCAAAGACGTAAACTATAAAATGGATGCTGATATTGGTCTGATGGACACTGATATTGAGGACGAACGAAAGATTGAACTCGCCGCCCGAAAGATCAATTCTTATGTAGAAAGTCACATTGAATCGGAGTATCAATCATACCTCGATACCAATGCAGATTCCATCAAAGATTACAAGGCTGGCGGTTGGAAAGCAGACGACGAAGACAACTTTTCCCATCGTCGATAAAAAAGTTCTTGACAATTCCGTCAGTTGTGCTATACTTATATGCGTAACGGTTGGAACGTCCCGCAACCCGAGCAAGAAAGAGCTTGACATTTTTGTCGGAATGCCCTATAGTTATAGGGTATAAGCTAAAATGGCTGATTAGTTCAATAGTAGAACAAGATCCTCATAAGGTCAAGACGCTGGAGCATAACCAGCATCAGCTACCAATTTTGACTGTTTGTTCTTTGATAATGCGGTATTGGTCTACCGGCATGATATGACCTTGCCAAGGTTGAGGAAGGGGTTCGATTCCCCTATACCGCACCAATTTTGTCTGATGCTATCCAGTGATCGAGGAGATCATCGTGGACGAAAGTATACACGGCTGGATGTCGTAATGACTTTTAAGACGACAATAAGTATCAGATATGCATCGTTGGCATAGTGGCTGTGCTCCAGCCTTCCAAGCTGGCCACGCGGGTTCGATCCCCGCACGATGCTCCAATTTACTGCGGCGGTGGTGTTTTTAACGGCAGCATTACTGGCTTCCACCCAGTGGGTGCGGGTTCGAATCCCGCTCGTCGCTCCAATTTTTGCCGACTTGTTGTAACGGTAGCCTACCTCATTGGTACTGAGGACGAGAGAGTTCGATTCTCTCAGTCGGCTCCATTTTAAGCTCCCGTAGTTTAATGGTAGAACGCCGGTCTTATAAGCCGGATAAGCTCTAGATTTGGGCACGGTATCGGTTCGAGTCCGGTCGGGAGTACCATTTTGGTATATGGCAGATCC
>SMYQ01000281.1 GCA_007050885.1 Candidatus Bathyarchaeota archaeon
CGTTTTGACATGAATACACCCAACCAGCCAGAGGAGAAACTGACGAAAGAGTTGTCTGTAATTTATCTAAGTCAGACTCTAGAGTTTCTATTTCTTGTCTTCCTGCAATTAAATTCTTCTATTTTGCCACCGGTACACGTTCAAGTTCAGAGATAGCGTTGATGACCATTTCAGGGATGTTTAAGGCTGCTTCTGCTTCATGGATTTGGTCCAAAAGTGCTGCAATGCTTGGTTGTTTTGGTACTGCAAAGCAATCGCCCACATCTTGACTCGAAACATCGTAGCTTCCGATACGACGGGCTAAATCCATCGTCTGACTTTTATCTATTCCAATCAAGGGACGGAAGATGGGTAAAGCAACCACTGAATCCAACACGGCTAGATTATCTAATGTTTGTGAGGCTACCTGACCCAAGGTTTCACCAGTCACCAAAGCCTTCGCCCCCTCTTGGGCTGCCACAATGGCTCCCATCCGATACATCATCCGTTTACACAGGATACAAGTAATCTTTGGATGCTTGGATTTTGATAATTGGCGAAGAATCTCATAATAAGGCATAATTAGTAGTTCTACTTTGTTGTGCGGAATCCACTCCGCTAGTATCTTGGCACTTTGTAAAGCTCGGGTTCGCAAGGATTGCTGTGGGGGAACATCGGAATCAAAGTATAACGGAATAACCCGTGCTCCACGTTTCATCATGAGCCATTGTGCGACGGGGCTATCGATCCCTCCTGAATGAAGGCCCAGAACCGTGCCTTGAGACCCATAGGGGAGACCCCCTGGTCCTTCAATAATGGTGTTAAAGATGTAGCTTGATTTCTCACGGATTTCGATATGTATTTCAACATCTGGATTATTCAGGTCAACGGGGGCTGCTGGTTGATTCTTTCCTGTCACCTCGATGATGGCAGCTCCGACTTGGGATGCAATTTCCTGACTCGTAAAGGGGTGGGTTTTAACGCGTCGGACTCTAACGGCAAAGCTCTGCCCCTCTGAAATGAAACTAGGAGTGAGTTCCTTAACCTGATTGATAATCTTATCAGGATTGGATGAAACCGTCCAGACTGGGCTCGTCGAGACAACGCCAAAAACTCGCGATGCCGCATGTGCCACCACTTCAGCATCTGTTGTCTGGATGAAAAAGCGTCCACGCTCACGAATGATCATAGAATAGCTCGCTGCTTGACGTGTTAACATAACACCTAAGTGATTACTTAGTAAGCCCTCAAGGTGACGGCGAATACCAGGAGTTTTCAAACCGATTTCGCCATACCGAACAAGGACACTATCGGGATTCGAAGGTGTTGACACAGCGGGTTCACCAGGATCTCATAACATCTTGAAGGAAGGCAGCAGGCTTTTTTTATACTTTCTTTATTTTCATTACTTATGACTTCTTCAGAGCGTGTTTCGTGTTTCTACTGTTCCAAATATGCCCACGTGGTTAAGGGGTATCCTTTGAACGAAGCATCCCATGACGCAAGCTCATTTACTCCTCGTTGTTCCCTCCACTGGAAATATGAGTGCAATACCTGTGGGGAACTGAAACACTTCAACGGGATTGCCTGGTGTTCTACGTGTGAGACGTTTACCTGTTTAACCTGTGTTGAAGAAAGAATGGTCCAAAAAGAATTCCTAATCTATGATTACTACTACACCATTCCCTGTGCAAATTGTGGGAACATGAATCCGGCATTAGATTTCGCAGAATACGACGGAGCTCATCCCTTTCAAGTGGGAGCGCTTCAATTTGAAGAAGGTATTGATATTTGGAAGCCTAGCCCGACAGATGAGATTGTCATGCAAGAGTTTCCTCATAAGGCTTGGGGGCGTGAAAGAGTTCTTTCACTTGGAAAACGTGGACACTGGAAGAGGCTAGACTCGCTTGACGATATCAGTCCAATAACCCTATGGGACGAGGCAGCTCCCGTTTGGGTGTCCTTTATGGAGGAGGGCGGAGATTACCATCACAAATACATCATTTTGCCTGAAGTATATCGCCTGATTGATGCACAGCAAGACGAGAAAATTTTAGATGTTGCCTGTGGCGAAGGAACTGTAGCCCGGCATCTAGCCAAAAATGGAGCAAAGGTCACCGGGATAGACATGTCTAAAATGCTGGATTTTGCCATTAAAAGAGAAGAAAAGGAGCAACTGGGCATTAACTTTGTGAGGCTCAACGCCACACAGCTTTCGGAGAAGTTCAGCGCAGGCTCTTTTGATAAAATAATGTGCAATATGGCGTTAATGGACATTGATGATTACGAAAGGGTACTCCAGCAGATATCTCAGGTGTTAAAGGAAAATGGCATCTTCGTGTTTAGTATTCTCCATCCAGCATTCAGTTGGCCTGCATGTAACACGATTAGGGTTCCTGGTGATAGCCAAAGAAATGAAGATCGGATGAAAGTTGTCATCGATTACTTCGATGAAAGACCGGTGCTCTATACCGATACACCACCAACGATTCAATTCACCAGACCGATAAGTGCATACTTCAATGAACTGGTTACCAACAATTTCGCGGTTGTTGAGATGAGTGAACCAAAGGCCTCTGAAGAAGTGGTTCAACAATTCCCAAGAAAAGCCTACCTCGATGATCAAATGGTACCCGACTTTCTCATCGTAAAGGCGATGAAG
>SMYQ01000171.1 GCA_007050885.1 Candidatus Bathyarchaeota archaeon
ATGGCGATAAATGTCAACGAGCTTACAGACCTCGCACTCTTTAAAGATCGTGTGGACGCGCTCTTTCACTCAATCAAAGCGTCACCAACCGCCTCTTCCTCTTCAGAAATTCTGCTTCCTGGCGATCCTGAGCGTCGAACCAAAGCACAGCGACTTATTGATGGAATTTACATTGAAGATAAAACGTGGAACGAGATTCAAACGATAGCACAAGAGCTACATGTCCCGATTCCTTCAGCCGGCTAGCTCATCGCCAGCTACTCAAACGTGCGGGCAATATCTTAACATTCAAATGCGAGGGGGTCAGCCAAACTAGCTATCATCCATTTTAATACTCAAAGCGCCTCCTCATCAATGGAGTCATTCTAAAGGGAGTATCATGAATTCACTTCGCTCTGTAACGGGTTTACTCTTGGACATTGATCGGTTCGCGACACACGACGGTCCAGGAATTCGAACAATTATCTTCTTGAAAGGCTGTCCCTTACGCTGTTTGTGGTGTCATAGCCCCGAATCTCAATCTTCACGTCCACAAATCCTTTTTCAACCTGAACGCTGTACGTTATGTGGGTACTGTATCCCGGCCTGCCCGAACAATGCGTTACGTAACAACTCCAATGCTCCACAAGATGCGCCTCAGCTCTCGCATCAAGACTGCTCTGCCTGCGGGAACTGTGTTGACCTCTGTTACGCTAAAGCTCTTCGAATAGCAGGAACCCCTGTGAACGCTAACTATCTGATCAATGAGGTGTTGAAGGATATTCCCTTCTTTGATCGGTCTGGTGGAGGTGTCACCGTGAGTGGGGGTGAACCGTTAATGCAGCCCCATCTTACCTATCATTTCTTCGCAGCGTGTAAACACCATGGAATCCATACTGCTCTTGAGACGTCGGGATACGCGCCCTGGGACCAGCTCTTCAAGATCGCAAAAACCACTGATTTGATTTTGTTTGATGTAAAACTTCTAGATCCCAATCTACATCACGTCTATACTGGGGTCACAAACCGCCTGATTCTACATAATCTTCAACAACTCGTATCGCACACCTCTATTCAAGTACGTGTACCCTGTATTCCCGGTATTAATGATCGTGAACCCCAAATTCAAGAGCTCGCGGTCTACCTCTCACGAATCGGTATTGACGATATAGCGTTATTGCCTTACAATGCTGCTGCGAATGCTAAATATCAGTGGATTGGACGCTCTTACCCTCTCTTAAACAGCCAAACCCAACCAGAAGAATACATGAAACGCTTAGCCCGTCTCTGTACTGATGAAGGTCTTCGTGTCCAAATTGGTGGATAATCCCCAAAACATAATTATAATCGTCTCAAAAATAAGGATATATAACCCGTTTCTGAATCTGATGATCACGTGAAGGGGAAATAGATAATGCCTAGGATTCAACAAGCTGACCTTTCACCTACTCAACTTATAAATCACTCCCAGCTCAGGATCAAGAGTGAGCGTGTATCTCAACTCTATCAACGTCTTCAACGCCGCATGACCCAACCCCAAAAAAATTGGGGAGCCAACCACACTCTCGAGGGTCCCGGCTTTACCGACTTGCCTCATGTCATACGTCACGCCAAAGCCTTTGAAAAAACCCTTACCGAGATGCCCATCACAATTGAATCCCATGACCTGATTGTGGGAAACACGGTGGAGGATGGGATCATTGTGCGTACTTCCCTCCCTCGCTTCGCGACTGACCACGAGTTAACCACAGCTCGTGCGAAAGGCAATCTCATTGAAGTTGGACTTGCACACAAGACCCCGTATTATCCCTTAATCCTGCAAAAAGGAATTAAAGGGATCTTAACAGAAATCGATCAGAAACTGACTGAGATCAACAAACGTCCTCCAACTCCCGATCGAGATCAAACTCTTGCATTCTTCGAGGCCATGCGTATAGAATGCCATGCAACCCTGACTCTCGCTACCCGCTATTCGAACCTTGCAAAAGAACTTGCCACAACAGCAGAGCCTTCCCGACGAAACGAATTACTACAGATCGCTGCTATCTGTCAACGTGTCCCGCGTCACCCCCCCTCCTCTTTCCATGAAGCCGTCCAAGCGTTCTGGTTCATTCACTATGCCCTTTTTTCAACCCAAACCGTTCTTTCTTGTGGTCGACTTGACCAATTCCTTCAACCTTTTCTCGCCAATGATCTCACCTCTGGTCGTATTACGCTCCAGCAAGCTCAAGAACTCATTGATTGTCTCTGGCTCCGGTTTAATGATCGCGTCCAAATCATTCGCGACAATTTTTTCCACTCAAATTTATCCGATATGTGCTGCACCGATTCCGCGAATCGCTTTACCCTAGGTTTGGTTGAAGACACACCTCAAAAGATGAAAGCAGGGCATCGTGAACGCGTCTTCTTTGCTGAGGAACGTGCCGATGCAATCAACCATTTTGGTCAAAACATTCTTCTGAGTGGTATTCGACCCGATGGATTAGATGGGACCAATATTCTCACATATCTGTGTTTAAATGCAATGGACAAATTTGCTTTAACAAGTCCTGTAGTTACAGTTCGCCTTCACTCCGTATCGCCTACCAAATTAGTACGTCGTGTTGCCCAAGTTCTCCAAAATGACGGAGGACAACCCTTCATCAATAATGATGATGTGT
>SMYQ01000044.1 GCA_007050885.1 Candidatus Bathyarchaeota archaeon
GAGCGTCTAATAACCCTTCGAAAAATTGGACCCTCAAGTCGTATATTTTGTGTCAGTCTTCTTCTCTTGTTTTTGTGTTCCAGGAAATGGTGGAAGCGGTGGAGGGACGCCTATCGTCTTTGCAATGACTATTGACTCAGCTATAGCTATACTAGATACGGCCTGTACGATCATGTTAGGAGGAGGTTTCTTGCTCTTATGTTCCTCCATGATTCTGTCTAACTCATCTTTTTCGCCTGAGGTTTGTGCCCTACCTTTTATGTTGATTTGAGCAACCGAAGGTGTAAATGATGCCGTAAAGACAAAGGGAGCTTCAATTTTTTCTGGAGATTTCCTCTCAAATCCAAGTAGATTAACATTTACTGATATTTGTAATTGTTGTGGGAGAGACGTATCGGTACCCCATAATCTTTCTCCAGATATTTGAGTTATCAATACTTTTACGTTGGACATCTGATTTTCTCCATACTAATCATCGATATTGATTATAAGGATTAAGTCTTTGATTTTACATGTTTACGTTTTTTCTTAGGCATTTTCTCTATTACAAGCTTTTCTCCAACTATTTTTGCCAATAAAGGTTGCCCTTCTTTGAATGGGAAACTTGAGTCATCAGTAAATCTTATAGGCAGATATATTCTTGGTGAGCGATATATTGCATTACCATATTTGTCCTTTTTTCTCACTATTGATAATTTGACAAGTAATTTCTTTACCATTTTCGTATCCAATAATCATACTAGTTTCAAATATAAAAACTTCCAGAAAAGCAAGATTATAGGCGGTATTAAAAAGAATTTACCTTTCCAGTAAACTTTTCATAGTATGAATAATTCCAATATTTCGAACATACTATGCTTGCTGGGGCATGATTTACATAATATAGATTAACGATTGAAGTGATGAGTGCAAATATTGAGTCCTCGACAAATTCTCTCTGCGATATTCTTGATCATTGTAATAGTGGTAATACTTTATCCAGCTACCGCTATAGGAACTCTAAGGATAAACTCTCAATACAAGCAAGCAGTAATTCATACAGATGAAGGACCTCTTGATATAACAGGAGTAACTAATCTAGAGGTATCGTTTTCTGACGTAAAGATACATCTTGCTAATGCAAAAAACGATTCAGGATGGCTACCAATAAGCTATAAAACAAATAGTTTAGATCTTATTGGAAATACTGAGAAACCCAACACAATTCTTCTAACTCCTACAATACCTGTAGGCGAATACGATATGATCGTATTAACATTCTCGGATACTTTTACTACATTTAATGGAACAACTATCAGAGTTGAAAGTGAGCCTCAACTTGTTGTTCTTTACTATCCGTTCACAGTTAAGTCTGGTTCGGAGACAGAATTGAAGCTGGAATTCATTGCTGATTATAGAGCACTAAACGCGCGCGCTAAGGTTTTTTTTGAAGTAAACCCTATACTTGACTAGAAATTTGTTTAAGCGTTAAAGATTTAATTAATTTGGATACGAGTGTCAATAACATGTGTGTATTAGGAAAAGATAAACTGCTTGAATTAATTGAAACATCAAAAATAGTATATCCATTTGACCATAACCTGCTAGATGGGGATGGTTATATCCTCACAGTTAAAGACGAGACCACTCTCCATTATTTAGAACATAAAAATCTCATTTCTCATGAAATCGTTTTTACACCACCTAACCTCATAGCGCACCTTACTGCTAAGAGCCGTTATGGCCGAATGGGTCTATCATTCCTTAATGCGGCTAAAGTTCATAGTGGGTTCATAGGCAGACTAGCACTTGAACTTGTTAACCTAAGCAATGATAGACAGCCTATAGTCATTAAGAGAGGTGACCCGCTTATGCACATGGAATATATTACAAGAGATGGAAAGATCTCCCCATATTTAGGGCCGTACCAATTTCAATATATGAGCAAGGAAGAAGTTGCAATGTACAAATCTCTAATCGAAAACAAGTATTCTGACCTATTTGATCCGAATGTCCTTGAGAGAATGACCAAAGATCGTGTCGGTAGTCTTTGAAATCAGTTAGACGTACGTTTAGTTTTTAAAAGATGTTTACCCACATAATGAGAAATTATGGTCAAAGTTATCAAAGTAATAATGATGGTAAGCATAATAATTGAATATCTGCTTGATGAGTCCTCATATATTACAGATTGATCAACCATAACGCCGTGGCCGGGAATCGAGACAGTTGCCTGGGCATCTGCGTAACTATAGAATGTGTCTCCTGAACTTGTATCGGTTGCATTTGCAGCTATTATCTGAGCTCGCAGGTCTAGTATTGTTCTAGTGGGCAAATTCCATGATGTCGTAAATGAATTTTCGTCAAAATATTTGCTCCATGAAGTGAAATTAGTTGAAAATTGTTCGAGGTTGAATGTTGATATGTTACCTGCAATGTTCATTGCCATTGGAGTTGTTATAGGCGTATAGAAAGGTGAGAAAAAGTTTACACCAGATTGATTAGATAACTCATAAATCGCAGGCCGAAGATATTCTTCACCAACAAGATTGTAACTTAGATTTCCAACTTTGAGATCAGAAATTACTTTAAATGGTATCCAGCTCAAATCTGTCGAGGTAACTTCATTCTCTGAATATGAAACACC
>SMYQ01000201.1 GCA_007050885.1 Candidatus Bathyarchaeota archaeon
AAGAAGGTCATATAAGAGCTAGTTGATTTCTGAAGTGGGAGTAAGCTCTGAGTGTGTTTTTCAAATCAGCTAAATAAGTTTGTCGACGGTTTTATCACCATTATGGTAATAAGGAAGATTCGTAAAAATACTCCTTTCACGTCGGACGATAAATCGGGTCAACTATCTTACATCTTCAGACTTACATGCGACGTTGGAGGCAGGTCACGTGGACTATTCGATGGTTCGGTTTAGATGGTCCCTTCAAGCTCTAGCAGCACCAGCTGAAATCCAACTCCAACTTTTCCCCGATTTTGAGTGGAAAGTTGACGAGTTAGCTATTGAGTTTGATCAGTGGTACCAAGTTATTAAACGACGTCGAACTTTATTTACTGTAAAAGCGCGGAAACTTCTAGAAGACTTGAATAAAAAATTGGATGAGATAAGTGGTCCCGATAACTCACGCTTTTGGATGGAAGAAACTCTAAAGACTGATTCTGCCTGGGAAGCTATCCGCGATCTTGCCCGATTAGCGTTGAATGCAATGGGTTGGCCTATCGAGAATCCTATGCTTGAACGTAGTTAGAAAGTCATTTCATTGTGTATTTTACTTAAGGCGTTTCCCTCTCTCAAGAAAAGACATTAAGGTGAGATATAACGCGGTTGTATACAGAGACCAGTTAAGGGCGTGTTCACATCACAGATTTTTCTGCTGTGCTATCGAAGTTAGGCTTCATCAACTGTGATGTTGTTGAAGTGCTTCTGACGACAATTTCTGCGAAAGGGGAACCTAATACTGCCCCTATGGGAGTATGGATTGAAATGGGTCCTCGATTAGCTCTCAGGCCTTATCAGGAAACACAAAGTGCTCGTAATTTGGAGGTTAATAGAGAGGCTGTTCTCAACTTGTCTCAGGATCCAGAATTGTTTCTGTCCTTTGCCTTCAAAGAAGAACTTCGGCAATTACAATCAGTTGAATACATTTCAGCAAAGACAGTGAAGGCTCCGCGATTATCCGGTGCTAATGCATACGTTGAAGTTTCGGTTAAACCTAAGCACTCAACTGAATTTGTTACTCCGTTCAGAGAATTCTTGTGCGCTGTTCAGCACATAGAGGTTACATCAAAGTTTCCTCTAGCGTTTTCACGATCACGAAGTGCTGCTATCGAATGCGTGATATATGCGACCAAAATTCGCGCATTACATAACACTGATCCTATCACTGTTAAGCATCTGGCTCATCAAATCGGTGAGCACTATGCGTTAGTAGAACGGATTGCACCTCAATCTCCTGCCGCAGAAGTCATTCGAAAAGTGGAAACACTCTTGCCCAAATGGATCAAGTGAAATTTATGGCTAAATCAACTCCGGTAAAAGTTATTGTCCGTACAACGGCGCGACTTCATCTGGGGTTCATTGATCTGCATGGTGGAATTGGACGTAAGTTTGGTTCGTTGGGGGTTTCACTTCAGCAACCCGAATGTGTTGTTGAGGTAACACCCAATGATGATGGACTAGTGGTTTCTGGTCAGAATCAAGATCGTGTGAAAGCAATCGCTTCCCAGATTATCACAAAATTGAAGTTAGATAATGGATTCCGAGTGACGTTGTGGGAAACCATTCCCGCACATGTTGGATTGGGGTCAGGTACTCAATTAGGTTTAGCTGTTGGAACAGGACTCTCAACAATGGCTGGAGTGAGGACAGGGGTACGGGAATTATCGAACATCCTTTGGCGTGGAGTGGTTTCTGGAGTAGGAACAGCGACTTTTGAGGTTGGAGGATTTGTAGTCGATGGAGGGAAGGTTATTGAACCTGCAAAAGACCAAGAGGATATGCTACCACCCCTACTTTTTCACCACGCTGTTCCTGAAGACTGGATTTTTGTAATTGCGGTTCCAAATGTTGCGAAAGGCTTGAGTGGGGAGACGGAAAGAAGAGCGTTTCGTGACCTTCCGGTCGCCACGGCTGAATCAGCTCAGATCGCTAGTCGATTGCTTGTGATGAAGATGCTCCCTGCCATTGTTGACGATGACATCGAACGCTTCGGTGAAGCGTTGACACGAATACAGATTCTTGTGGGGGAGGCGTTTGCCTCAGCACAAGGAGGACGATATGCATCACCTGTAATAACCGACTGTATCAATGCACTACTAGGTGCTGGAGCCTTGGGGGCCGGACAAAGCTCCTGGGGACCAACCTGTTATGGGCTGGTTCGTGGTTCAAAGAAGGTTTCCCAAGTGAAAAAAGCAGTGCTAGAAGTTGTAGAATCTAACTCAGGTGGACTTGTTTTCTCGACCCCTGTAAATAACCAAGGGGCAAAGATTATCATACATTAAGCTTCCTTGAACATATCACGAATGGTTTCGGCTTGAGGGAGGCTTATCCAGTCCAAGACTGAACCACTGCACTCTTTAAGACGCATTGTTTCAACTAACCCGGTAGAGGGTCCGCCTGCAAGACCATCAGCAAATAAGGCTGCACCCTGAGCCGCTTCTTTTGATTGATCTCCTAATCGTTGCACCCGTCGTACAGGATATCCAAACTGTTTCATACGCTTCGTAAGATCTTCAACAAGGGTGGGAACTCTGGTTAGACGACCTGATAGGATGATCTCCTTTGGATGTGGAACAGAAACC
>SMYQ01000189.1 GCA_007050885.1 Candidatus Bathyarchaeota archaeon
AATTGCCCTAGCATATTCAGCCGCTCTTTCATCTCTCCCTTCGCTATCCAGCTTTTCTCCGCATTCATGCCACATTAAATACTTACCGTCGCCGCTTTTGTGTAATTCCAATGTAGCCCGATAAACATCTTCTTCGGTAAATTCTCCCGGTGAAGCAGCAACAAGAAACACAGACATAAAACACAAAATAAGACGTTTCATTCTTCTTCTCCCTTCATCCTGCCTCGCTTACGTTCAAACCTGGCCAATGCAGCCTCTTGTTCTTGTTGGATTTTGGTTGCTACCCGACGTGCAATTGCCTTGCATTTCGAACAGTAGTAAACCTTCGCTTTAAATCCATCCTTGTAACCAGGATCGAAATTGATGCGAACAGGCTCTAATTCACGTAATGGATAAGATTGCTGACAACGTCCACCACAGGGCATCTTAACTTCCCTGCGTTTCTTTTTACAATTGGGACACAGATCCCTAATATCCGGACCCCATAGATTGAGATCTGTGCCGCACATCCTACATGGACGTTTTCGTGGAGCCTTACCAGACAATTTAGTCTACCAATAATTCGCGATTTCCCTTTTCGCGCTCTTCGACGGAACGTTCCAAGACTATCTCTTGGCAAGCACTACAAAGAAAACCACGTTTCTGTTCTTCGGTAAGTCGCCCACCAGGAATCTCTTTAGGATTCCCACATCTCGTACATCGCACTGTCTCTGTTTTATTTTCGTGCATTATTTTCCCCCCATGATTCAGCATCGACATCAACCAGCTTACCTTTTTCTTTTCTCATGTCGATGGCTTTCTGTAAGTCAGAATCGCGAATAAAAATAGATCCCTGAAACATCGGATTAACGGTTATCATAAAACCATCCGTTGGAACTTTGCCTGAGACAAATGTTGAAGATTCAAGGGCTTTCACGGTTTCTTCACCGTGTAAAATTCTTTTAATGCCTATTTTCAAAGGATTCGCCATCTCCCTGCTCCTTTCCCTGTGGGTGGGCATCCTGATAACTTTTTGCCAGCTCTATTATCTTTCCCAATGACGCAAAACCGTCACCTATCTTAGCAAACAAGGAAAAGACCTCGCCCACAGTCTTCTCTAGGCTGTCTGCTTTATCTGTAGCAATTTTCACTTTCTCTCGTTCTTTTTCATATGATGACCTACGCGCACCAATCACTTTTAAAACGCGCTGGGCCAATATCTCCCACCCGTACAAACAATCCTGACAAGTACCAGAAGGTCCAAATTTGGGGCATGGCTTCTCATCTCTTAAAAGAGGACGCAAAACGCAATTCTCCTTCAATAGCGCAGAAAGCTCCTCTCTGGTATCTACATCCATTTATCCCTCCAACATTGGAACATCATCAGCCATGACCTTGGAAATAAACAACCCAATCTTAATTACATACACATGCTGATTCAACGTAGCTCCTAGTGTATTCATTATCTCGCCAAACATTTCTTCTGACATATCTTCAATCAAATCTGCCGCATCCAACAACGAAGCTCTACCAACCTCTCTTCCTACAAAAGAAATTCCAACCTGAAATCGCCTCGCTGTCAAAATTTTTGCACCAACAAATTGCTCCCAGTTTTTTCTCAAAACTACTTCCAAGAATTTTGGCAAGCTTCCTAACCATATAATTTTCGTATCCTGAACACATAAATAAACATCTATGCTGTCTTCTTCCAGCTTCAAACCAAAACGTATTTTATCAGGCTTATTAACAGCCATCGCAGCAAGAAACTCGGCACCTCTAACAGCTTCTTCTTGCAACAAACCCTCAACTTTGAAATCAATACCAAGACCATCTTCCTCTTTGGAAAAATGAACCCTTTGGCCACCACTCAACCAATCATCATCAACTACCGTTTTCGGCGTTCCCTTGAGAATCTCCACTGCCTGTCTTTGCATCCGGACTGATTCCTTTCACTATATTGGACACAACCATTCGAGCATTAGTCATAACTTCTTCTGGCGAATAAGCTGGCCGGTGTTCAATTACTTCCTTGCGAGATAATCCCCCTATATCCATTGGATATCTATCGTAATCAAAAACCAACATGGTCGCTAACTGTTTCATTTCTTCCGCCTTCACATCCCTGGCCAACCATCCCTGGAAACCAAAATACATGTCGGCAATTCGATAGCGATCTTCCATCCCTTGTTGCTTGAGCCAATCCTCAACTGTCATGACAAGTTTTTCTTCTTTAACCTTGGCACAATTAGCACACGGATCATCCATCATAACATACTGCCATCCGTCCAAGCGCCCCATCTTATCCTTTTTACCAATCCTAGTAATGGGAGTAGCCATGCATGCCATCGGACGATCATCCCCTAAGATGCAGCGATACTCATCATCAATCACCTCCAAAAAAGCGCAATGGTCCACATCGTTAGGTTGGAGATCGCGTCGAATCGTACATACCGGTATGCCAGCTCGCGGATCTAGATTGTAGTGCAACCAACCCCTTTCCTCTGGTGGCTTAAACAGGTCAACAGTTAATTCAATACCAAACTCATTGCGCATCCTTTCACAGTGCATTATCTTCCAAATGTCACCAGGATTAAGCCTTACAATTTTATTTTTACAACACTCTCCGATGCCATTACATCCCGGCAACGAAACCTCGTCTGAAAGCTCAAGAATCGGCTGAGAATGACTCAAATTGACTGACTCAGTATGCCTAGCTCTTCGGCGCATTCGATTAAACGCCAACATAGCCTCACGATTAATCTGTTTGCGAGCCTTCTTTTTTATCGCCTCTTTCTGGTTGCGCTTCATCGTTTTCTTTTGTGATTTTTTCCGGTCCTTCATTGCACGTCTTTCTGCTTTTTCTTTGGAGTACACAATAACGCTTGAGGTTTACCAGGAACACGAATCAACAAGCCGCTTCCACTACTCTCCACCACCTCATCAAAAACTTTCAAAAGCCCACGATCCCATTGCCGAGCCAAAGGGAACTGTTTCTTACCTTCCTCACTAAAACTATCACACAACAACCTCAACATCTCTAATCGCTCAGACCAGTGCTTTCCACGCGCACTACGACCCTCTATTGTCAAAACGTCCACTAGATTAATCTCTGACAACTTCCTCAAAGAACCAACCACTATCGTATCGTCAATACCAGGACGTGGTACTTTTTTAAACTTCTTCTCCAACTTCGGAATCGGTAAATCATTAAGAGATATACATTCGGTATGTGTTTGATGAAACACAACCAAAATCAGATCTTTGCCTATCATCTCTTGAGCCAAGCATCCCTTGCGTTCCAAGGCCGGTAATTCCCCACGCTCGATCAAGGTATAGTTGAACGGCAACTTCATAGCACCACACACCAATATGATGATTTATGAAAGGAATGGCAGTTACTGCGGTATCTCATACGCATTCAGATTCAAACTTCTCCAGCCCCTGGCTAGGCTCATTTTCAATCTGAAGCTATCCTATACCATTATCACACTCGCTGTCAAAAAAATTAATCGGACTACGAGAATCATCGACCTTGCACACATCCTTGTCATCAAAATCCAAATCTACCGGCAAGAGGTTCACCGGAAAATGGTTAACCTTGGACATGTAGCCATTATAGGCCTTCATAGCCGCCTTCCTGGGACTGTTATCATCAACCGCCGCCGAAACACCATGGTTCCCAAGAACCTCGGCTACATAGCCTCCCTTGACCTTCTCTCTAACGTTTAAGTCGATAAAGTCGTCTGCCGATCTCTTCTTCTTGCGCACAATACGATGATACTTTACGTACCCGCGCCATATACTGACCTTACTCCCCTCTGATTGTTCCTTAATATCCCACCACCAAGGATCAGAGACAAAATCTCCCCGCTCGGCAAGATCCGCCAACGCCTCAGCTCTACTCAATCGACCCTTCTCAGCATCCAGCATTCGATTTTCGACACTAGTCCGAGCATCGATATCGTTGTCCAAATCCAACAACCGAATACCAGCCTCGGCTATTCTATGGATAGCCTCCTTCCGTCTAAAATCTAGACCACGCTGTTTGTCGATTTCATCCTTATTCTCTTCCTTTTGCCGCTCTTTAACTCTCGTTATCAGCTCATCAATCTTACTCATTGTCTGATCCCTTCCTCTGGCCTCTGACCAGGATACCATCAATATTATTAAGATATAGCTTGTCAATGACGAAGTCAACTTCTAGAGCCTTTGTTTCCTTGCGATAAGATTTTAACCTCTCTCGTTTCATCAAACCTTCCACACCTTCCGCCCACCAACTCACAGGCTCCAAAAATTCAACCAACACCAGCTTCGGACGAACACCGATAATCCTAATACGAGTCCATCCTTTGTTTGCATTAGGATTCACAAAAACATCACCACATGCTACCTGTGTCACTTTCCAATCAATTCCATCTTGGCCAATATCTTGTGCTTCAATTCTTCGGCCAAGGTTTGTAAATATTCCTGTCGCTCACCTTCGCTCATCTGACCAAAATCATAACAGCGACCTCCGCCCCACACAACATGTTCTGCCTCGTGACAAACTGGCAACTCTCCATCATGAATCTTGCCATGCATCAACGGCAATCGACTTTTAGCCTTGGCCATGCAATTCGGATAGCTACAAACCATTGCCAACATCTACTCACCTCGATATTGTTCGGCCATCGACAAAAGATCCTCTTTCATACCATCTTCTCGCCGCACAGCTTCATCCCAGAGTAAATCATCTCGATGTTGCAAAACAAAATCCTCTACCAACTCTTTGAAGATGCCGGGATCTAACGCATCCAATTCCCACGACGACTGACCATATGTTTTAATGTACCACGCTGAACGCGAATCCGTTATCTTAGCCGGATTCTCTGGTGGCTGATACCGCTGTACCTGTTCCATTGTCAATGCCGCTCGCGTAACTGTAATACAAGAACTACTCTTCGCTAAACCAGCAAACAATTTCAACCTCTCGGATACGTCTCGGTCCATATCCAAACCACTTGGATCATGATCGCCAAAATACAAAACCCTCACCAATTTTCCATCTTCGAGTAAGTTAGAAAAATATCGACCCTTGCGATACATCATTGACTGACTACTATATCCCTTGTTCGCCGTAAACCTTATATCCAACTTTTTACAGATCGGAATCAAAATTCCTTCTAGCGCCTGTTTCTCACACATAACTTCAACATGCATTAACTGATTTGCCCATTTATCGATAGTGAATTGCCTGGCACATGCTTCAAGAATCTCACTCGGATCATTCCAGTGAGCATTTGCAACTGTCTTGCGAGCACGGTCCACAATCATATCCCAATCCATATATCCAGCCAAGCGAGCATCATTCACCAAGCCACCTATACGAGTATATGATTTCTGTGAATTTTCAATCATCCCCCTAGCGACCAATTGGTAATACAACTGTCTTAAAGTTAAATCATAACCCTGATCCTGATACTCTTCAATAATAGCATTGCATCTATCAATTAATTCAAGCCTGTCAGAACTAAACTTCTTTCTCTCAAAAGTTTGCTTCATAACTCACCTCTAGCCCCTGGCCCGGATCATTCGGCATTCACTACTTAGTCGAAAAGATCACCCCCATACCATCCTCGATGAGCCTTTCCGCTATGGACTGAGCTAAATATTCAAACCCTTCGAAGACAAAAGTGCTCCCGTGAATCTTTGAAAAATTATCGCCAATCTTGCCGGGATTAAACTCTCCGATGTTCATCTCTTTGCCACTTTGAAACAGAAGAACCGCTTTCCCCTTGGTCTCTGGACCCAGATACACCGCACTATCCTGCTTATATCTCTTGATCCATTTCAGAGTTTGCTGTCGCGTAGCCCCTACGATCCCGTACACACGCTCTCTTACACGCTCTTTCTTATCTTGAGGACAATCCTCGGCGTCGATATTCGGGTCCTGGCATTCCCAGTAATAGCCAGCCAAGTTGAAAGCTCCCAAGCCAGCAGAACGAATATCTTGCATGAGCCGCTTATTGGCAGCTATCTTCTCTTTTCGCGACATCTCTTTTCGCCATGCAGTCATCAGGGTTAATCCCTTATCCGGCGAATCCTTCACGTGCTGATAAACACGGTTTAGCGACACCTCGCTCAATAACGAAATGTCTCCACTGCGCTTTGCATCCAGCACATCCCTAAAGGTAATTTCCTTCATTCCAGCCTCCTATCCTAACAATAATGGTTACCCCAATATTGTCAATTTTCTTGGCCACCCCTCCTATACTCGCATAGGCATCACTACAGCCTGCCTACACTCCCCGGCCCGAATCAGAAGCGGATCGAAAGCATTCCCAAATCGCAACGTAACCGTATCGAACTCCAAATCGATTGCGTCCAACAGGTAACGAATATTGAACCCAATCACTATATGAGCGCCGACAACACTTATCCGATCCAGCAACAACTCTGTCTCCGTATTTCCAAACTCCCTACTTTCGGTAATCAACCTGCACTGATTACCATTCAAAATCACCTTCACCGAATTTGACAAACAACTGAGTTTTTTCAACAACGTTGCCAACTTTTTCCGATCAACATCCACTTCAAAATCACATCCTTTGGGCACAACCTGACTATACACCGGAAACTTCTCTGGAACCACGTCACTATACAGCTCCCAATTTCCACCGCTCACAACAATCTCGCCGCTTTTCTTTTGTTTGATCGAAACAGCATCGTTATCGTTGAGAAACTTGCAACACAACAGAGCCACCTTATTAGATAACTTAACATCAGATCCAGCATCGGACTTGATCGTACCCGGCAAGTCCGCAATATGCATGCGATGGCCATCGGTTGTCACGGCTCTGTTTTCTATTAGAGCCACAC
Source organism: Candidatus Bathyarchaeota archaeon (assembly GCA_007050885.1). The sequence goes on from SMYQ01000189.1 coordinate 6,838, forward strand.
AGTTAATGGCTGGTCTTGTCTCATCGCGACCTGCCGCCAACAACGCATATGTGAGTATGGTTTTAAAATCCTTAGCCTTCCACTTCTGAATCAACAACTTCCATCTTCCGCCTGGCACAGCAGGATACTCCGACAAAGCAACTCCCGTCGCAACCTTAGTAGTGATCGAATCAGATACAATTCGAACCGAACCGCCTACTTTTTCACCTTCCACACTCTCTATCTCAACAGTCGATCCATCCAGCTTACCCTGTGGCTTAACCAAGGCAAACAAGGTAGTAGCCAACACGCAAGCTTCAATCTCCCCTTCCGCCTTTATTCTGACCACCAACGTATCTGCGGTATCGGTTCCGCGTATAACAAGACAACCGTCGTCCGTTCGTAAATGCAGATACCTAGTAAACTCAGGATACTTATCCGACCTTGCAGCCTTTCCCTGTGGAATAACCTGCGTTATCTTCTGCAAAGCAGAATACAACTCTCCCCGATCTACTGTTACTTTTTGTGTCATAGCTCTTTTCCTTTCGTCCAGCCGATGGCCGGGTATTTTATCTTATAAAACGGACGACCCATTAATATCTGAACCCACCAATCCAGACATGCAAGCCGATATCTTTCCTTTTTGGTCAAAACCAACTTACAAGCCAAGTTAGCTTTCATTCGGAGCACTCGGCGTAGTATTTTATCTTTCAATTGCATTCTGGCACCTGATTGAATTACTACTCGTCCCCTTCCTCGTCGTCATCCTCGTCCTCGTCCTCGTCCTCCTCTTCTTCTTCGAGCTTCTTACAGTTCTTTTCGAAGATCTCCTCAACGTTCTCCTCATACCACTCGTTCACCTTTTCTTCGATATAGTGGTAAATCGCCGCCATACCGTCGTTCTCCCGTGGATTGTCTCCGACACCGGCATTCTTGTAAGCCGTCTCGAACTCGTTGCTATACAGATACCAAAGATCCTCTATCTCTTTGGTGTAGATCGGCACAGCACTGTCGATATGCTCGTGCACAGAACCGCTGTCGTCGAGATCGTTAAGACACGGAACGCTGTCGCCTTCCTCAAGGTCGTTATCCTTGATATACTCAATCAAAAGATCCTTAATCTCGTCGCAGCACTCCGAAACTCGCTCACTCAACCTGTCTTCGATTTCGATTGTTCTCTTGGCCATCGTTACCTCTCTTTTTTGATCTGCTGAACCACCTTGTTGAGCCGACCGACTGACCAGCACAGTGAATGCCTGGCGATATTGGCCACATAATCGTAGCTATCGCACTCATTGATATCGAGCTGCCCCTGATCTATCAACCGCTCCACCACGGCCCGGTCTGAATTCCTTTGCTTGGATCTCTTTTCGTTAGCTGTCACAACCAATCTCCTTTCGATTCCTAATTGATTCTCTCAACCGCTTTTCTCGGGTAATAAGGGTCGCCAAGGTTACCCGTGGTCACATAGTATCGCCGTCGATACCGAACCAACTGGGCTTTGAACTCGTTCCCAGCACCCTTCCAACCCGGCTTAACTCTTACCTGACAACCGGTCTCCACCGGCCTCTCCTTCTCAACCTTCTTAGCTGCCCAATGCTCACGCACATTGGCCCTCCACTTCGCATTGGCAAACTTCGAACTATCCGGAGCTACCGCCAAGAGCTTCAAAGGGCAATCGTAGTAAAATGGCCCCATCGTCTCATCGATGTCCTTGTAGCCGTATGAATTGCCATCCTTGGCCAACAAAAAGAGCACGATCACTTGATTATGTTCACCCTCTTTCGAAGTTATATCGAACGCAACCCACAGCCGCGAACCTCTCACAGAGTAGTCGAGTACTTTTCTGGTCTCCGTCTCAACCAAAAGCTCCCTGATTTGATCCTTTTTATCGTACCCTTGTGTGTATAACCAGCCCATCGTCTCCTCCTTGCCTAATTCAGCTCTTTGCCGTTGTCGAAGATTTTCTTTATCTGGACACGCTTGGCAAACGACACGTCTCTTTTAATCTCGGTAACAGTTCCTCGCAGCTCTACCTCGATACCATCACTCTGGCGAATCATCCGGTCATTAACTACCGACTGCCAATCCTTGGCCGATTTGCAATTTTCGGTAACCTGGAACCAAAGCTTGCCGCCATCCTCACTCACAACCGTAAAAGCTAAAGAGTCTCCGAAATGGTTGCTCCGCCACTTCGTATTCACAACCGTGAATTTACCAAGGTCCAAACACTTACCAGTGGCGACCGCGTCAAAACCTTTCACAGCCTCTACACGCTTCTTGTTACGATCCACTGCATCACCATCAAGAGTCGGCTTTATCGACCCGAAGTAAGCTGCCAAGCCCCAAGAAAACGATTTTCCGCGCAACCATGCCACACAGTTGTTATCAAACTCTGTCCACTTCTCACGGAGCTTGCCTTCGAAGTGGTCTATCAACTCTTGAAATTCCGTCTCTTCAAACTCCTTGGCCCGCTTGTTGACCGTCACAATCGCCTCACCTATCAGCTTGCGAACAGCCAGTGCAGCCTCGGTCGGCTGACCCTTGTAGGTCTGATACCAGTCACCAACATAGGATGCCGTGGGATAGTCGTTAGAAATCTCGGCCTTCTTCTGGGAGACATACCCTCTCCGCCGCACCAGCTCTTCGGCGAGCGCCACCTCAAAACACTTGTTTTTAAAAACCGCTATCGCATCCCAGCGACTACCAATCTCACGAAAAATCTCTACGGCCTGCCGAAAGAACTTGTGAATCAAAACCTCCAGGTCGATGTCGCAGAATTTACGGGCACAACTACCACCCACATAAAGCAGCTCACCCGTGTCGATCTTCCGGACAACAAACTGGCGCTTACGAACTCGACGTTGGTTGCACACATCACAACGCAACGGGTCCAGCGCATCAACAAGCTCCTTTGACCACTCGAAATCAGCCAACCGGTGGACATGAAACGTCTTGCCGTCCTCGGCCTTGGCATATCCTACCAACTGGTAGCCTGGGATGGTCTGGTAGACGCTGACCGGCGCGATCAACTCGAACTCGTAATAGCCACCTAACCGCTTGCCCGTAAATCGCAGCCTGGCCCCTTCGAACGGCGTTCCCTTGGTCGTATCGGCAAACAGCCTGGGAAGGTCTCCCAATTGCCCCAAACGGAAATAGAAGCGATTCTCGCGATTCTCAGCTTCCGCCTTTTTGACCTCGTCTACCATTTTCAAATCCTTTTGCCATCCGGTCACTGACCGGGAATCATCTCACACTTATATAGTAACCCATTTTAGGGCTTTTTCAACCCATAAAATGCAGTAAACTACAAAAAAAGTAAACTTCCCTAATTTCCAATATCACTGTAAAACCCCTTTTCTCCCCCTTCCCATTATGTGGGAACCATTCCGGAGACAGTTCTTATGTCCGCGCCAGCGGACAAAAATTCTTTCTTTTTCTTCTTCTTTTATAAATACGTACTGAGACGTAAGTCGAAGTACGTATGGTTCTTAAAGTTATTATTCTTCCTGGCTCACTGTGAACCTACCCTTGGTTCACTGTGACCCTACCCTTGGTTCACTGTGACCCTACCCCCAGTTCACTGTGAACCTACCCCCAGTTCATGGTGAACCTACCCCTAGTTCACCGTGAACCTATGCGAAAAAGATTACGCACCCCAATCACAACAGAGAACATTATC
>SMYQ01000053.1 GCA_007050885.1 Candidatus Bathyarchaeota archaeon
AGCGATTCCACTTACTGGACCATTACCTTCCATGGCCACAAATCCATCGATAACCACGGCTGTTGGTCTTAATACTCTGTTAATGTCTACAATCACTTTTGAAATTCCTTTACTATGGAATTTGTTTTTATTTTTATCTGGTAACAATCCAAACATATTTTTCAAACCAAGAGTTACTGTCGTATCCATGTGTGTTTTCATTTTGGCAGCACTGATGATGTGACTTTCAAGAACGATTCGAGGAATAGTTATTTGTTTTATTGATTCGTAGTCAGGTATCTTGATTGTTATTTGATCTTTGATTTTACTTAGGTTGTTGAATTGAATTCCATATTTATCGCATAAATCTAGAATGCCTGAAGCTTTTGCTGCATGGTCGGCTTGTGTTAACGTTGCATCAGATTCCACTATAGAAATTTCTCTGTTGACTTTGGATATTTCTTGGACTAGTGCCTCAACAATTATTGGATCTGTAGTAGCTCCTGTTTCCCAAGTCTTTGTTGTAATGAAGTTTACCTTGATTAGGATAGGTTTCTTTAAAATTATATCGCGGATATGAATTGCTTTAATCGCCTTTTTTACTATTTCTAGAGATCGTGGACCTTTGAATATAGCGACTTGTGATCCTATTGTCAAATAATTCCCAGCGCTATTCTCAGGTTATCTATGCAAATCCTAAATTGTCAGGCTTAATTCCTTATCCAATATGTTAAGTAATGCATCTTCTCGAGTTTTTCCTGAGAGATATTCTAGACGTCTAATGTTTAGAGGGTCAATTTTTTCTCTGATCAATTGAAGTTCCAATTCTGTTGGAGGCGATGTTTGTTGAGCTTTTTCTGGAGTTAAAATTTCGAAACCGGTATTTTCTTTTATATTTTCGATTTTTATTCCAGGATGAATAGTTGAAAGTTTCATTCTTCTACTTTCATGTTCTATCTCGAAAACTCCAAATTCAGATATTATATGTATATCTCTTCTCTGATGAGATTCACCCTTTTCTCTAAATCCTAACCCTCCAATATGGTCCACATTCTCAACGAAAACTCTTTTCTCATGTCGTGGGCAGTAGTACAATGTTCTTGGATATAATGCTGCCACATCAGCGATTCCAAATCCGCCGGGAAGCCTGAGCTTAGAAATATCTGATCCTATCAAAGAATTATTTGTATTTCCAAACATGTCGATCTGAGCGGGTCTAAAAAACTCAACTATTGATTCAAGTCTCTTGAAAATGACTTCATATACTTCCGTCTGCGTTCCAATATGCACTGCCCTCCGCATGGCTTCAAACTCATTAAACAGGAGTGATATCTGGGGTGGGACCTTTGTATATGTAAGTATGTTTCCAGCCAGTTGCATTATAGTTGTTTGAGGTGCATGAGTGGCCTTAGCCAGATAATATGATATGATCGCCATTGGAGTAGTAAGCCCTTGAATTGCAATATCTCCATTTCGTATTTCTCTAGACATGCAGGTAATCATTATCTCGTCAGAAGTAAACTTCTTCAATTTCATCACCTAAGGTTCTCGTACCGTCACTCTCTTTACATCATCTTTAACCAGATTGAGGTAATCTTCGAAAGATACTAAATCTGTTATGTGCTGCTTTATGTAATTCTCAGTTTTTCCTTTTTTTGATACTTCCATATAATGGAGTAAGTGCCAAAGATCATATGTATAATGTGGAAAGCAACTTGTTGGATGGGCTCCCAATGGAGATTCAACTATGGTGTCAACGAAGGTCGAAGGTAGATTAGTACTTGAAGGTACACTCATGAAATCTTCAGTTGGAAGTATCTTTTCGGTTGTTACAATAACTCTTCTAGAAGATTTAGCTAATAATATATCAATAGCATTTATTCCGTTAATTTGACAATTACCATATTCATCACATCTTTGAACATGTATTATTGCTACGTCTGGACATATTCGTGGATATGCTACAAGCAAATCATCAGTGATTGGGCTTCTGAATGTTTTATACTTTAGATTTTTGAGGATGTCTGTCCCAATCAATAGTTTGCTAGGTATGAACTCCGCCTCAATAAGGTTAGCCTCCAAACCGGCCATAATAGAGTATTCGGTATGTTCGTTAAATTCAATAATCTTAGCCTCAACGGCTTTTCTAAAGTTTGGGGCGAATCCTAGTATTTCTAAACCTACGTAAGCTGCATCTATCCTATCTATTGATCCTGCTGCAATTAGCAGATCTACATCGATACTGCCTCCAAGAGTTAGAAGATGTAATTCTTTTTTTCTTGATCTAATAAGCTCGTGAATGAAGCTCATGGGTTTTCTGTGAATTGTTAATCCTCCGGTGGCAATAGTCTCTCCATTTTGTATGGTTTGACAAGCCTCGCTCATTTTTACAACTTTGTATTGCATGTAATATCACTCAATTCATACAATCGTTATGGTGGTTTAAAACATTCAATCAAAGTTTAAGTTTCTAAGACAACTAAGCAATTTATATTATGTTCTGAGAATAAAAACTAGGAAGTTATTTACAAGTAATCATCAGAGATGGAATAATATGGTGAAGAAAAAAGTGAAAAAAAATGTGAAAGGAAAAAAATTGAGAATTACAAAAAAAGTAAAAGGAGCTAAAAAATCTAAACCAAAAGCTCCAAAACAAACTAAGCCAGTTATTTGGGATGTATTGTCTGAACAAGTTAAGAATCTGGAATTCGGTCTACAAAAAGCGGTTAAACAGATTGATGTTAGAACAAGTGAGTTTCTAGATCGAGTTGAATTTGAATCAAGAGTAGGTGAGCTACAATCAAGAATTCTTGAATCGATCCCAAAAATGGAGGCTGAGCTAAAAAGTTTTGAAACTAAGTTATCAAGAGCTATCCAAAAACCAGAACTTGAGAGTCAGATTAAGGAAATGGAGAAGCAAATAACAAGTCTTACAACCGAGATTGAAGCTCTTAAAGGAAAAATTAAGGATTTAGAAGTTCCAAAAGATGAGAATCTTTAGCACATTTTGACTATGGAATTCTATAAAATAACCACAGAATAATTTAGATGTCTGCTACACATATAATGGGATGGGATTATTAAAAAAAATTACGTCAATAGTTGTCTATGATTTTCCCACATTTGGGACAGTAACGCCAATTCGGGAAAATATTAGACCCACAATGTATGCAGAAATTTTCCTTTTTTTGTTTAAATGGTGAAATTTCCTGAGCACTTCCAATTTGTCTTTTTACTCTATGATAAAGAAAGAAAATGAAGATGATGCCCAAAGTAAGACTGATTAATCCAAGTTCTAGAGAAATTATGATATTATAAATTGTATGCAAAAATATTGGGATAATGAGAGCAAATGTAATCATTCTCCATCGATAAAGGAATTTTGACCTACCAAGATAGTAACCCATAGTTGCTCCAAAAAAAGCGTGTCCAGGAACACTTAAAGAAGCACGTAATAAAGCAACAAGCCATCCTCCACTGAGAACATAAATTATATTCTCGATAGTCGCAAATCCAAGCGAAGCAGCTACTGCATAAACAATGCCATCCATAGGTTCATTGAATGCTTTTGATCTATATGCTGGAAGAGTAACCAAGAATTTACATGATTCTTCAACAATTGCCACTACAATAAGATAATGAAGAACAAGACCTATTATGTCAGATAAAGGCTCCTCTGGTTCAACCAAAAAATTGGAGAGGTACAGTTCAATAAGTACTGCAGGAATAATTGAAAGCGCACCCAAGATGAATGTTGCAAGTAATAGTCTGAAAGGTTCTTTTTCAAAGCGGTCCTTTTTGATTATTAATAACAGGATAAATACGCTAGGTATGACTGCCGCAACGAAAAGTCCAGTTAGATCCATTTAGTACAAAGCACCCAGATGATTTCTTTTAACTTTCAATTAATGCTCTTAAGATGATTCTTTGATGAATATATTAATGAACAAATTTTATCACTCAAATGAATCACATATCAAAATGCTTAACTAAATTCAAAGTGATGATGGATCAAGAGAAACTATTAGATTACTCATTTAGGATTCAAAGATATTTGGTGATAGTACTCTGACTGGTTTAATTATTTTAGGTTCTGGTCCTGCAGGATTAACAGCTGCTATATATGCAATTAGAGGCGGGCTAAAGACAACAGTTGTCGAAGGTCCAACCCCAGGTGGACAGTTAATTTGGACGACGGAAGTAGAGAACTATCCAGGATTTCCAGAGCCGATTATGGGTCCAGAACTTATGAATCTCTTTAGAAAACAAGTTGAACGCTTAGGAGCAGAATTCATATCTGGTGAGGCGACTAATGTTGACTTTTCGAAGAATCCGTTAAAGATCATTGTAAATGACAATAGTTATGAAGCGGATGCAGCAATTGTGGCGACTGGTGCTTCAGCGAGATGGCTTGGACTCGAATCAGAACAAAGGCTTAGAGGAAAAGGGATCTCATATTGTGCTACATGTGATGGATATTTCTTTAGGGATAAAGATGTGATGGTGATTGGAGGTGGTGACACCGCGATCGAAGATGCGATATTTCTATCAAATATGGCAAGAAGCGTTACAATTGTTCATAGGAGAGATGAATTGAGAGCGATCAAAATTATACAGGAAAGAGCATTCAAGATAGAAAAGATCAAATTTCTTTGGAGTCATGTGGTAAAAGAAATATTTGGAGAAAAAAAAGTTGAAGGTGTCAGATTGTTGAATTTGAAAAATAAGGAAACTCAAAAATATAGATGTGATGGAGTGTTCATAGCAATCGGATACATACCGAATACTGAAATTTTTAAGGGTCAAATAGAACTGAATGAAGCTGGATATATCAAGGTTCAAAACAAAACACAGACTAGTAAAAAGGGAGTGTTTGCTGCTGGTGATGTTGCTGATTGGATTTATCGTCAAGCAGTAACTTCAGCTGGATCTGGATGTCAAGCGGCTATTGATGCGATAAAATATCTTGAATATTTGAAAGAGTAGAACGTAATAGAATTCATACAAGAAATTTATTTTGATTTATTGATTTTTCTAATATGAACTTATTCGATTTTTAGGTCGTTTGTAACATGCTTTTTCTCAGTATAAACCCATCTAAGAGCTATAGGTGTGACGATGGTAGTAAATATCACCATAGCCACAACTGCACCATAGATATTTTGGGTTAAGATACCTGAGGTTACACCTATACCTGCGATTATCAATCCGACTTCTCCTCTAGAGATCATTCCTATGCCCACTCTAACGCCTCCTTTTATGTTCCTGAGCGCAATCATAGCAGGAAGACCACATCCTAGAAGTTTACTTATAACAGCTATTACTACCAAAGTCACTATTAACAATAGACTTTCAAAACTCAAGGCCTTGATGTTAAATTGAGCTCCAATGTAAGCGAAGAATATTGGTGAGAATAGGATGCTTAGTTTTTCTATATAATCTCTAACTCTTGCTAGCATGCGGGAGCTTGCTATGGCCATGCCGGCTGCAAAGGCGCCAACAATCGGAGACAATCCTATAGCTGTTGCTGCTACAGCACTTCCGAAACATGTAGCTGTTGCAACTACTTCAACGGTCCCTCTAGCCTTCCATCGTTCAGCACGTGTGATAAGTCGAGGGGCTATTGTCAATACAACTGCCATCAAAAGGAGCCAAAATGCTAAGGTTCGAAATAGAATCCAAGCTATCTCAGATGGAAGAGGCACTACCCCTGAAGTGACAATTGATAAAATTACAGCCAAAACAACTAATGAAAGTACATCATCTATTACCGCCGAATTGATCATTATGCTTCCTTCTTCTGAGTTAAGTTTGCCAATATCTTCGAGAGTTCTAACCGTTATTGCTATACTAGTAGCAGTAAGAGTTGCAGCTATCAACAAATTGACATTCCAGTCAAAACCTAAAAATTGTAGAAGATATATTCCCATAAGAAATGGAACTATGACCCCGAAGACACCAACAACGGAAGACTTGGCGCCTACAGCTTTAAATTGACCAAAACTGACCTCTAATCCTGCAATAAAAAGAAGAAGTATTGCTCCTACTTCTGCGAATACTTGCACGTACTCGTTTAAATCCATTAAAGGTTCTCCTAGAATAATAATTCCGCCTAAGGCATAAGGCCCTAAGATCATCCCTGCTGCTAATTCACCTAATACTTCAGGAAGTCTGACCTTAGAGAATAATCCACTAAAAATCTTCGCGGCGAAAATGAGGAGACTTATGTTGATGATTGCTTTGTAAATTGGGTCTAGCTTTTCGATCTGAACTACTTCAACCCTTTCCCATTCAGCATGTATTTGTTTAGGTTCATCCATTAGTAAAAATTCTGTTGCATTTTGGTTCTCTATATCTCCCCTCCAGCCAGAAAATCTGTATGCAAAAGGGAATGATCCTACGGTGACATCTTCAACAGAAATTTCAGCTATTGAACCTTCGTCATACCAAGCACTTCCTTTGATGGTACTCATCTCAGAGGATAGATTAAGATAGAATTGTTTTCGATATTTGGTATCAAGATGAAAACTTGAATTAACATCTAGCATGATCGGATTTTGTCTTATGGCTTTCCCATCTTTGAGCCATGCATCAAATAATAAACGGGTAGAATTGCCCAGGTCTACTGTTTCACTTGCTTCAAGATGAATAGTGCCTTCATCATACCAATCATTTATCCATTGATTTGTATTGGATGTAACATAATATTGTGTATGATATGAAATCACTATCTCTTCGGTTTCTGTGACAATGTGCGTTTCTTTGTCAGATGGTACATAACGTAAACTACCATTGACAACTTGATTCAATAATATGCTATGTGTACTATTTTCCATGAACCGAATTATAGTACCATTGAGGACATTTCCAGAATAATTATTATCAATTAGTATCTCCGGATAGATTTTTTCTGGAATTCCAGTTACAAATATTGATACTTCATATGGTGATTGTATTTTTTCTAGATAGAAATCTATCCTGAGTGAAGTTTCTGGTTCAAGAACTACAAACGCGTTTTGCGGAATAAAACCTGTTTTTTCAATATGTACCCTGTAAATTCCCGGTTCAAGTGTAAAAGAGTAAGAACCATTTCGTCCGCTTAATCCTTTATTTATTAATGTATTGTTATCGTAAACTGAGATCCAAGCGAAAATAATGGGTTTTTCATTACTATAAGCTTCGAATATGTACCCATCTATGTGAGAAATTTCCCCATCATCCGGTGACCCATTGGAAATTGAAACTTGCACTATTATGCAGATTATGGCTAGTATAGCCACCGAATGAATCAATCTCATAATTCTTCATCATGGCCTATATTATGCCTAATCTGATAAATTGATCATTATTATTTAGAAGTTTTTCATTAGAAAATTAGGGAGAACTATTATGTCTGTACATAAAGGAAATGTAATCTATTTTGAATCTCCTGGTTTTCAAAATACAGATTCTGTCATCGAGGTAACTAAAGAAAGGCTCAAAATGAAGGATGTGATCGCAGTAATAGTTCCCATGACAACTGGTCGTACATTAGAAAAATTTGTGAATAGATTGGGTGAAGAGGCGAAGATTGTTTCCATTTCAGAAGATGAAGTAATGAAAGCATGTAAACGAATAGCTTATCCTGACAAAGGTGTCTTGGGAAAACTTATTCAAAATAGATTAGGTGGATCTTCTGATAATGAAGTTAATCTACGTAGAGATATATTTGATATAACCTTCCTTCCACTTAGCGGTGATTCATGGAAACTCATTGCAGAGACACTATATATCTTTGGTCAAGGCATGAAAGTAGCTATCGAGATAGCGGTTGCAGCAGTGGAAATTGAAAAAATAAGGCCATCAAAAAAAGTAATCTCGGTTGGAGGCACGGGTGAGGGTGCTGATACGGCTGTAGTTCTTCGAACTTCTACTCAGAAACTATCTTTTGCAGGGAAACCTGAGGAACGACTTACTATACAAGAGATCCTTGCGATGCCTATAGAAAAATGGTGACATTTAACCATCAAATGGCCATGGTAGACACATATCTATAATTATGCTAATTCATGGCGTGTGTCTTTTTGTTGATATCGCACGTTTGATATTTAGAAGATTTGGTGGTTACCACTTAAAGAACTGTCGAGGACTTGCCTGAGCTACGCCTATCTCTTGAGCATACCATGGTGCTCTCCAAGCTAATTCTGGAGATAGAGATGGAATTATTGGAAATGGAAAATATGGAGAATAGATTGATTGATAATATCCAGGGTATGATATCCTTTGTGGTCCAAAGATAGGATACGGTAATGGAGAATACCAAGACATTCATATCACCTTTATTCAATTTAGTTTATAGGAAAATATTGTATTTAAGATGTGTCTTTTGAATGTGACATCAATTTAAATATGTATTTACACACTTGCTCCGTTTTTAGTTGACACAATACTAAAAATTGATTCGATATCTTTTCACTTTAATGATAAGAAGCTTTAAGATAGATCCATACTCTCAATAGGAATAGGTGATAATTGATGACATACAATCCATACTATCCTTACGGATATCCCTCCCACAATCCATTGTCGAATTTCAATCCTTACTCAATGCAGCTTCCATACTATCCTCCACAACCAGGATATAGTTACAGTTATCCATCTCCTTGGACTGGAGTACAAAGCTATGAAAATCCACAATCTGCACCAACACCTCAATCAATATATCCTTTCACATTACAACAGCAACAACAACCGACTTACCCATACTATCCAAACATGCAACCATACTATTATCCAGGTATGACAACAAGTTACTATCCATATGGTCAACAACAACAGCTACTGCCTTCATATTAATATCCTAAAGAATAGTATCGATCAATCGCTTTTTTCTAGCGATAGCTATGAATACGAAGAATCTATTGAGTTAAATACGAAGTAATATGCTAATGTATCCTAAAGAAAAAATACTTGTATCATGGAGTGGTGGAAAAGATAGTGTCCTTTCACTCTATGAGATTGTAAAGGATCGACACTTCGAAATAACCGCTCTTTTGACTGTTTTAACACAGGATTATGATCGAGTTAGTATGCACGGCGTACGTCGAATCATGCTGGAAAGGCAAGTTGAATCTTTAGGATACTCTCTTGAAAAAATATTCATTCCAAAAAATGCTTCAGATAAAGAATACGAATCTCGAATGGTCAACACTCTTCAAAAGTATGTACTAAGCAGTGTAAGATCTACTGTCTTTGGTGATATATTTCTAGAGGACGTAAGAAAATACCGGGAAGAAAATCTATCAAAAATAGGTATGAATGCTTTATTTCCACTATGGAAGAAAAATTCTTTTCAGCTGGCAAAGCAATTCATCAAATTAGGATTCAAATCCGTCATTACATGTACTGATTCTAAAAGCCTCTCAACGGATTTTATTGGTAGAAAATTTGACAAAGAATTTCTATTGGATTTACCATCTAATATAGATCCAATGGGCGAAAATGGGGAATTTCATTCCTTTGTATATGACGGACCATTGTTTAAAAATAGAGTGCAGTTTGAATTGGGTGATATTGTGTTAAGAGATGGACGATTTTACTATTGTGATCTAATACCATTATGAAGAAGATCAGGGAACAAATACTGCTGCGGCAATTACTGTAGTCCATAGTCCATTCTTATCTCCAGTGGCAGATTGCGTTATGTTTGTTGTCTTGATTATCGAAGTACTAGTTTTGAATAGTTGTTTTCTTTCGTCCCAAGCTGTTTCTGGATCAAAAGGTATTCCCATAGTTGTTGCAAGCATTGTTGCAGCTAAATCTTCAGCATAATCTCCAGCTATTTCATCTGTTTCCCCATAAGAGTGATGTTCGGACAAATATCCGTAAGCACTTTCCCCTGACGGGATTGCAACACCGATTGAAGATGCCACTAGTCTGTGTGGTTCATTTGTTGAATTTCTGGCCATTACGATAAAGGTTATCTCGCCTGGTTTAATCATAGACAATCCTTTTTCGCGTGGAATAATTTTACAACCTGGAGGAACTATGCTTGAAACATTTACTATGTTGCAATAATGTATACCTGCGTTTCTCAAAGCTAACTCAAACGATTGGAGGTAATCTTTATGTTTTCCAACACCTTTTGTTAGGAATAAATATTGTGGGATAATTTTTCCAGATAAAGTCAAACGATTCCCTGCTGAATTTGTTAGTTTTTAGTTTGCCAGATTTTATTTATTTTACAATGAACTTTAGCTATTTAACAGTCTTGGTAGCCAAAAGTCGATAACATTTGGTATTCAATACACATAAAACTTATTGGGACTTTATTTTTTCAAAAATTCTTGAGATGCGTTCTTTTTCACTAAAAATATTTCCAGTTTTAGAATCTATAGCACAGCATACGCCATCTATTATTTCAGTCGCTACTTCTCCTCGTGCATATCTCTCATTAAGAAGCTGTGGGGCATCCATGATTCCAAGCGCAACAGCTTGTGTAAGGGTAGCAGCGTCACTCCATGGATCTTTAATATTCG
>SMYQ01000104.1 GCA_007050885.1 Candidatus Bathyarchaeota archaeon
AATGAGAAAGCCACAACCAACCTTGGACAGCCCCTCGACGATTTGATTCCAGGTTCAATCACACTGGGATTGGGAGCGAATACATTCTTGGGGGGGAGTAGCCACAGCAATGTTGCATATAGTCATACACTCAACGATGCCATTGTGAGCATTGGACCCACAGCTGTTATCATGGACGAAAAGCTCACGATTTAGCAATAAGGTAGCAATCACGATTAGCTTGTTTCATCAATAAGAATGAGGACCGCCCCGATCACAATAAGTAATCCTGCGATCCCCCACGCACCAATGGCTACGATAATACCCAAGCCTATCAAATACAAAGCCGCACGCATGGGATCTGCTTGAAGCCATTGAAGAAATCGACTTAGAATAGTATAGCAGAACCCTAGTGCCAAGATGCTGACAATCAGCATCAATATCTCATAGACGTTCACTGCAAGATAAGGTGGAGCAAAACCAAGCAACACAATAAAGCCCCAATATAAACTTGAAAGAAGACCCAACACCAATCCCAGGATTGCGCCAACACGAACAAGATATTCCGCGGCTTCAATCAATTCCATCGATATCACACACCTGATATTATCTACATCTAATCGCTAGGACTTGGTTAATAGAGTTTACGAAGAAAAAAGAAGAGGACACTAGCGAATAGACCGCTAGTTCCTCGATTATTCGCGTCCGCTGGATATCATGCTTTTACATTTTCTTTGTCCAGAACCACAAGGATTCCAGCAATGAAAATAAGGATACCTCCAACGGCAGCCCAAGAAAGGATACCTAAGATAATGAGAGGGATCCAGGTTGCATGGTAAGCAGTTTCAAGCATAGGCACATATCTTCGCCAAACCAAAAAAGCAGCAATTAGTGCAACGATATCTAACGCTATGTACAGCATCGCACTTGGAAGTACAAAGACCGCCCATATTCCCGCTAGCATAATAGTTACGCCTTGGAAGAGAATTGAAACAATTGCTAAGATTATGGCGATGATTGCGCCCCAAAAGCTCAGTAGTCGGACATATTGTTCATAAGCCAAAGTTTAACATCCTCCATAACGAGGTGACAACTCTTGTATTGCCTCCTCTGAAAAGGCTTTCGTGTATAAAAAACAACTCATATACTAGGCTTTTGGAAGAAAGCTTACAAATCCGTTACCCAAATAAATTTAACAGCTCACAATGCGAGTGAATTGATGAATCGGTGAATAATCCATGCCCACTGCTGTCCGATATTATCGTCCACCTAGACGCATTCCACGGGACGAAGGTGATGATTACCCACGTCGTTCACGCATCCGAGACCTTATCTTGGTCTTGGTTGGGCTAATCATTCTTGTTGTCATCCTTTTTGGATTGAGTTACCTCTTTCAATTGTGGGGGCTCTATACCATTTCCCTTGCCCTGCAATTATTCACCATTATCATAATCTACGTGAGTGTTGGTGTTGGGTTTGCGGTAGGTCTAACCTATTTTGTCATGCAATCTTTTCTCAAACGTGAATTTCGAAAACGCTTCGAACGAATGGATCAAGCTCAATACGAACAATATCGCAAGAGAATGGGACTCGACACCTCCGACGACAGGGAGAAGTCATCAGAGTAATTCTAATTCGCTTGCATCTACTGAGATTAATTACATTTGTAAAGGGGCATTTAAGAGGAAGATACACGTGAAAGCATACAAAGGTGCAGACTAATGGGAGACGCAAGCGATCTGTTTCAACGCGCAGTTATTGCTTTAAGTGATGAAGATTATGACCGAGCTGAAAAACTCACAAAAGAGCTCCTGGAACTTGAGCCCAAAAATACAGATGGTTGGAGCTTGCTAGCGAATATCTACCAGCACAAAAAACACCTCGACAAGGCCATTCAGGCGGCGACTAAAGCCACCGAGTTCGATCCTGAAAATCTCCAAGGCTGGAACAACCTTGGATACCTCTATTTACTCCAAGGTAACTGGAATAAAGGCGAACGTTGTTACGCAAAAGCAGCCACTCTCCCTGATCCCACACCAACGATTTTCCTCAACCATGCCTGGGCCCTCATTGAACTTGGTAAAGAAAAAGAAGCCGAAGCACAACTACGAGAAGCCCTAAACCGATCCCTTGAAGACACATTGTATGACGATATCGAAACCAATCAACACTATGCGAAACTCCGACCTCTCATCAAGCGCATCCAAAAATAGCCTGTCTGGATAATTTCACAGCTCTTCTTTGATTTTAAAAAAGCTCCCTGATGTTACAGTCTGTCCAACTCCTTGGATCTGACGCAACTGATTAACCACAAGCTCACCGATTTCCTGAAGCGACTTGCCCCTTGCCTTCAGAATGATATCCCATTGTCCAGCAACCACATGCACTTCAACCACATTATCCAGTTTTGCTATCGCATGAGCCACATCCTGTTGTGATATTCCAGCCACTGGATTATAATTGACTAATACGAAGGCTGTCACCGGGAGCCCAATCAGTGGATAATCAGGAATTGCTACGATCCGTGAGATGATCTTACTTGATTTCATCCGATCAATCCGATGCTGAACCGTTGAGCGTGGCAATCGTAATTTCCGAGCAATT
>SMYQ01000300.1 GCA_007050885.1 Candidatus Bathyarchaeota archaeon
TAAATGGTGAAAAACTACTTGCATCAAAGCTTTTATTGGAGATTTCGTCACCATCAAAATATCCAATATATTATGAATCAAGTATTGTAGATGTTGCAGAGTGTATTATTGAAGTGAATGATCAACCACAAAGATTCACTGAATTCGTTAGAATATCAAATGTCCAGACCAATACGGAAATACCTGATTGGGATAAAGATGTAAAAGCTTGGGGAACCAATAATCCAAAAGTAGCTCTATGGATTGGTCTCAGAGGCTTGGCGTTTCAAAGACAGGGGATTTTACTTCCTGAACCTCATAATAACAATACAATATCAATAAAATTACAAATAAAAATTGTACAAGCACATACAGATCTAGTAATGAATCAAAAAACTATCAATATTAACTTTCAACTAAGTCCAGAAGCTCAAAGATCAATAATAAGTTCAAATTAGGCATGCGAAGTATACTATCTCTTATAACTGGTCTATACTCAATAATTTGATACAATCTGAAGAGTATTTTGATATCTAACCCAAAGAAAGAAAGATATCACAAAATATTTATTAGAATGATAATGGCCCCTATTAGCAAGCTCTATCTCAGAGGCCATCACACTCATGTGAGGAGCTTTTTCTTCAATTAGGAGCAGGTTCTCTAATTGGTTAAAGAGATTAAAAAGAAAGATGTTACCTTCGAACACGAATTGATGCCGAAACACTCAATCATAACTAAGAAAGACTTGGAAATATTACTTAAGAAATATCATATCCAACCATATCAACTTCCCTCTATACGTGTTTCGGACCCAGCAGCACAAGCACTCGAAGCAAAACCAGGAGATGTCATAAAGGTAATAAGAAAAAGCTCAACAGCCGGAGAAATATTTGCTTATCGTTATGTTATTGAAGATTAATTTGAGGTAATATTCAATGCAGAAAACTGTATCTGGTTCACAATATTGGAGTATAATGAAGAACTTCATAAAGGAAACAGGGCTGGTAAGACAGCATGTAGATTCCTATAATGATTTTATTGATTCTGGTCTTCAGTCAATAATTGATGAAGTTAAAGAAATATCAATAGAGGTTGAAGAGAATCCATTCACTATAAAACTCGGGAAGATTGAGATCGGAACTCCAAGAGTAATGGAAGTTGATGGTTCAGAAAGACGTGTCTACCCAGCAGAGGCACGAATTAGAAACCTTACTTACGCTGCACCATTAAATCTTGAGATGACTCCTGTAATCGGAGAGAAAGAAGGAGCAACAGAACTTGTGTATATAGGCGATCTGCCTGTTATGCTCAAGTCAGCTATCTGTCCACTTTCTAGATTAACATCTGACGAACTTATCTCCGTAGGTGAGGATCCACTAGATCCTGGAGGATATTTCACAATAAACGGTTCAGAAAGGGTTGTGGTCGCCCTTGAGGATTTAGCTCCCAACACTGTTCTAGCTGATATAGAGAAAGTTGGATTACATCCCAACTATAAAGCAAAGATATTTTCAACAACAGTTGGATTTAGGGCTCGAATAGAAGTTACTATAAAAAGTGATGGCGCAATCTATGTCTCAATGCCTGGAATGCCAGCAGACATCCCATTTGTTGTAATAATGAAAGCCCTTGGAGTTGATACAGATGCAAAAATTGCTGAGATTATATCCATTGATGAAGAGATTCAAAGTGAGCTAAAGGAATCATTCGAAAAAGCCTTGGATGCTACATCAACAAATGATGCATTTTTATTCATAGGAAATAGACTTGCTCCAGGTCAAATAGCCGAATATAGAATCAAGAAAGCTGAAACAGTAGTGGATCGTAACTTCCTTCCACATCTTGGTAGAACACCAGAAAATAGACTCGAAAAATCATACTTCTTATCTGAAATAGTGAGCAGATTAGTCGAGCTTAAACTTGGAAGACGTAGTCCTGACGATAAAGACCATTACGCAAATAAAAGACTTAAGCTCTCAGGATCGTTACTTGCGGAGCTATTCAGAATAACTTTTCGTAACCTGACAAGGGACCTAAAATATCAGCTTGAAAGGATAACGATAAGACGACCAGTAGAACTATCTATAGCTAATGCAGTACGTCCTGGAATAATTACTGAGAGAATTCAACATGCTATGGCAACAGGAAATTGGGTTAGAGGTAGAATAGGAGTAACCCAACTTCTTGATAGGACTAATTTTCCATCAACGCTAAGTCATTTAAGAAGACTTCAATCTCCCCTCAGTAGAAGCCAACCAAATCTTGAAGCAAGAGACTTACATCCAACCCATTGGGGAAGGCTCTGTCCCAATGAGACACCTGAAGGATCAAATTGTGGATTGGTCAAGAACTTGGCACTATCAGCAACAATATCCATAGGAACGGATCCCAGAGATATTATTGAAAAAATATCAAGTTTAGATCTTGTCCCGTCAGACAAAGCAGATCGAAAAATCAGGAAGACTGGTGCAAAGGTAATTGTTGATGGAATTATTGCAGGCTATATAATGAATTCTAAATCCTTCACCGAAAATCTTCGAGAAATGAGACGAAGAGGTGAAATAAGCTCTGAGGTTAACATCGCAGTAATATCTCCTG
>SMYQ01000115.1 GCA_007050885.1 Candidatus Bathyarchaeota archaeon
GAACAACCAATGGAGTACCGCGGATTAATTCAATGTAGGCAGTAGAGATTCTCGAAGTTATTATCCCTCCATATTGCCGGCCAATAGCGAATCCTAAACCAAGAAAGAACCCCATGATTAATGCGGTGAAATACAGTGAAAGTGTCGTAGACAAACCAGCGATGAGTTCATCACTATACGATAAGACAGTGAGGAGGTCTTCAAGCCATCGAGGAAGGACTTGAATCACGAATTACCTTCCTCCTTATCTTCAGGTTCAAGAAGCTCCTCGTGATGACCGTAAAGAACTTCAAGCCGGTGCAGGAACTGCTTTGCTCTCTCCGTTTCAGGCGAGATCGCAAAGTGCCTTGGGGTTCCTTTTTCAACAATAACACCCTCATCGATGAAAATCATCTCAGTTGCAACGGCTCGGGCAAAGCCCATTTCATGAGTAACTACAACCATCGTTGTACCCGATTTAGCGATGTCAAGCATCACTTGTAGCACTTCACCAATTAGTTCGGGATCTAGCGCAGATGTGGGTTCATCAAACAAAATCAATACGGGATTCATAACCAAAGCCCGAGCGATTCCCACTCGTTGTTGTTGTCCACCTGACAATTGGGCAGGATAATGGTCTGCCCACTTCTCCATCTTCACTTGAATTAATGCATCAAGTGCCCTTTCCGTTGCCTCATCTTTAGACAAGCCAAGGACACGTCGCGGACCAAGGCTAACATTGTCTATTGCTTTTAGGTGCAAAAAAAGGTTGAAATGTTGGAAAACCATCCCAATCTTTGATCGGATCATATTCAGATTAGTGTCAGAATCCATGAGATTTGTACCCTGAAGGATTACTGTTCCTTTGTCTGGAGGAGTCAACATATTGATGCAGCGGAGGAGGGTGCTTTTCCCTGACCCACTGGGACCAAAAATTACCTTAACTTCACCTTCTTCCACATCAAAAGAGACGCCCTTGAGAACTTGGAGTTCATCATAAGCCTTCCAAATGTTCTTTACTTGAAGTAACGGTTTTTCCACTTCTCTTAGCCTCCTAACCCTAAGTCTTTGAGTTTCTGAGTTTGGCGCTCTCCAAAGAATCTCGTAATAGGATAAGTAAATATGAGATAGATTATGGCGAGAATCACAAGCGGGGGAAACAACATCTCGGGGTTATTCGCCACAACGCGAAATGTAACCCGAAGCATTTCAATTATTCCAACAGCGGACGCGAACGTTGTATCCTTAATGACGACAGCATACTCATTTGACCAGCTCGGAAGGGCCATTCGAAGAGCTTGGGGCATAACCACGTATCGAAACGCTTGTAGTCGACTCATCCCCAAAGCCCTCGCAGCCAACTGCTGTCCCGGATTAACGGAGAGGATAGCTCCTCGAAGAATCTGGGATTGGTATGCCCCACTTCGAAGCGCCAACGAAAGAATAACCGCTGCCAGAGTTCTGTACAGCGGGTCGATAAACCAAAAGAGACCAGGAACACCAAATGCAAAAAGAAAAATTAACACCAGCAAAGGAATGCCACGAAACACTTTCTCATAAGCAATTGCAACCCATTCGATTTCTCGAGTACCATAAACCCGCATCAGCGCTAATAAAAGACCAATTAAAAATCCCCAAATCAGACCGTGTGCTGTAAGAATTAACGTGATTGGTAATCCGTGGATAATAATGTAAAAAAAGATGGAGGGGAGATCCGGCGCTTGCAACATGTATCACCCAAACCATTGTGCGATTAGGGCGTCCATTGTTCCGTCTGCAAATGCATTTAAGATTACAATGTTTATCTCCTGCAATAAATCCGGATTCTCCCAACGGCAGAATAGGGCGGTAGGTGGTGCGGGGTAAGTATAAATCGTTTTGAGAAAGTAGATTCCTGAATAGACTGTAAAGACCGGCTCATCCACGTAGGTTGCATCGAGACCTCCCGCCTCTAGGTCAGCTAACATGATGTCGGCTCTAGCATACCGAACAAGATTTATGCCAACACCTGCGTCTACCAAATCGGTTAGGTCTAAGTCTTCAACCGTACCTGATTGAACTCCAACAGTATAACCTTCCAAATCCTCTAAGTCAGTAATTGTGAGGGTTGAGTTCCCCTTAACAACTACTACTTGATTGGTTCTGATATACGGGACTGAGTGGGCAAGCTGTTCCGCGCGTTCGGGTGTGACAAACATGGCTGCCGCAATCATATCAATTGTGCCAGCTATGCAAGCCGCAGGTAAGGCGTCAAAGTCCATGTCGAACCACGTCACTGTAACACCGAGGTGGGCAGCAATCATTTCACAGAGATCGATATCAAAGCCTTCATACTGATCTGTCGTCGTGTTGTAAATCTCAAAGGGGGGCCAATCAGAACTTGTTCCCACATAGAGTGAACCCCGTGCTTGAATCTGAGCAACCAGACTCGGTGCTGGAGCCGGGGGAAGTAAGGCAGGTGCAAACCAACCTATACTGAAACCAACCACTATACCGATAATCAAAGCTATGGCAGCAATTCCTCTACCATTCAAATCATACATCTCCAGTTGTACGAACCATTAGGTTCCCCCCTACTTATCGCAGAAACGTCATAAA
>SMYQ01000238.1 GCA_007050885.1 Candidatus Bathyarchaeota archaeon
GGCGGCTTCAGGTTCAGGACCGACAAGGGCAGCATCGCCCGCGCCATGGGATTTGCCGAAAGTGTGCCCTCCGGCGGTGAGTGCAACTGTTTCCTCGTCGTTCATGGCCATGCGTGCGAAGGTTTCGCGAATATCACGCCCAGAGGCGACCGGGTCCGGTTCGCCGTTCGGCCCTTCCGGGTTCACGTAGATCAGGCCCATCTGCACAGCGGCAAGCGGGTTCTCGAGTTCTCGATCACCGGAATAGCGCTCGTCACCAAGCCACTCGCTCTCAGTCCCCCAATAAATGTCATCTTCTGGCTCCCAAACGTCCTCACGCCCGCCGCCGAAGCCGAAAGTCTTAAATCCCATCGACTCAAGCGCGCAGTTACCGGCGAGGATCATGAGGTCGGCCCAGGAGATTTTCTTACCGTATTTCTGCTTGATCGGCCATAACAGACGGCGTGCCTTGTCAAGGTTCACATTATCGGGCCAGCTGTTGAGAGGCGCAAAGCGTTGGGTGCCGGTCCCCGCACCCCCGCGGCCGTCGCCGATGCGGTATGTGCCTGCGCTGTGCCACGCCATCCGGATGAAGAGTCCCCCGTAGTGACCGTAATCCGCCGGCCACCAGTCCTGCGAGTCGGTCATCAGCGCATAAAGGTCCTTCTTCAGGGCCTCCAGATCAAGCCTCTTGAATTCCTCGGCGTAGTTGAACTCCTCGCCCATCGGATTGCTCATATGAGAGTTCTGATGAAGAATCTTAAGGTTCAACTGATCCGGCCACCAGTCCCGATTCGATGTGCCACGCCCAACAGTGGGATTCTTAGATCCGTCAGTTACCAGGTTCTTGCTATCTTCATTCATAAGATTACCTCCTTGCTTTGTCTGAACTTATGTACAATGCTACGATGAATAATTATGTTTTCCTGGCCAAATGAATTCAACCAAAAATGCACGATAGTTGATTTCGCTGCTTCATCTTAGAATTTGGATTAATATTGTATGTAATTATATCTAAATTGAGGAAAAAAAATCTGATTATTATCCTTGTAGGTGATACTTACGCAACGTATAGAAAATCATTTTCCGAAATTATCTTTCCAATCAAGTCCTTCTCACTTAAAAATAAATATAATTCTCATTACTCATTAACGAGAAAGGCATTATTCCTGCACAAAGCCGAGTTTTGGATGGGGATGAATTAATTTTCGGCAACACGAGCGCGCTCTACGAATCGGATATGGTCATGTTGGATTACGAGACCGGAAGCTACTGGTGGCAGGTAGCTGGCCAGGCGATCGTCGGGGAGCTGGCTGGGGAGAAACTGCGAGTGCTGCCAAGCAGGATGGCAACCTGGGCTGAGTGGCGAGAGACCCATCCAAATACATTGGTGCTCTCCCGAGATACAGGATTCGCACGCAACTATGAGCAAGATCCATTTTTAGATATTGGTGAGTTAGCCAACCAGGGTCGTTTTATTTTTCCAGTCAGCGGGAAGGCGCTTGATAATCGCCTCAATCCGGGGGATAAAGTCATCTCGATCCAACTTGGTGAAGAGATGCGGGCTTATTTGCTTGATCCAGAAACTCCCAGAATTTACCAGGACCAGGTGGACGGTCGCCGAATAGTGATTTTTTCAACCCCCGGTGGCCCTTCAGGCTCAGCTTTTTTTGCTGATCTGGACAGCGATGAGCACACTTTCATCCTGGAGGATGGAAAATTCTGGGACGAGGCAACGGGTTCGATTTGGGACCTCTCCGGGCAAGCGATTGAGGGACCGCTGGCCGGTACACAACTGGAGGCAATACCTTCGAAGGTGAGCTTCTGGTTTGCAATCGTGGCTGCTGAGCCGGGGATCGAGTTGGGTTCCAGGTAAGCTCGTTTGCTCTTAGATTTTCAAATCTGCAGGTTCAGCTGGAACGCGATTCGAGACAGCATTGAGAACCATCGATGAAATTTATCATCTCAGAGCACTAAAATACTTCCTTCCAAAAAGAACTATTCAGAAAAACAGGATAATATCATTCCAACATCATCACTCTCCGTCCGCTTGCTGAGGGGATTCAACATCAGAAATATCCTGCCGGTCGGTCAGTTGTTCAGCCATTTCTGCTACCAACAACGGTGCAGCCAGATCACGCTGTAAAGTTGCCGAACGCTCTGGATCACTTTCACCGATGAATGAAAAGGTACTAACCAGATGCAGGTGGCGATCGTGAAGCGATTCGAAGGTAATTTCCTGCGAAATAAGCGTTGGATTGCTGAGTGCTGCTCGTACTCCATCCCATTCTTGTGGAACCAGGGCATTCTTTCTGTACTCATCACAGGTCTCCAGTAAATATTGGACCACTTGCTTTTCAGGGGGGAAAACAGGATTGATATACAAGCGTTCCATGTCATGGAGTAATTGGCGCATCGGTTCCGGGAACCGCGCGGCGATCACGAGCAGCGCGAGCATGGCCTGCTTAATATCGTATTCTGGTCCTTCATCCATTCCCTCCCGATACCAGATGATCTTGAGCAACTTGAACACATTGACCAATCGTTTCATTGTGCGGGGGCTTACTTCAAATGAAGCGCAGCATTCACTGAT
>SMYQ01000181.1 GCA_007050885.1 Candidatus Bathyarchaeota archaeon
GAGGACTTCAGGAAGAAAGCCACGTCTTCTAAGAAAAAATCGCCCTCGATGCCAAATTTAACGCTTCCACCTACAAGTCTTCAATCTGAGATAGCTCTGGATATTAAAGATTACTGCTTGAAACAACAAATAACGACCGGAGTCAGCAGCGACGATCAACCGTTCTTTCAAAAATGAAATTAAACTCAATCAGCTTTCTTGATCAAACCAGCGATAGATAAGACCTGCAATGGCAGCACCAACCATTGGGGCTACCCAGAACAGCCACAATTGAGCCAATGCCCATTGACCCATAATTAAAGCTGGCCCTGTACTACGAGCTGGATTTACCGAGGTGTTGGTCACAGGGATACTGATAAGGTGGATCAGTGTGAGGCCGAGACCAATCGCTATTGGCGCGAAACCTTTCGGTGCCCGTTTATCCGTTGCACCAAGAATAATGATGAGAAACATTCCAGTCATTATAATTTCGGTTAACAAACTCGCACCGAGAGAATATCCCCCCGGCGAATGTTCACCATATCCATTAGACGCCAATCCTCCGCTAAGTTCAAATCCGGCTTTGCCGCTTGCAATGAAATAGAGGATCCCGGCAGCCAGAATGGCCCCAAGCACTTGCGAAAAGATA
Organism: Candidatus Bathyarchaeota archaeon; assembly: GCA_007050885.1. The sequence goes on from SMYQ01000181.1 coordinate 629, forward strand.
TAGGCGGGAAGCTCCGAAGCTTTGAATCGCCCGCCAACCGTCAGCCCTACAGATACAGCCGGATTTAGGTGGCAACCAGAGATGTGGCCAATCGCATAAGCCATTGTCAAGACGGTCAAGCCGAACGCAAAAGCAACGCCTAACAGTCCAATCCCTACATTTGGAAAAGCAGCTGCCAAGACAGCACTACCGCAACCCCCTAACACCAACCAGAACGTCCCGATGAACTCAGCAACAGACCTTTTTATCAATGACATATTTTTCTCCTTTGTTAGTTTTGACAAATTGAATAGAACTTGGTCATCTCATAAATATTTATGCCAGATATTTACGAAAATGTAACCTTTGTCCTTACTAAAAGTGTAGAGCCTTCAGGCTAAGCAGCCTTTAATTCTGAAGTACACTGGGGGCACCGTGTAGCCTTAATAGGGATCGTTGAAAAACAGTAGGAGCATTCCTTTGTAGTCGGTACCGCTGGAGGAGCTTCCTCTTGCCGCTTCAGTTTGTTGATATTCCGAATCAGGAGGAAAACCGCAAAGGCCACGATGAGAAATGTAATAATAGTATTGATGAAGACCCCATAGTTGATCGATGTCGCCCCTGCAGCCTTGGCAGCTGCCAGGGACTCATACGGGGAAGGTGCCTTTGCCCCTTCTTTGAGAACAATGAATAGGTTTGAAAAGTCAATATTACCCAGAAGGAGGCCAATCGGCGGCATGATCACATCGGCAACCAGGGAGTTGACAATCGTCCCAAATGCGGCACCTATTATAATGCCAACGGCCATATCCACTACATTTCCTCGCATCGCAAACTCTTTGAATTCTTTTAGCATATCGCACCCTCCTCTCTATTTTGATTATTTTTAGCAGATGGATCAAAGCGAGAATTGTAAGGCCCCGATCCACTGAACATCCATCTTCTTGAAATCAGGGGCTGAATCACTGCTAAAATCAATGATATTAGCAAACTTGAGAAACCACTGTCCCCCCAACGAGGGAATTTCTCCCAAGGGTATCGTTAATGCAGCCTTGTTCCGCCAGAAAAAAATACCCCCTTTCCCAATGGTTGGATAGAATACATATCGATCAGTGAAGGTCAGCCACTTGAAGAGGTTGTATCTAAAATCGAAACCGAGTCGACCCGAAATCCCGTCTTCGTCTAGACCTTCATAACGGTCCCAGTTGAAATAAGATAACCCCGGTTCAAACAAAAGGGATTTGACCGGATCGTCCCAGAGTTGAAATATATGAAAAAGAGAGTTGTGTGTCAAGACAGAGAAAAGACATACGAGAAGGGGTTAGCCCCAGTGTCGCAGATGGTAATTACGATGGGATCTTCCATCCTGGTCAAGATCTGTTGGTTGAGGACTTCAGGAAGAAAGCCACGTCTTCTAAGAAAAAATCGCCCTCGATGCCAAATTTAACGCTTTTACCTACTAATGTTCAGATATTCCAAGGCTCAACAATTAACGATTACTTAGTAAAAGCATGCATAATGTTCTTGGAAGAACCGAATATCTGCAAGGAGCCTTGCCCTATCTCTTCTTTCGCATTTCTCGTTTGGCCAACCCATACATGAGGAGAGGTAGCTTAAAAAATGCATTCATCAAGTCGCGGCCACTTACAAGCCCAATTTGCCTGGCTTTTCTAATAATATGGATGACCTGTGGTAGATCGTAGAATTCCGACCGGATCCGATTACGGATTTGCATCAGCTCCTTGCGCCCATAATTGTCCGAATACACGGACCCGCCAATACGGTTGAAATAGTAGCCCGGCGTTTGTTCAACCACTTCCTTTAGGGGGGAGAACTTCTCAATGCGGAGCTTGTGAAAATTAATGGAATCCAGCTTGATCTCCTTCGCGAACTTCGGGATGTAGAGCATCTCTTCTTCCGTCTCGCCGATGTTGCCGTAGATGAAGTACCCATGCAGATAGAA
>SMYQ01000045.1 GCA_007050885.1 Candidatus Bathyarchaeota archaeon
AACCATATAATTCTGCAGCAGTTTTTTCAACTATGACTATTATTTTTATTACAACATTCATTACAGCATTAATATTGTACAGAAGAAAAGACATAATCTTTGGTTTAGTTATAGTCTGGGCGTTCATTGGAATAGTAATTAAAAGATTGAATCCTGCCTACTTTGTAGAGATAAATGTTGCAACCGTGGCAGCTATATCATCGCTAATAATTGTTATAATGATCCTACTCACGATTTTGAGGGAAAGAAAAAGAAAGTAATTTTGGAGAAAACGAACAAGGTAGATGATAAAAAAAGCATTAATGAAAAAAAATGGTAGCCCGGGGGAGAATTTCGAACAAACGTATTTTTTTCGAACTCCCGTCGACGGGTTTCTTCTCCTTTCAGGAGGATCCAGAGCCCGCTATCCTTAATCGTGTCTTGACCACATATTGACCGCTAGACGACCGGGCTAGCCACCGTCACAATTGACGGTTGCAACTTGAATCTTAAGCTTGAATCTTTAAGCTTTCCATTATTAATGAAAATTTACTCAAATTTGATGCTATTCTTGGTTGATGGTTTTACGTAAATATTGGATTATGCGGGACATTTATATATAAGTAATGTTTATATATTGGATGAGCTGACCAAAGGGGTCGTCTCGGCTCAGACCTGCTTAGTTCTATACAAAGCGGTTTGTTAACGCTCGAGATGCTATGCTCGAATATGAATTGAGGTAAATAATATTGCCAACTCGTGAAAGAAAACCAATTAAACTTACAAATTGTCCAGAATGTAATAGTAAAGATCTTATTGAAGATTATGACCAAGGCGAGATAGTATGTCATGAATGTGGTTTAGTCCTTACAGAACAAACATTGAATCAAGGACCCGAATGGCGAGCATTCACGCAAGAAGAAAGGAATTCACGTGGAAGAGTAGGTGTACCAATATCATTTTCAGTTCACGATAAAGGATTATCAACTGTTATCGACCGTGTAAATCGTGATGCTTACGGAAGACAACTACCACTCAACACACGTCTTGAAATGCTAAGACTTAGAAAATGGCAGATTCGAACACGAATCCACTCGTCTGTAGATAGAAATCTTGCTCAAGCAATGGCAGAATTAGATAGACTAACTGATAGATTACACATTCCAAATTCTGTAAAAGAAAGAGCCGCCGTGATCTATAGAAAAGCGCTTGAAAGCGGACTTGTAAGAGGTCGCTCGATAGTGGCGATCGCAGCAGCTTCACTTTACGCAGCATGCAGAGCCACAGAAACACCTAGGACTCTAAAGGAAGTAGCAGCCGATAGCAGAATAAAGAAAAAAGATGTTGCCCGATGCTATAGATTACTACTTCGTGAACTTGACATAAAAATGCCTGTAGAAGATCCAATAAGATGTGTATCAAAAATAGCTTCCAAAGCCGATATTTCAATGAAAACTCAAAGAGGCGCAATAAAGATCCTTAAAGAAGCACAGAGAAGAGGAATTGCAGCAGGAAAAGATCCAATGGGTCTTGCCGCAGCAGCACTCTATGTCGCATGCGTGTTAGAGGGTGAAAAGAAAACACAGAAAGACATAGCTGAAGTCGCCAATGTTACAGAGGTCACGGTAAGGAACAGATACAAAGGCCTTAAAGAAGCTCTAGGATTAAACGTATAAGACCTAAATGAGAAAACTAATTTCTCATTTTCCCTTTTTTTTTGAATAATCGCTAAGAAATTTTAAAAAAAGGATAACCATACCTAAATATTTAGATTTAATCGCTAACTAATTTTTTTTCTTCAGGTTCTTTACTTTCATCAAGTTCCATTAATAAATATCCAGAATATCCACATTCTTCACAAGTAAATTGGGTTGGTAAAAGCCAACCATCCAAAGATCCTAATCCAAGAATTGATGGACTACCACATTTAGGGCAGAATTGAATACCAGATTTTTGACGTTTAAGATTTTTCAAAGTTTCAGCGATATCATGAAATTGCATATCATAATTGGCTCCTTAATGGACTTCGACATTCGAAGTTGGAAAGCCTTCATCAGCTAGTAGTTTTTTGACTCTTTCTCTATGGTCTCCTTGAAGGATTATCTGACCATTCTTCGCGGTTCCTCCGCATGCACATTTTGCTTTGAGTTTTGTTGCAAGTTGACTCAATTCAATACTCTTGGGGTCTATACCTTCAATTACTGTTGCTGCTTTACCCCATTTCCTCATTTCTTTGCGTATTATTATGACCTGTTGTTCCATGCTTATTGTGCCGCATACACATAGATCCTTTGGAAGGCCACAAACAGTACAGACATCTGTCATAATTTGGCGCTCAAACCTCCTGACTTAAAATATAACGATAAAATTTGAGAACGAAGGCTATCCCAGTTAGAAAATTGATTAAAAGTTTTTGACACTAAAACTGTTTCTTTGGGTTCATATTCTAAACGTGGTCTATGCAGAATTCTACGACTCCCTCTTGATCTCCTTTCACATCAGATATTTTCTTATCAACCATATTTAAATCTACGTATATTGATGTTTGATAGCAATCTACTGTAACATTTTTTTGGAATTATAG
>SMYQ01000047.1 GCA_007050885.1 Candidatus Bathyarchaeota archaeon
ATGACTATACAGTTCGATTATTTTGAGTAAAAAACCTTATACATAGATTTCAAAAGAACTCTTAAAGGAGATTGAGAAAGTTGAAGGACCCAATTCCACTCGCAGCAAGGATCTTAATATCGACAATATTCATCATGGCGGCAATAAACAAATCTATGGATCTTCTGGGAAGTGAACAATATATGGCGGCATATGGTATCCCCGCCCCAGGAGTATTATTAGTTATTTCGATCATAATAGAATTTTTTGGTGGGCTATCAATATTATTGGGATTTAAGGCTAAATGGGGAGCTATTGTTCTATTCATAATTCTAATACCGACAACTCTCATATTTCACACAGAGGTCACAGATCAAATTCAATCTATAATGTTACTGAAAAACTTGTCAATAATGGGTGGACTACTTATGATAGCGAATTATGGATCTGGTCCATACAGCATAGATGAACACTTCGATTTAAAAAAGAAGACTTAAGCAGAGCATACTGACCAACCTGATTCCAAAACAATCGCTTAGCGTAAATATCGTAGAACCCATAAGCCATTTAAGAGTAAGATGTAATCAGAACCTATATGCCAATTCTTCCAATAGATACCGGACGTTATGGAACCCCAGAAATGCGAAAGATCTTCGAAGAGGAGAGTAGACTTCAGAAAATTTTAGATGTCGAAGCCGCAGCCGCATATGCTCATGCACAAGTTGGTAATGTTCCAAAAGAAGTAGCTGAAGAAATAGTAGAAAAAGCAAATATCCAAAATGTAAAACTTGAAAAATGCAAAGAGATCGATAAAAAGATCAATCATGACCTGATGGCCGTAGTTAAAGCACTAACAGAGGTTTGTTCTCCATCAGCATCAAGGTGGATTCATTTTGGCTTAACAAGTGCTGACGTTGAAGATACAGCATATGCTTTACAGTTCAAAGAAGCTCTCAAGATTATGCGATTGAGACTCTTAGATCTTGAGAAGATCTTGATAGGTCTCGTAGAGAAATATTACAGTACTGTAATGGTGGGGCGAACTCATGGTCAACATGTGAATGTACTAACTTTAGGTCTTAAGTTGGCAGTGTGGATGAGAGAGGTGTCAAGACATTTACGAAGACTAAACCAAATGGAAGATAGAGTTGTCGCAGGGAAGATTATGGGAGTAATTGGAACAGGATCAGGTATTGGAAAAAATGCAATTGAAGTCCAGAATATTGCGTTGAAAAAATTAGGATTGAAATCGGCTGATATGGTTACGCAGGTTATTCAAAGAGATTTGCATGCGGAGCTAGTGTCTACGTTAGTATTGATTGGGTCAAGTATGGAAAAATTTGCGTTAGAGATACGTAATCTCCAAAGGACCGAAATAATGGAGTTGATGGAGCCTTTTAAGAAAGACAGCCAAGTAGGAAGTTCTGCAATGCCTGCAAAGAGAAATCCTGTTAAATCGGAGAGAATCTGTAGCTTGGCGAAATTGATGAGAGGCCTATTAATCCCTGCTTACGAGAACATTGCATTGTGGCATGAACGTGATCTAACTAATTCTGCTAATGAACGTTTCATATTCTCCATGTCTTTCATTCTTCTTGATGATATGACAAATTCTATGAATAAAATGCTTTCAGGTTTAGTAGTCTTCCCTGATAACATGAAAAGAAATCTTGCGTTAACAGGAGGACTGAACCTTTCTGAAAATGTTGTTAAAACATTAGTTGAGAAAGGGATGGGGCGACAAGAAGCTCATGAGATTGTGAGGGATTGTTCAATGGAATCAATCACTAAGAAAATTCCATTTTCCACAGTTCTAATGGAAGATGAAAAAATTTCAACACTAATCTCACAAAAAGAAATTGAACTTGTATTAGATCATTCAAAATATCTGGGCGTTACAACGAAGCTTATTAAAAATGCTATCGCTACAACCAAGTCCGAATTAGAAAATAGTTAATGACTCTGAGCGTCAGCAGTAAGAGATAGTTTTGATCGATAGCGTTTTTCGAAAAATCAATACGCTAATTCCAACTATGAATGTTCCCATACTGTACGCGCTTGCGTGAGTTAATTAGCTGGGTTTTTATCTTCTATTTGTTTTTTGATATTTTCTGCTAATGTCGTTCCGATAGTAGGCACTGATACGAGGGACTGGAGATTGGCTTTTCTGATATCTGCAATTTTATGAAAACCGGCATTATGTAACATTCTTGCACGAATTCTTCCTATTCCTTGTAGTCCCACTAACTCAATCAATTCCTCTTTTATTCCATATTGAATTCTATGACGTAGAATCGGAAACTTTCTCATCAAATCTTTGTGTTGAAATAGTCTGGCAAGTTGATTCGAAGCAAAAATTAACCATTCAGCTGTCTGAGTTAATCTTAACAGATCTCCTGGTTCGACTTTATATTTTCCTAAGAGATCGTTCTCAGTAATCTCTTGAATCCAATCCTCCATAACTGCAACGCATTTAATTTCTGAAATGAAGTCATCAAGATTTTGTTCATATGAATACATTGAATTCCATGGATCAGGTTGTTTGAAAATCAGTTCGCTTGAATGTTCGCTTGCATAAGCAATTAGTTGCTCACTTTCCTTACCCCGAGGATATAATTTAGGGGATAAGTCAGGAGTATGTGAGATTAATTGAAGAATGCTCACTTCAGTTAGTTTGTCAGGTCTATTGTAAAGTCCGTCTCTAATGATGACTGCTGAGACTGGGTCTATATACAGTTCCGAGACCCTGCGACCGAATGGGGTGGCTAATAATTTTCTAGATTCCATAGTTATCATTTCTTCATTAAAAAGGAATCTCAAAATTTTTCCAACTTTACTTTTCAGCATCTTGAGGTCATGTTGTTGAGCATGAAAAGTTTGAGAAAAAAAATCGTAAAGGTCTTCTTCTGTATAAGCAAATCCAGTTGCAATAGTTGAAAGGACGTGAGGTCGTAAAACATTTTCAATTGAGAGTTTTGACCATATCTTCTCAGGTTCGGAGCATACATATTTCTCCATTAATCGTTCTTGTTCAGCCGATGTCTTTGCGATAAGAATCGATTCTCCAACTTTATCATATTTGGGTCGTCCCGCTCTGCCCGCTAATTGCTTATATTCTAAAACGGATATCTCTTCGCTCCAAGATTCGGGGTCATATCTTCTATAGTTACTTATGAGGACAGCTCTTGCAGGTAAATTTACACCTGCTGCAAGAGTTGGAGTTGTAGATAAGATCTTAATCTTTCCATTTTTGAAAGATTTTTCAATTAATCTTCTATGTGATACATTTAGGCCGGCATGATGGAATGCGGTACTCGATTTTACCTGTTCGGCAAGTATTTCACTTAATCCGGTTTTTTCTCCTGAGGTCAGTATTTTATTCGCTATTGTTTTAAGATCTTTTTTTAGGTCTGCTGAGATTTTACGAGAGAGAACTTTAGAAACATTTTTTCCATAACTTACTGCATCCCGTCTAGTTTGTGTAAATATAAGTGCCTGTCCACCTTGTTTGATTATGTCTAGAGCAATATCAATGGCTGGTTTTTTGGTTTCTGTTAAAATTCGTCTCGCTGAGCCATCTTTGAATTGTATCTCTCCATCATAAAAGACTCCTTCTCTGAGAGGGACAGGTCTCCACTCCGTTGTGATGGGTATTCCCTTTATCCACTTTGAGATTTCATCGGCATTTTTTACGGTAGCACTCAATAAGAGAAATTGTGCATCAGGGTTTAATTTCATCAGTTTTGTGAGTATGACTTCTAATGTGGGGCCTCTTCCTTGATCTGTTAAAAGATGTATCTCGTCAGCCACAATAGTGTCGATCTGTTGCATCCAAACTGCTTTGTGTCTTAGTAGGCTGTCTGCTTTTTCATTTGTTGAAATAATAATATCATATTTGCCGAGCCATTCGTCTATACTATCATAATCGCCAGTTGAGACGGTGATCTCTAACTTATCGCCATTGGATTTTGTTAGTTCACGATACTTTTTGAATTCTTCATATTTTTCATTTGCTAAAGCTCTTAGTGGCGTAAGGTAGATGCTTTTAGTATCATTCTCAAGTATGTTTTTCAAAATACAGAGTTCTGCAACAAGTGTTTTTCCACTTGCTGTCGGGCTTGCGAGAACTACATTTTTTCCATTTAATACTCCGGCAGTGATAGCCTCTTCCTGAGGTGGATATAATTGATTATATCCATGTTGAATGATTATTCTCTTAATTTGTTCAGGAATGTCAAGTTCATTTATTTTCAATATGTTTCTTCCGAGTCTATTGAATGGAAGTGAGATTGTTTAGATGGTTATTAATAATGGTGGTTCAGCCTGAACCGCTGCCTGTTCTTTTAATCTTGCCGTCTTCAGGTGAATAAATAACGCCTTCTCGGCTGAGGCGTCCGACAAGCATTCTGGCTTGGTCTTCAGTCATGTCTTTCTTTTCTTGAAGGGTCTCGTATAATTTCGACTCTTCTACCATGCCAGTTTCTTGCTCCATTTCGGTTATCAGGTCAAGAACCTCTTTCATTCTATCGACTAGGCTTTTTGGTTTGCCAGTCATTATAATATCAATATCCATTTTTCCAGTGGTTGTGTCGATTCCAACATCCTGTAATGATACGGACATCAATCTTATCACTGCTCTGGCATCTTCAACAGTAACTTCGTTTCTGAGATATGCTCTTGCTCTTGCCTCTGTTAACCTAATCAGAGCTTCTAATTGACGTGGAGTAATTGCAATAGGAGATTCAGCAGAACTTGAACCCGATCTCATCTTCAAATAAAAATCTTTGAGTTCGTTTGCTGCTTCATTAGAGATGGTTATGTCAAGCTTTTTTGCATAACTGATATACTTTCTTAAAAGATCAGGGGGCAGAGGTGCTGTTTCTGGAGCTGAATGAAGTCTATGAAGGGTCAATACATGTTCTGACATTTTGGTGTCGATTTCGCTTTCAGGGATGTCTCTCATGACGAAAATCAGATCAAATCTTGATAATATGGTGACTGGCAAACTTATGTTCTCATTAATGTTACGGTAAGGATCATATCGGCCAAGAGCTGGATTTGCGGCTGCAATTATTGAGTCTCTCGCGTTTAAGGTAGCGACAATTCCACCTTTGGCTATGCTAATTGTTTGTTGTTCCATAGCTTCATGAATAGCAACTCGGTCGTCAGGTCTCATTTTGTCAATTTCATCAATTGCGCAGACACCTCTATCAGCTAGGACAAGTGCGCCTGCTTCTAGAATCATGCCGCCAGTTTTTTCTCTGACTACAGCGGCGGTTAAACCTGCTGCTGTGGAGCCTCTTCCACTAGTATACAACCCTCTTGGAGCGACCCTTGATACGTATTGGAGGAGTTGGCTTTTAGCTGTGCCCGGGTCTCCTACTAATAGAATGTTAACATCTCCTCTGATTGTTATTCCATCAGGAAGTCGTTTTGGCATGCCACCGAATAATAGGTATAGAATGGCTTCTTTCATGTCGTCATAGCCGTATATTGATGGCGCGATCGACATGATCAATTTACGATGTATCCAAGGGTCTTTTGATAGTTCAAGAATTTTTTTTTCTTCTTGAGGACTAATCTCTATAACTTGAACTTCTTTGCCGGATATTTGAAGATGATTTGCATCCATGTAAAGATTGAAGGTTCGCAATTTACCTCGTCTGCCTACAAATTCTTGCTCAGCTCTTACTATGCCTGTGACGGTTATCCGGTCACCTGGTCTTGCCGTATCCGATAAATCTTCGAGAACTCTAGTATCCATAGAACGTGGTAGTTGTCCTGGCGGGAGATCTTCTGGACGTTCTTGAAGTCTCATTTCTTGTGAGTTTATGTATGTTGATTCCTTCTCTTTGAAGTCAAGGAACTTGCTTCTGCATCCAGGTCTGGTGCAAGAGTCTGGGCTCTCCATAAAAAGTCCTTTTTGATCGATTCTAATCTTGGCTCCGCATCTTCTACATTCAAAAGTTGCCTGTGTAAGGTATGGTTTCACTTGGGCTGCTCTGACAATTATGCCATCTACTGATACCAATCTTCCTAAATTTTGAGAGCCTACTTCGCGAAGAGATATCCGTTCATGAAGACCTCTGAATCGAGCTATGAATCTTTTAGTAATTTCAGCATAAGCTGGATCCTCTATCTTCATTTGCGCCCAGATTGCTCTATTGGCAAAATCAAGATATTCATCTGGTTTTCCAATTAGGTCTCTAGCAAATTGTGGATCGAATGAATACAGATCTTCAAAGTCTACAATTAATGCTCGGGTGTCTGAGGATGGCATCTGAGATAATTTTTCTCTATACTTGTCTTTGGACTCGAACTTGAAATCTTTCAGAAACTTTTGAAATCTTTGTTCTGGGCTTTCTTCGCTCATTCCTCGTCCTCTAGGTTTAGGATTTTATTTTTCCATTCATCGATTATTGATCTCAGATCATTGTAGAGTCTTCTTTCCTCAACAGCCATTTTCTGGATAGTAGTGTCAGTTATAGAAGGATTGGTCGCGAGATATACTATCTTGTGCAACCGACAATTGATGATGTCTTTTGATTGACTAAGAGACTTTTCGAAAAGAGCCTTTTGAGATTGGTCTTTATCTTTTTTATTTGAAAGTTCACATAATAATTCTTTGAGTTTACTGTAGAAGTCAAAATCCAGTGGAGGTATTTCTCTGGATTCTGGAATGGATTCTCGCCAATGTATCTTTGCGAGATCGGGAACTTCAAGAGGCTTCTCATCAAGGATTTTTACTAATCGGTTCTTGGTTAATTCTCTGGCCAACCAGCGTGGAATTTGAATTTCATCTCCAACCTTGAATGGTCCAAAAGTCTTGCCGCTGAAAAATAATTCAGGAGTGTCATGTACGACTCTGGCCCTTATCATGCTTGATTCATAATCTGTTTCAAAGTCATTGATTGACAAGTTGAATCACATCAAATACTTTTCAAGAGTTCCCGTAAACAGACACTGAAATAAAGGTTGATAATCTCCATTGCTCTTGAAAATTGGGCAGACATCTATTTTAGGTATTTAATCTATCGGATTCGTCTATTCTGTATATTCGTGTATAATGGAAGTTTAATCAACCTTTGGTGCATTTCCATTGGAGAAAGTATTGATGTAACACACTCAATATGTAGCTATGTTGTAGTTTAGACGATTTTTTATTGACATTCTAAAAGCTTAAGAGCATATTATGAGAAGCATTTTTTGAAGGTAGAATCTATTGAGTGAAGAGAAAATTAGCAGACGTAAATATATGAAATATGCTGGTGCCGCTATTGCTGCTGGCGCGGTCGCAGCTGCAGGATATGGTATATATCAATATTCTGGCCAGCCTTCTCCAACATCTCCAACATCTCCAGTGACAACTCCTACCATCGAAACTCCAGCCACAGGCAAGAAGATAAAAATTGGTGGAACCAAACCATTTACGGGCCCAGATGCAATATTCGGAATTGCTGAAGGTAGAGGGAACGAACTATGGGCAAAACTTGTCAATGAAGCCGGTGGTATCAAGGCTGGCGACGGAAACACCTACGAAGTTGAACTTGTTCTATACAATGACGAGCAAAAACCAGAGAATGTTCCTCGATTTTATGAAAAACTGATCAACGAAGATAAAGTTGACTTGTTGTTTGGACCAGTTTGGGGACCCCTTGGCATGGCCACAGTGCCTATTGTAGAGAAATATCGTAAATTCGAGGTTTATGGTACTTGTTCATTCGACCCAGCTGTATACCAAGATTGGAAGTATATTGTTCATGTCATTACAAACGGTCCAGGCTACATGAATGCTCTTACTGACATGATCATCTCAAAGGTATTACCGAATGATCCTGACGCAAAAAATATTGCAGTTACACATGGAGACGACATGTTTAGCAGGACAGTTGGTATATACGGTCACGAATATGCATTGGAACAAGGAATGAACGTAGTATTCTACGACTCATACGGTACAGCAACTACTGATCTGACGCCAATTATCTCTAGAGCTAAGGCAAATGAACCCTCAATATTCCTAAACGCAGGAGCTTATGCAGCAGCTATCTTACTCGTAAAACAGATGAAAGAACTTGATTTGAATGTAAAAATGCTTTGGCCAGGAACTGGGGCCGTCTTTCCAAAGTTTTATGAGACCCTCGGAAAAGATTGTGAAGGCATAGTTACATGTACCCAATGGGAACCTGGTGTTCTTTATAATAACGATTATGGACCCAGCCACGATGAGTTTATCGATGAATTCCAGAAAGAACACGGTGAATTGCCCGATTATACAACAGCTACAGGGTTCCAGCAAGGACTAGTGATGCAAAAATGCATAGAGCAATGCAGTAAACCAACAGATTCTGATGCAATGAGACAAGTTGCAGGACAGATTGATATGACCACATTCTATGGCAAGTATAAAGTGGATCCTACTACCGGATGGCAGATTGGGCATGAGATGTCCAATATTCAATGGCAGAACGCTCAGAAAAAAGTTGTATGGGTGCCTGGAGAAGAAAGTCCATCAGAACTAATATATCCAATTGCAAAATGGTCTGAGAGGTAAGTATCAGACCATCTTTATCTCTAGTCTAGTGGCTAAGAAAATCGAATTTAACAGGATCCCCTATTCAGGAATATGGATTCTATTAATGATTAGTGGGTCCTATGTTTGTTATCATCACTTTCTATTTGTTTTTTTAGATCCACCCTCGCATCTTCATTGCTTCAACTACGCGCTCAACAGCAATTACGTAAGCCGCTTGTCTCATGTTTATTCCTTCTCTCTTAGAAGTGTGCCATGTTGAATGGTAGGCTGAAGACATTTTTTCATCCAAACATTTATGGATGTCAATTTCTCCCCAACAATATCTGTAAGAATTCTGAACCATCTCCAAATATGATACTGTGACTCCTCCAGCATTACATAGAATGTCTGGTATGACATGAATTCCGTTTTTATATAGTATGGCGTCAGCGTCAGGAGTTGTTGGGCCATTAGCTAATTCAGGAATTATCTTTGCTCGAATCTTTGATGCGTTTTTCTTTGTTATTACGTTCTCTAAAGCTGCAACTACGAGTATGTCCACATCAAGTTCTAATAATTCTTCGTTTGAAATTTGTTTTGCGTTTGGGTAATTGATTACTGATTTTGTCTTTTTTTTATGATCAAGGACCTTCGCTGGATCAAATCCTTCTTTATTATATATGCCTCCTTGTGAATCACTGACAGCCATAATTTTGGATCCAAAAATGGATCTTATAAGCGAAGCTGCAAAGTATCCTGCGTTTCCATAACCTTGTATGGCAACTGTAGCTTCTTTGAGGTCGATGTCCAAATCATTGACTGCTTCACGAATGGTGTATAATCCTCCACGAGCTGTTGCATCCTCACGTGAACAAGAACCTCCCAAACATAGTGGTTTACCTGTGATGACTCCGAATTGATTGCTTCCTACGATTTTAGAATATTCGTCCATCATCCAAGCCATTATTTGTGGGTCTGTGTAAACATCAGGAGCAGGCACATCTTTTTCCGGTCCGATTAATTGCCAGATCTGATCAATATAAGCTCGACTTAGACGTTCTAACTCTCCTTTTGACATTTGTTTAGGATCACAAATGATTCCTCCTTTTGCTCCTCCAAGAGGTAAGTCCATGACTGCGCATTTCCACGTCATCCAAGCTGCCAATGCTCGTACAGTATTTATTGTCTCGTCTGGATGAAATCGAATTCCTCCTTTTGTTGGGCCTCGAGCATCATTATATTGTACTCTAAATCCTGGAAAAACCTTGATGGCCCCGTCATCCATTCGTATAGATATTGCTACATGAAGCTCTCTTTTTGGAACCTGTAGAATTTTTATTAAATCTGAATCAAGATTTAGAATTTTTGCACATTGTTCTAGTTGTTTTTGTGCAACTGCAAAAGCTGAAAGATTTTCCATTTTGATCTACCGTTTCATTTTTTTCGATAGGTTTTTAGAAATGATTTATTATTGAGGTAATATGAAACCTTGTGACTCATCTATATGGAATAGTTACATTTCTTGCAGTTTATTTTGTGCAGAGAAGATAGCTTAAATTCATTTTAGTATCATATGATGACAAAAAATATGTAGAAAACTGTGAAGCGGTGCATTAAGGGTTCTTAATCATGACGCCAATAATTGAAAAAAAAGAATTAAGTTTAGGCATTAAATCTTTGACTTTACTTTCACCTCTAATCTCAAGAAAAAGTAAACCTGGACAATTTGTAGTTTTACGGATCTCTGAAAGGGGAGAGAGGATTCCATTGACAATAGCTGATACCGATAGTAAAAGAGGAACCATAAATATAGTT
>SMYQ01000249.1 GCA_007050885.1 Candidatus Bathyarchaeota archaeon
ACACGATCGCGATCGACAAGGACGGGTGATCCCAATATCTCAGGTCCTATAAGATAGGCCCGTAAATGGCACCCTCCCCGGTTGGAGGTGGCATAAGCTAGAGCGTGTCCTTGAACCCCCCTGGGATCGTAAGCAGGCATTTCTAATCCCTTCACCTGCATTGCTAGTTGGGGTGCGTTATACCGGGTAGCTAAAGCTTTGGAACCTTGTCCAAGTTCCTTTCCCAATCCACGAACATGGGCTATATCATCGATGAGGTTGAGCAACTCTGCAGTTTTTCCAAATTCATGTGTAGATTGGAGGTAGCCTTTCTGCATAAGCTCCATCGCACATCCAATGGTGCTGCCTACTGAAATCGTGTCTAGACCTAGCTCATTACACCGATGATTAGCAGTGGTAATCCATTCGAGATTATTGATTCCACACTGAGGTCCTAAAGCCCAAATAGTCTCATACTCAGGGCCACCTACTTCAGTTCCTTGAACTTGAGAGATTCTGCCACAGCCAATTGGACAACCGAAGCAATGGTACCGCTTGGTGAAGAACCGTTCAAGCAGCTTCTCTCCAGAAACGCCTTCGGCATCGTTAAAGGTTCCCTCTTGGAAGTTGTATGTTGGTAGCATCCCGTATTCATTAATGAGGTTGACTAGCACTGCGGTCCCATATACGGGTAAAGAATTGTTCGTGATAGAATCTTTCTTGATAAGGCGACGTGTGCGGTTAACGACGAGATCGAGTTTTTCAGGATCATTTATTGAGATTTGTTTTGTGCCATGAATTACGATGGCCTTCAGATGCTTTGCACCCATGACGGCCCCCACACCACCACGACCTGCAGCGCGATGCTTGTCATTCATGATTGCGGCAAGGCTGACCCGATTTTCTCCCCCAGGACCGATGCATGCCACTTGGGCTTTGGTATTAGTTTCATCAAGAAGATAATCGGTAGAGGAACTTACCTCTTGACCCCAGACATCCTTCGCTGACCGAAATTCAACGTCTCCGTCATTAATCCAGAGATAAGTTGGTGATTTTGCACGCCCTTGGAGAACCAAAGCAGCATAGCCCGCCCGGCGGAGCTGTGGACCAAAGTGTCCTCCACAGTTGGAGTCAAAAATCGTACCAGTTAATGGTGATTTGGTGATTACGGCGACCCGCCCTCCCGTTGGTGCAGATGATGCTGTAAGGGGACCAATGGCAAACACCAGAAGATTTTCAGGGGCTAGCGGAGAAATGGCGGGGATTACTTGATCATAGACTAGTTTTACGCCTAGACCACGACCACCTAGATAGTAGGTAAAAAGCTCAGGTGTGAGTTCTTGTTGTTTCACCGTTTGGTTAGTAAGTGAAATTCGAAGCAGTTTTGTGTCAGAATAGGATTGACTGACCTCATCTGTCATTTGATTCTCCTCCTAATCATTGAAGACGTTTTGGTCACGGTGGGGACAGGTAACGCAGCGTTGTTTGTACCAAAGATACACTTCTTTGGGTTGTTTCCCCAAGCTAGCCTGCCGACTTGGACAAGTCCAACAGGGTTTGTCAGGCTCAAGGAAGGTGTCACTGTATCCTGCCCAACGGAACCCTTCGACGATGGCAACGCCTGAGCTTGTGCCAAGGCGATTTGCACCAGCATCGATCATTCGCAATGCATCCTTGAAGCTGCGGATGCCACCTGCAGCTTTTACTCCCATATCCGGTCCTACCGTTTCACGCATCAGACGCACATCATACGGTGTTGCACCCATAGGTCCAAATCCAGTGGACGTTTTGACAAAGTGCGCACCAGCATCTTTGCAGATAAGACAAGCCTTCTGTTTCTCCTCATCAATTAGAAACCCTGTTTCAAGAATCACTTTCACTATCGCATCATCAGCGGCACTAACCACCGCCTTGATATCAGATTGAACCAAATCATAGTTCTTGTCTTTTAGAGCACCTATGTTAATGACCATATCAACCTCGGTAGCGCCTTTTTGCACAGCCTGCTTTGTCTCAAAGGCTTTTACCTCCGAAAGGGTGGCACCCAAGGGAAAGCCAACAACCACACACACATCTACCGATGAGTTCTTCAATAAGTCGATGGCATATTCAACGTGAACGGGATTGATGCACACCGTAGCAAACTCGTAAGCTAGGGCTTCTTCACATAGTTCTAAAATCTTTGCCCGTTTAGTTTCTGGCTTGAGTCGTGTATGATCAATGAATTTGACAAGCTCTTCTACGGTCAATGACATCGTGAATACCTCCTTTGGTTCTCATTTGTGCCCTCATTAAGGATAAACTTGTTTCTTCATGAAAATGATGGGATTCCAAAGAACTTCTGCTGCCTGAATAAAGCTTATCTAATTCATTGGGCGAATTCGTGGGTAGGTGCCTGACCATGGATTCAAGACGAATTAAACTATTACAAACACTGGTGGACTCATTTGGTCCTAGTGGCTTTGAACGCGAAACTAGCGCTCTGGTCGCTGAAGCCATGCGCCCGATTGCCGATGAAATCACCATCGACAAACTCGGAAGTGTACAGTTCATCAAAAAGGGGAGCGCTGATAAAC
>SMYQ01000150.1 GCA_007050885.1 Candidatus Bathyarchaeota archaeon
TTATCCCAGCCATTAAAGGATAAAAGCCAAAGCACGGCTTGGCTTTTTAAGACAGTATAAAAAACGTCATTGCTAATTCCTTCTTTGTTATCGTTTTCTAGCACATCGCTTGTCAAAAAAACCACCTAGCGAAACTCAATTTATGATTCCTATGGATTTCTTATTTAAAGGGTTTCTCAGATTGTTGTAAACACATTGATGACCCATTCTAACGAAGACTGCTATAATCTCTTAGGAACCGGCAAGTTCGGAAAATAGTTTACTGAGTACCAATTAAAGCCAGTAATCTAACTCTTTACATATACCTAGCTTCCGTTAGTTAACCTGTAGAGTATAGAAAGAAAGAGTCAGAGGATTTCGCTGTCTCCGATGACTTACTAAACTCGCTCGTTGATCAGTTTTTCCACGACTGATGGGTCTGCTAGGGTGGTTGTGTCACCTAAATCCTTTGTTTCGCCAGCGGCGATTTTCTTCAGGATGCGGCGCATGATTTTGCCGCTTCGGGTTTTGGGTAGTGCATCGGCGAACTGGATTTTATCAGGTGTGGCAATTGGACCAATTTCTTTGCGGACATGTCCACGGAGTTCAGTTCGGAGATCATCGGTCTTCTCATAACCCATCTTGAGAGTGACGAAGCAGTAGAGTGCTTGGCCCTTGATGTCATGCGGGAACCCAACAACGGCTGCTTCAGCAACGGATTGATGTGAAACGAGGGCAGATTCGATTTCCGCGGTACCCATGCGATGTCCGGATACATTGACAACGTCATCAATTCGACCAACGACCCAGAAATAACCATCTTCATCTTTACGCGCTCCATCGCCTGTCATATAGTAAGGTGGGAAGGTCTTGAAATAGGTGTCAACGAAGCGTTGATGATCACCATAGACCGTCCGCATTAGACCTGGCCAAGGTTTCTTAATGACAAGATAGCCACCCTCGTTGGTGCCGACTTCTTGACCGGATTCATCGACAATCATAGCTTCGATACCTAAGAAGGGCAGGGTCGCTGATCCGGGTTTAAGTTCAACAGCCCCAGGGATGGGTGTGATGACCACTCCACCGGTTTCGGTTTGCCAGTATGTGTCAACAATAGGGGCTTTCCCTTTACCAACGACTTTGTAGTACCAAAGCCATGCCTCAGGATTGATTGGCTCACCAACAGTACCCAGCAGTTTGATGCTGCTGAGGTCATGCTTGTTCACCCATTCGTCGCCATTGCGCATGATAGCCCGGATGGCTGTTGGGGCAGTATAAAATTGGTTAATCTTGTATTTTTCGACAATAGCCCAGAAACGATCGGGTTCGGGATAGGTTGGGATGCCTTCAAACATGACGGATGTTGCGCCGGCGGCTAGCGGTCCATAGACGATGTAGCTATGCCCAGTAATCCATCCGATGTCAGCGGTGCACCAGTAGATATCCTCTGGGTGGTAGTCGAAGATGTACTTGAAGGTAGTCATGTTGTAAGTCAAATATCCACCTGTAGTGTGGAGCACCCCTTTGGGCTTACCAGTTGATCCACTGGTGTAGAGGATGAAAAGGGGATCTTCCGCGTCCATGGGTTCGGCAGGGCATTCACCTTGTGCGGCAGAATCTTCCATCAGTTCATGCCACCATAGGTCGCGTTTCTTTTTCATCTCAACATCGATGCCAGTCCGTTTGACCACGATACTATGTTTGACCCTGGGACACTTTTTGAGAGCTTCATCAGCATTTGTTTTCAAAGGGATGGTCTTTCCACCACGATAGCTGCCATCACTTGTAACGATCCCTGTGCAGTCAGCATCTAGAATGCGGTCTTTTAGGCTATCGGCGCTGAATCCACCAAATACAATGCTGTGAATGATTCCTAATCGTGCACAGGCCAACATGGCAATTGCGAGCTCCGGGATCATGGGCAGGTAAATGGCAAGACGGTCGCCCTTCTTATACCCGAGCTTCTTAAGGACATTCGCGAATTTACTCACTTCTTCATGCAACTGTTGATAGGTGTAGGTTTTGTTCTGGTTCGGGTCATCGCCTTCCCAGATGATTGCGATTTTATCCTTTAGCTCTGTTTTGACATGGCGGTCCAAGCAGTTATAAGCAGCATTGAGTTTCCCGCCTTTGAACCAGGTATGTCGGGCTTCAGTAGGATCCCATGTATGCACAGGACCTGGCCATTTTTCGAACCAATCAAGGTTTTCAGCCTGTTTAGCCCAAAATGCTGGAGGGTCCTTGATGGATTCTTGATAAAGTTCTCTTAATTCCTCCATGTTCCTAATGAATGCCTGTTTACTGAAGGCCTTCGAAGGGGGGAATTTCCGAGCTTCAGTTGATGTAATCTCAATCTTACTCAAGGCTTGTCACCGGCGTCTTAACTAGCAAGCGTATTGCTTTCAAGTCTTCAACTCTCTGTCCCCTCAGAACTTCTGATTCGTGTCTTTACAAGGGAACGCGTTCCGGTCACAGAAAGCGCTATTTAAAATTTACCGTCACACAGGATACAAAATATTACAGTGAAATATTACACAGGAAACTAAAAACATCCATGATGGGTCTAATGTGAAAA
>SMYQ01000163.1 GCA_007050885.1 Candidatus Bathyarchaeota archaeon
CAACAGTTGTATGAGAATCGGTATTTACTGCATCCCCATAATCACCAAAGCGCAGGTTTAGCTCTTTAATAAGTCCTTTTACATGATCGAAAGTATTAATTCCAATAAAGGATCCGATTCGGATATGTGGAATATAAACAAACGGTACAAATCCCCAATCATTATCACCGGCATACTCGTTTATTGTTCCATCATCATAAGTTTGTCTTGCAACCTCATCATTGATCCAAATATCCCGACTTGTTTCAGTCCAATGCTCAATGTACCAGGGAGCATCATCTGTGCCTCTGTAGCCTAGTTTTCCAGCCTCCCTTAGAGAGATTCGTTTCACTACCCAGGCTTCAGATAACCGATAATGATCTCCGTTTTTTGGAATACCAATAAAGGATTTTGGATTGATCCGCTCTATCTTGATCGGTCTTGCTTCATTCTCCGGAGTATAAATAACCTTGAAAACGCAGCCACCATAGATCTGAGATAACAAAGCATTTTCCATCATAATTCCACGGCCATGATTGTCATGCCATATTTGGAATAATGATTCTTCACAATCAGCTATAGATTGTTTCTCGGCTTCATCATCTGATTTCTTTGGCACCAGCTTCGGGCGCACAAGCGGTCTAGCATCGTCCTCAGCAACACCAAATAGAGTTTGAGCGTGTTTCATGCACAAACCAATAAGCGGATTTATCTTCAGAGGGTAAAGATCGGTTTGGTCATCTACCCACCCCTCATCTTCTAACACAGCACCGGTGAACCATCTTTCGGCTTCTTGGTATTTCGCAAGTTGAGACTGGAAAGTTTCATAAGGGAAACCTGGAATACCAGTCAATTTGAAAGTAGGATCATCGTAATCGTCAAAGGCATCAACAATATCAGACATTTATCCTCCGTTAGCTATTCAGCTCTTTGTAGGTCGCTTTTGGCCCTTTCGAGCTTCGGCTATCAAGTAATTCCGTGATGTTGTCATACAAGATAAAGATATTATTACCTGAAGGATCTTTCATGATCTGATAATGGTCTGGACCTACTTGGATCCAACCAGGTGCTAAATTGCCACTCTCAACAGCATCGTTAAGAGAAGTCCAAAGAGCAGGATCTGAAGTTGATGTAATGGTCGTACTCATTTTCTACCTCTCGGCCTTGCTGATCTCCGCGTACGATGGGCGGTAGGAAGTCGTTGGTGGCCTCGACCTACGTGAACGGGCGGGGCTAGGTAATCTTCGAACCTTCGCAAGTTCTTTATGATCCGTTGGATTAGCCTTCTTATAAAGTTCTTCAGGCGATACATGAAAATAACTCCTAATTGCATAAGCACTCATAGCTAATGATGCAACAATATCCTGGGCGATCTTAGCATTTGTGCCTCGATCAACTTCAGGATCATAGTTAGTTAGTTGAGAACGGATACCAACAATATCTTTTGGCCATGAAAATAGTCGGCTTTCTACCAGTAATCGGGCTGCCTGCAGATAAGTGGCTTTTTTAGTTCCGGAGAAGTCTAATCCTTTCAGGTTATAAATACGGCCAATAGGAGTATCAAAACCAGGTCTTAGAACATCACCTTCAGCTGCAAATCGTTCTTGGAACATATATTCATTGACCAGTTCTGCCATATTGCGCTGCGGACCAGTAGAATCAATCGCCGTAGCAATCGGTCTGTAATACTCCATAAACTCCATCATTTTCTCGAAAAACGGGTAGATCTTACCCCCACCATTGCCCCACCAAAAGTATATAAGTCTTGCCGGTAGAGCTGGGAAATTACTAACGTCCCAGCCCATCCAAACGGGCGAATTGCGCTTTGGCGCGCCATCTGTCCCTGGATCTCCAAGAAACATATACATTTTGTTTTCTTTTGCTGGTTCTCGGTAACTAACAACCCCACAACCGTACTGCTTTTCGTAGGCATAGCCTTTATGACCAGCTTCGGCTTTAGCCCTGACCGCTTCGCCTATTAGTCCATCCTCGCAGGCGTAAACACTATCCTTGTCAAAGAATTTACCTCGGCCTTCTGGTCTGGTCCCTTCGAGAAACCTTGATCGTTCTTCTTTCGGGATTCTGGCCAACATCCTGGCTAATTGTTCTTCTGTGACATTTCCGTTATGCTTCGAGGCGACAACAATCGATAAGAAATTATCCGGATCAGCTGCAGCCAGGTCAAAGTAATACCATAGCTGATAATTGTCCCAGGAGTTAGATGTCATCGAGAACCGGCCTAGCCTGGTCCTTCCACGAACCGTACCACGCAAACGGGATCCAGCATTGATAATCACGTCCTCAAGATTATCCAAAAGACCGGCCTCATCTACGTGCAGCCAATCGCCTTCCCAAGACAGAATACCTTGAGCGTTCTTATCAGCTGACATAAACTCAAGACTAGATTCGAATGTTACATTACCAATCTTGTAGCGTATGATGATCTTTGGATAAGGTTTACGGGGCTTTTCCCAAATAAGATCTTCAAAGCGTGCGTCCTGGGCAGCTTCGATGATCGTATCGTACATTAGTTTTGCTTGCCATGCTTTTGGAGCTACATTCAGA
>SMYQ01000125.1 GCA_007050885.1 Candidatus Bathyarchaeota archaeon
ATCGTAATTGCTGCAATCATGGCTTCACTTGTTTGTGTCACGACACTCCTTATCCAAATCCCAATTCCCGCCACCCAAGGCTTTTTCAACGTCGGAGATGCGATGATTATGCTCGCTGCGTTTATAGGCGGTCCAATTGTCGGTGCAGTAGCTGGTGGTCTAGGGGCTTCTCTCGCTGATTTTATCGGTGGCTGGTACATCTGGGTTATTCCCACATTGATTATTAAAGGCGTAGAAGGGTTTCTCGCTGGCTGGATTGGACGAAATGGATTTTCCAGAAAAGTCTTAGGCTGGCTTATTGGGGGAGGGGAAATGGTGACAGGTTATCTACTCGTCCAAATCTTCTTCTATGGATTATCTGCAGCATTATTTGAGGTTCCTTACAACATTGTACAAATGTCTGTGGGTGGTCTGGTTGGAATTCCTCTCGCTGAGGCTTTGAAAAGACGATTACAATAAATCAGGTTTTATAACCTGCCTCTCACATCATATTCGGGTGGTTAATTCTTTCGTTTGGACACGCCATAATTCATCTGTCTCAGGACGCTCGAGAACGTCGCGTAGGCCAGTCCCTCTTTGGATGAGTCGTACTTCAGGGTCTTTAATCACATCCCCAATAACCGCGGCATCTATATGCTGACGTTGAAGTTGGTTTACGATGGCTTGACTCTGGGCTTCGTCAACATAGATGAGTAACGATCCTGAACTGATTAACTTTAAGGCATTTAGCTCAAAAAGCTCGCAGAGCTGGCGTGTTTCTAAACTAATTGGAATTTGTTGCTCAGATACGATGAATCCTGTGTTTGAGGCATCAGCCACTTCATGGAGTCCATTGGCTACACCTCCTTCTGTTGGATCATGCATGGCTTGAACTCCTCCGTGACGAAACGCGATTAAAGCTTCGTTCATAACACTTAATTGATCGAAATAGGCATCCACTTTTTCGATAAATTCGGACCCGAACTTCTGACCTACGTCCTCTTTGTGATCCGAAGCAAGGATGGCTGTTCCTTCAATTCCCACACTTTTAGTTAAAATTATTTTCGCTCCTGCTTTGACATCACGGCACGACACATAGTGATTACCTTGAATCACTCCAATCACAAATACTGTGACAAGAGGGTGAGATATTCCTGGTGTGACTTCAGAATGTCCACCTATAATGCTCACATTGAGTATTTGCGCTGCCTCACTCATATCTCGACATATCTTCTCAAGTATTTGGTCATTGGTTCCCATGGGTAGCATAATCATTGATAGCGCCCAGGCGGGTGCAACTCCTCGGGTAGCTATATCATTAGTCGCGATATTCATTGCGATCCACCCTATTCGCTCAATAGCACCACTAATGGGGTCACCATGGATAGCCAAGAGCTTACATCCGTCAGTCACAATTGCAGCATCCTCTCCTGTCGATGGACCAAGAATGATGTCGTCGCGTTGTGCACCAAGAAACGGGAACACTTTCTTTTTCAAGGTCTCAGGCGGTACTTTACCAAGGGGGAGCTTCATTTCTAATCCTCAGAGCATCAATTACTATGATGGAGAAATGATCGTTTTAATTGATCGAGGATCTTGAATCTCTTGAACAAACGCCTCACTCAGAGCGCTAAGAGAAAATGACCGAGTAAGTAGTGGAGAGATATCAAAGAGCCCTTGTTGTACAAGCCGATAAGCTTCGTGTACTCCAACCACCATTTCTTCGCGGGTTCGGTGCATTAAACAGGTGTGGATGATTTTGAATGCATCCTCATGCCATCGATACATGTTCACCATAAAAGGTTTCATGTAATGACTATAGATGGCAATTGTGCCATTGCGCCGAAGTATTGCAGAGGCAGTGTTTAATCCGTCACCTGATCCTGAAGCTTCCGCGACAAGATCAACACCACGATTATCGGTTAGATCGTTTACCGCCCCCTCAAGATTAGATGTCTGAGGATTGATGGTAACGTCTGCGCCAAGTTGTCTCGCTAATTTTAACTTTTCATCAATAAGATCAGTAACAATGACTTTAGACGCGCCGCCTCGCTTGATTCCTTGAGCTAAAACCTGTCCTGCAAAACCAGCTCCGATCACCGCAACCACATCACCAATCTGAATCTGTTTAGTTACCTCTTGGGCTGCATAAACTGCGCAAGCTAAAGGCTCGCCAAGACTCGTTAACTCCATGGACACTCCAGGAGGGGCGGGTAAACAGCCATAGGGGACAGTGAACAGGCAATAATCCGCATAGGTTCCTCGTCCAAAGGACATAACCTTATCCCCAATTGCATACTCCCGGACTTTTTTTCCAACTGCGACAACCTCTCCTCCCCCTTCATGACCCCAGGGAAAAATTGGCAGATGAATTTCAGCTGGAATCTCGCCTTTAAAAAATAATTTATCAGTTCCACAAATCGAGGCTTGCTGAATCTTCACTAATACTTGATTTGACGCGGGCGTAAGCGAGGTTTCCTTTAATGTGACTTGACCTTTGCCTTCAAAGGATGCTATCCGGGTTTTAACCATCCATCAAGTCTCCGTACGCTCTCG
>SMYQ01000108.1 GCA_007050885.1 Candidatus Bathyarchaeota archaeon
CGACGCATTCGAGTCTGGAGAAATCGATCCAAACCAGGAAGTGAGTTTGACCCCTATGAGTATTATCTATGAAAGATTGGTTCGTGGGTTGAGGAATGTCTGAACCGGAAATTGTTGCCTTTATTCCCATCCGATTTCTTCCTTCTACTAAAAACAGGTTAGCACGCAGTTTGGATGTTCAACAACGACAGGACCTTGTAGAGTCCATGCTCTTTGATGTTCTCAAGGCCACTAGCGAATCTGATCTTATAACCCGAACAATCATCGTTACCTACGATGACAAGTTCCTCACTTCGTTTACTCGCTCCAGCTTTGAAATCTATAAGAGTAGCACGCAGGGCCTTAATGAAGAACTAACTGAATGTCTTGAACATTGTAATCAAAGAAGCTCAGGCTATAGTATCATCATTCTAGGGGATTTACCGCTTTTATCAAGCAAAGTTCTGGATAATCTCATTTGGACTGGCCTTCGAACAGCTCGCCCGGTTATCGCAAAGGATTGGAAAGGCGTGGGAACAAATATTCTCTTCTTCAAGTATCCCCGGAGGTTTCAATTTTGCTTTGGGGAGAGAAGCCTTCAAGAGCATTTACGTGAGTTCGAAGCTCACAGCTTAAATCCGATTATCTACTATTCCATTGAAACGGCGTTGGATATCGATGATATTAGTGCAATCGAACAGCTCATGAAGTTAGCTCAACTTGATGAAACCATCCAGCAAACGAAAACCTTCGCACATCTAGAGCTTGAAATAAAAAGAAAGGGTAAGGTGGCATAACATTTCTGCCACCTATGGGATTTACTTGTTAAGCGGTTTTTCAAGGTCTGAGAAATCAGGGTCTATGTTAGTGTAATGGAGAATCACTGCCGCGATTACAAGGAAGATGGCAAATACTGGTCCCCACCAGAAGAAACCAAAGTTCACGGGTGGTGGTCCTGGACTCACTTGCAACACTAAAAGGAACCATCCGAGGAAAGTTGCTCCAATCGCTTGAAAGACGTTCAATGGAACACCTTGGAATCCTTCGTACATACCTGCACGGGCTTGGCCACTTTCCAATTCATCTTTGTGTGCTATATCAGCGATAACAACATATCGCATGAGATAAAGGGCTGCTACACAGCTTCCCAATGGAATGCCAAATGCGATTACTTGGAACGTGACAGGACCAAAGGCTGGTAGGCCAAGGATGGCTGTGAAAGGTAATATTAAGGCTAGAATTATCAAGGCTGCCATGAGAATTCGTTTCTTCCCAAATCTCTTCACTAGTCTTGCAAGAATGAAGGGAACAATCATTAGTGCAATGAGAAAAATACCTGCAGCCAAAATAAGCTGAGTAAATCCTAGCAATAGCCCGTTTTGTAACATTGGAACGATGATTGCTGTGATTGTTGATAAGGTCAGAGACCAGAAACCAACCACCAAAATCCATTTCACATAGTTGGGATTTTTAAGTGCTGTTTTAGTTTCCTCAACAATTGATCGGTCAATTGGCTTGATGCCCGGTCGGGACCGGACAAAAAAGATGGCAGGTAAAAACAACAGAAAACACAATAACGATATTGTTACGAGAACAATGAACCCTATGGTCGTAGGGATACCACTGATGGGAACGAAGAGAATACCAGAAACAAACCCAAGCACAATCCCAATACCTGTGCCAATCCAGTTCGCGGTGTTTTGAATGGCACCAACATTTGGGCGTTCATCTGGGTCAGCAATCTCAGGTAACCAAGCTTGATACGCTGTGATGAGGAAGGCATAGAAGAATTTGAAGAGGGCTAGAGTGAGTAAGTAGTAACCAAAGGTCAAGAATTGCCAGGTCGGATCATTGATCGGATCCGGTGAGGGGGGAATAATCCAATGGGGAACGAATATCAGAAATCCGGTTATAGCTAGCGCTGGTGCACCGATGATGATGTAGGGTCGTCGTCGTCCAAAGCGGCTTTCTGTTCTATCACTGCGAAATCCCAAGTACCAGTGGGATAATCCAATAACAATGAACCCAAAGGCACTGGCCATTCCTGCATACAGAGGATTGAGTAGGAAGAACGAATAATAGATGTTCAATCCTGCAAAATCCACAAAGGTCAACAAGAGAGAAGAACCAGTGCGTCCTATTCCGTACGAAATTCGTCGTGGATAGGATAACATCCAATCACACACCTATAGAAGGTTGCTCTTTGCACGTTGTTTGTATGCAACTTCCATTTAAGGTAATAACCTTCAAGGAAGAGCAGGGTCCAGAAAAATCAATACGTTTATTAGATGCCTTTCAGGTCGTGGTTGCAGTTTGAGAAAATGAGCTTAAGCTGTAATGTACCTAAACTCATTACTCACTTGAGGTATCAACAGATGATGAAAAAATGGGTCTATTTGTTCAGCGAAGGTAACAGGGATATGCGAGATCTCCTTGGTGGCAAAGGAGCAAACCTAGCAGAGATGACCAATGCCAAACTGCCTGTTCCTCCTGGGTTTACGATTACCACAGAGGCCTGTAACGCCTATTTTGCAAATAACAGACAATACCCGGA
>SMYQ01000174.1 GCA_007050885.1 Candidatus Bathyarchaeota archaeon
CAACAAGTCCTCCTCCTCCCGTTGCCGCACCAGTCGCCGCTGCTGCCACTCCTGGGATCGCTGGATTGCGAAACGAAATGATGGCAGAAATCAAGCGAATCAAAGAGATCTTTGAAAGCTGAACTACCAGCGTTTTTTATAGATGCTCTCACCAAATTGCAGGTAATAGTGGAAACTCCATTTTCCAGTGCGAAAAAAACTCTATTCTGCACTGCATTGAGTGCGAGTAAAGGAAGAAAATGAGAGGAAAAGGGTTACATGGTAATTAGGACATGTACCCTAAGTCGATAAGCGCCAAATCGTATTATTGGCTAAGATGTAGAACATCTCATCCTTGTAGATCACGAGCGCATGATGGTATTTAGCCACCGCGAGAAAGGTTTTGATCTTCGTTTCCTCGCCATCACGGTACCTCATTTCAACCGTTCCACCGACTGAGCCTTTATTGATACCGAGTTTGTCAATCGCTCGCTCATCCACGATGGGAATCTTAAGTGCCTTGGCTTCATTGTAAACAGCTTGGCGGAATGCACTGACTGCGGGTTTTGACATTGTTTCTTCTCTCCGTTATCCAAGTACGGGATAGAATTGACTTAAGGGATTTGAGCATATATAGGTTGCGTCTTGAATCTGGAAGAGAGGTTTAGTTTAAACAGCTCTCATTTAGGCAAAGTGGCAAGATATTTGACGCGATCGCGGATGAGTAAAGAATCGGTGAAGGCAAAATAGGTCGAGATCCGGGGGCCCTTATCCGTTCCAAAAAAGGCTTGATAGAGGAATTCGAAGAACCCACGTTGTGTGTCTTTAGACATGGATTCGGTGAGTTTTCGCATGGTAGTGGTGATAGCCTCTTCTGTCCACTCGTCAGGGTTTAGGGAGTCATGGAGCTGTTGAAAAACGGGTCGGAGCTCATCTGGTACGGTATCACGGAGTCCATCAGGAGGAGCAGATAGAGTGATGATGCGATACGAAGCAGGCGCAAATGAAGTGACCCAGCTTCGAGCTCGGTCTAACCGAGTAGTAATTGAAGTCCTTTGATTATCGGTAAGGGTTTTGGGAATGATCCCCGTTTCCGTGAGCTTTTCGAGGGCAGCATCAGGAAGATTTTCTTCGGGGATGATCTGGGTGAGAAGCACTGCATGAAGATAGGGAACCTGCAGAGGCGCCATTTCGGGTAAAGGATCAAGATTGGCGAGTTCATAACTCCGTCGAATATCCGCGATTTCCAATGGCGGGGCCCGAGGCAAATCGATTTGGTAGTAGACTCTTTCAGCTCGCTCATATTGGCCGATATAATTGGGAATGTACTCGAGGCCCAAGGTGATGCGTTTCATAGATTTATTCTTTAAATAGATGTAACGTAAGGCTTCGCCAGGAGCGACAGAAACCCAGGTTTTTGGTGTAAAACCATTGAAATCCGAGCTCCCCATGTCTCCTTTGTCGACTCCGTTTTCAATCAGGCCTACCCATTCGTTGGCATACGGAACCGGTGGCTTGAAGTTATAGAATGTTTCAGCGATTTCTTTGGCACTATCCCGTGATCCTCCAGGAGTGGCGTGGTCTTTCCCAAAGGGTTCAAACCCCACATCAAGGATTTTCCAGAGAGCCGCCCATTCCAGCCGCCACGACAGCTTTCCATTTTCTATACTGGTTGTCCCTTCATGACTACACTCATCGCATCGGTAACTTGCAGTGTAGGCGTTTAAATCAACACTCACCACCGTGGTTGTATTGATTCGTTTGCATGCGTCACAGATAACGTTGATTGGAAACCAGTCTTTGGGATATGGATTACGGACTCGATATTTGTTGATAATCTTTCGGGCTCGCTCACGGTGCTGAATAGTGAAACGAATCAGCTCATGCATTTGTGGCCAAGTATAGATTTCATTGGTGCTGACCACTGTGGTGTCACGGCTGAAATAATCCAGATATGGTCCGAAATCGAGCCAGTATCGATCAACCCAGCTACCTAATTCACATTGCGGATCAGGAATATCCACTAACCGACGACCAACATACTTCTTAGCCTTGGTTGGATCTGGGAATTGTGCAAGTTGGGATTCCTTGCCTTTCCATTCATCACTAGTGTATCGCACAACGTAATGCTTTGAATCTAATCCTTTCTGCCGGAGTTGTTGCATCACTGTATTGGCTAATGTGATTTCTCCCCGCAACCGGCCTACGTGTTGTAACCCGGAGACCGATAATCCACAACTGCAATCAATCTTTGAAACACGCTTCCCCCAATAGTTAATGGCCTCCTCAACTAGGGCATCAATCCAATGCTGGTAATCACGTTCTTCGGTCACTATGGACACCTAAACTACATCTCTGGTATTGAATGAGGCTATATCAACGATTCGATTTTTTCTCGTTCTCTTAATTTACCAAATTGACTCCTACAACCTCAAACAGATGACGAATACAATCTGTAAGATGGGTAAGATTCCATTCCTTTGCGGCGGAAACAAATACGGACGAAAACCCATATGTGGCATCTATGAAGTCAGCAACTTCTGCGGCTTGCT
>SMYQ01000054.1 GCA_007050885.1 Candidatus Bathyarchaeota archaeon
CCCTGACAATCAAAAAATTGCATACTGGTCCACAGCATATTCAAATCAACCAGACATATGGATGATAAATGTTGATGGTAGTGGAAAAACAAGAGTAACAACAAGCCTATACCAAGATGTTTATCCATCTTGGAGTCATGATGGAAAGAAAATAATTTTTGAATCTGATAGAGCTGGCAATTTTGATATCTGGCAAAAAGCTATTGATGAGCCTATAGAAGTGAATATGAATTGTGAGACATGGGCAACACCTGACAGTGTGAATGAAGCCTCCTTAATAGTAAAACTGAAAGATCCTAATAACGAGATTGAATTGCAGAAAATTGCTTTGCGTCCAGATTGGGAGACTGAAGAGAACTATGTTGATTATTCTGAATCACTTCCAATGACTCTGACTAACTCGAATGATGGCCAAGTTTTTGCTCTCAAAATTACTGTGCCACAAGATGCTGAATTAGGATATCACTTCTATGATATTAGAGTGGAGTACTCAGAAGTTGTTGATGGAGTATCAAGTCAAACGCGTATTTACGAGTGTACAGGTGGAGATTTGGAGATAGACCATTATGATCGAACAAGATGTGCAGAAATGAATAAGATAATAGACGATGAACTCACCGAATTACATAATACTAAACTTAATGAATCTGCAGCTCAAGGCGAATTCTCAGCAGAAATGGTTGAACCCCTAAAAGGATATTTGGACTTTCTAGTCAGACCTGAAGCAGAATATTTCCTAAAAGCAAATGATGAATATTATAAAGCTGTACAACTACATCGAAGCGGCCAATATTCAGAAGCGGTTAATCGCTTCAAGGGAATTCAAGGAATATTAGTTGGGCAAGAAACAGAATTAGATGAAGAAAACAACAACGGGATAATGTTCGTTTATGCTCTAATACCTTTAGTGGCGATTGTTATAGCAGTTACTTTGATAATTAGAAGAAGAAAGGTAGACTAATATCTTAAAGAGGCTTCCCATGCATAATGTCCGATATAATTTAGATCATTAAATTAAGGACAACTAATATTTTTTTTAATATTCATTTAGCTATTATACAGCGCCAAAACTAGAAGGGTTATAGATTTTTTACTTTCGAATCCAATTTTTATAGCAGAAAATGTATTCCTACAATTATTCTTAATTTAATATAGAAGGAAGGATTTCGAAATGCGGGCTCCGCCTGAAAAATTAGGATCCTTCTATTTAGGATCCGAATATGACTTAATCAAAAATATGATGACTGAAAAACCGATAAATTATGATGCTCGTGACCTAACAACTCATGCATTATGCGTTGGTATGACGGGAAGCGGTAAAACCGGGCTTTGTATAGGTTTACTGGAAGAAGCTGCAATCGATAAAGTTCCAGCAATACTAATAGATCCTAAAGGTGACATCACCAATCTAATGCTGCAATTCCCCAATTTACGCCCAGAAGATTTCCTGCCTTGGGTTAATACTGATGATGCTCGAAGGAAAGGAAAAAGTGTAGAAGAATATGCTGATTATATCTCAAAGCTTTGGCGTAAAGGATTAAAAGACTGTGGGATAGGATCCAAACGAATCTCCCTCCTACAAGAATCAGTTGACTTCAGCATCTATACACCGGGTTCGGATGCTGGGCAACCGATTAGCATCTTAAGCAGTCTAGCTGTTCCAAATCTTGATTTCGATAAACATACAGAGATCATAAGAGAGCAGATTTCAGGCACGGTTGCTGCACTACTAAATCTTGCAGGCATTGATGTGGATCCGATACGTAGCCGTGAAGCAATTCTCCTTTCCAATATTTTTGAGACATACTGGCGTAAGAAAGAGAATTTGAATCTAGAGAGCCTGATTATGTCAATCCAGAAACCGCCAGTTAAAAAATTGGGTGTATTTGATGTTGATACCTATTATCCAGAAAAAGATCGTTTCCAATTGGCCATGAAATTCAATAATCTAGTAGCATCTCCTAGCTTTCGAAGCTGGTTGGAGGGAGAACCGCTTGATATAGATCGCATATTCTATACATCTGAAGGAAAACCCCGCCATAGTATATTCTATATCGCGCATCTCTCAGATCGAGAAAAAATGTTTTTCGTGACTCTACTTCTAGAAAATCTGCTAACATGGGTGCGTCGTCAAACTGGTACTACAAGCTTAAGGGCCTTACTTTATTTCGATGAGATCTTTGGATTTGTTCCCCCTGTTTCAGAGCCACCATCCAAACGACCTTTATTAACACTTTTGAAACAAGCTCGAGCCTTCGGACTTGGCCTTCTACTAGTCACACAGAATCCTGTAGATTTAGATTACAAAGGATTAACAAATACTGGTACTTGGTTCATCGGAAAATTACAGGCTGAAAGAGACAAAGATAGAGTTTTGCAGGGACTGAAAGGAGCTATCAATGAAGCTGGGAAGAGTAGCGAGAAAATTGATCACGAATCAATAATTAACAAACTGAAAAGTCGAGTATTTCTTATGCATAATGTTCATGAAGATTTGCCAATAGTCTTCCATACGCGTTGGGTCATGAGC
>SMYQ01000023.1 GCA_007050885.1 Candidatus Bathyarchaeota archaeon
TTGGAATAAGTAGAACTGTGAAAATCTTTGACCATATCGCCAAAGAATATGATAAAGTTGAATAGAACAAGCGTTTTTTTGAAAGTAAAATTAGACTGATTAACATGAAAAATATTGGAAGTGGCTCCATGTGACCACTTGAAGATACTTCAAGTATCATAAGTGGAGACCAAGAATAAAGGATCACCCCACCCAAATACCTTCTAGCCACCATATTATGCAACAGATATGCTAAAAGAATGCAGTTTATCATATCAAGTACCGAGAATGAGACTTTCAAACCAAACAGACTTTCTGTAAAAATGCTCAAAAAAAGAAATGTTATTTGTGCAAATGGAGGGTAAGGCGAGATCTCATCTTTGTGATCATACGCTTCAAAATATGGGACATTTTTCAGCCAATCCAGTTCAGCTGAATATGGTTCGTGGGCATAAGGATCAACACCATATTTCAGAAGTCTCCCATCCCATGCAAATCTCAATACATCAGTACTCAAAGTTGATTCGGTGTATACCATCACCGATCGGAAAACAATAGAGAAGATCAGTATTGTTATAACAAGTCTATTAATTTCTTTTTTGCTTAAAGAGAGTTTATTCGTTCTAAAAATTATCAAGCAAATAGTAAAATAGATTAAGAAGATGACTAAGAACAATGCTGTATAAATTAGAATATTTTCTTTGAAATTTCCTAGGAAAAATAGCTTGAGATATATTAGGAGTTGAAAAATTCCACTCCCAACAATAAGTCCAAGGATTCCCTTATGATTCGATAAGAGATTTATTACATTATTCTTCCTTTGCACAAAAACGACATAATCAGCTTTCTATTTAACTATAATCGAATTGATAAGTAAATATTGTTAGAGAGCTACGCAATTACATATTTCCAAACAGACAAGCTTATATAACAATGTTATAATAAAGCCAATTGTTTAATTGGTGATAATTCATTTGAAAAAAACACTGTATTCCAAGAAACGGTTGAGAGCAACCTTATTCATAATAATCGTCCTTACAATTTTAGCTTGGATCGGTCAAGGCGTAAACACAGCCTCAGCTGCTGAACCAGTTCCCGTAACAGGAACATGGAACGGAGTCATAACCGGAGTTACCCCCGTTCAAGGATCGTCACTGAAAATAGAATTTGATTCTGTTGTTAGCGGCACATTTGATGGAGACACCTCAATTGGCGACTGGAAAGGCGAACTCAATTCTAACTACACAGTAAAACCAGTAGGTGTTGAAGGAGAAGACAAAGGCGATGTTCTTGGCGGGTACACTGTAACAATAGACGAGTCTGGAACAATTACTGGAGGCGGCGTAGCTGAAATCTCCGGAGTATTAACAGGTATACTGCAATTTGATATTCAAGGTCAACTATCCGAATCAGGCGAGATAAGTGGAACATGGGAAGGGGCCCTAACTTCAGAGGCATTAAATTATGGTGGAACTCCTGTAGCAATTGATGCAAACTTTGATGCTTCCGGCGAATTTAAAGGAAAAACGCAGCCAAAAGAAACTCCAACAACACCAATCCCCACAACACCAAGCCCCACTACAAGTACACCCACAAGTACTCCAACCACAACAGCTAGTCCAACTCCAACCGCAACCCCGATATCTGAACAACCCAACAACCAATATCTAACATATGCCATCATCGGAATTATTGCAATCATTATTGTCGTAGGTTTTTACATCTTTAGATTCAGACGAGCAAAAGCAGAATAAATCAAGCACATTCAAACGTCGTACTATTATAAGACCCACGAACAAATAGCACTGATGTTATCTCATTCCAACCTATTTACTTTGGAGAGAATTACTTAAAGGATGTAACCAGAAGATAATCTGTAATAAAAATAGATATTGAACCTTTAAACTTCTGTGGAAGATTTAACATGAATACCACACATCCTCTCATCATAATACTTCTAACGACGGCATTCTTGGGAACTAACATCATACCCAGACCAAACATGGATACCATCGGACAGCCAATACAATTGAATTTTGCAGAAGGAAGTTGGAAAGGTGACATGTTGGGTGAAGGGACTGTCATGGCCGAATATGATGTCACCATTAATTCAACTATAACTGGAACTTTAGAAGGCACTCCTCAATTCGGTACTTGGAATGGAAAATACCATGCTACCTACAAATGGGGCAGTCACATGGAAAATGATATCGGCTTTCTAAAAGGAAATTATAGCTGGAACATTGATGATTCAGGAAGAGTAACAGGAACAGTAGTATCCAAAGTTAGTGGATTATTAGTTGGAGACTTGGAGCTGCAACTCAATGGGTCTGTCAAAGAAACAGGAATTATTGAAGGAACCTGGACAGGAAAATTCATTCCCACATATTTCTCATATGGACGAGTCACACCAGTCCCTACTACATTGAGTCTTGATTGCTCTGGAGAATTTGAAGCAAAATTACAAGAAAAAATTGTTATAACATCTGAGTCAACATCTGAAACAACTTCCCCCGCACCATCTCCTATAGCAACCATACAACCT
>SMYQ01000022.1 GCA_007050885.1 Candidatus Bathyarchaeota archaeon
TTCCTCAAAGTTCTTAGACCAATCATCATATTGCTGGAGTCTGGATTTGCCTATGGCCTTTACTTTATTGAATGCATCCTCAAAATGTTTCATAGCTATTTCGAAATCAGGTTTTTTCTTTTTTTTCTTTGTTTCATTTACATATTCACGGATAGCTAGCATGGAAGCTTCTCTACAAATCGCTTCAATATCAGCACCAACGTAATTCTCAGTTTTTTCAGCTAGAGTCTCAAGTTTGACATCAGATGTCAAAGGTTTGCCTTCGAGATGAATCTTAAAAATCTCTTTTCGAGCCTCCTTGTTTGGAGAGCTGATTCCTATTAGTCTGTCAAATCTTCCAGGTCTAAGTAGTGCTGGATCGATTATATCTGGTCTGTTTGTTGCGGCTAGGACTACAACATTCCTGAGTTCCTCTAGGCCATCAAGTTCGGTGAGGATTTGACTTATGACTCTCTCAGTGACATGAGAGTCTCCGAATCCACCGCCTCTTTGTGGTGTAATGGCGTCAATCTCATCAAAGAAAATAATTGATGGCGCAGCTTGTTTTGCTTTTCTAAAGGTCTCTCTTACTCCTTTTTCGGATTCTCCAACCCATTTCGATAGTAGTTCAGGTCCTTTTATTGATAGGAAATTTGCTTCGCTTTCACTTGCAATTGCTTTGGCGAGAAGAGTTTTTCCTGTTCCTGGTGGGCCATAAAGCAAAATCCCTTTTGGAGGTTTAGTCTTTGCATACTCAAATACTTCTGGATATTTTATTGGCCATTCAATAGATTCCATTAGCTGTTGCTTGACCTCTTCCATGTCACCGATATTAGACCATTTTACGTTTGGAGACTCGACGAGAACTTCACGCATGGCTGATGGTTCTACATCTTTTAATGCATCTACAAGGTCATTCATTGATACTTTAAGTTCCTCTATTACTTTGGGGGGTATTGCTTCAGATTCTAGATCTATTTCTGGTAGAACTTTACGTACAGCACGCATCGCACCTTCCTTGCAAAGGGCTTGAAGATCAGCGCCTACAAATCCGTGGGTTACATCTGCGATTTTTTCGAGTTTAACATCTTTTGTCAGAGGCATTCCTCTGGTGTGTATCTGCAAAGTCTCCAACCTGCCATTTCTATCGGGAATGCCTATCTCTATCTCTCTGTCGAATCTACCTGGTCGCCGTAATGCTGGATCAAGTGCGCTTGGTCTATTAGTTGCTCCTATCACTACTACTTGTCCTCGAGCTTGAAGTCCATCCATTAGGCCTAGAAGTTGAGCGACTATTCGTCTTTCAACTTCGCCAGTTACTTCTTCACGTTTTGGAGCAATAGCATCAAGTTCATCGATGAATATTATGCTTGGAGCATGTTTACTGGCTTCTTCAAATATTTCACGAAGTCTTGCTTCACTTTCACCATAATATTTACTCATGATCTCTGGGCCGTTTAATGTAATGAAGTGAGCATCTGTCTCATTTGCAACAGCTTTGGCGATCAGAGTCTTTCCTGTTCCGGGAGGACCGTGTAAAAGTATTCCTTTTGGAGGTTCTACACCTAGTTTCTCAAATAATTGAGGATAGCGGAGAGGAAGTTCCATCATTTCTCTTACTCGTTGGATCTGGTCGCCTAGACCACCGATGTCTTCATAGGTTATTCTCGGTGCTTTTTTGACTACGTCAGCTGTCTTCTCGGAGACCTCGACTTTTGTGAGAGGAGTAATCACAACTGCTTCAGCACGAGGACGAACTTTGGCTACTACAAATTCAATTATTGTTCCAAGAAAGTTGAATCTGATCCTATCTCCTTCCATCACAGGGAAAGCTTCCAAAACCTTTCCAAGGTATTCCTCAGCACCACCCAATTGAATAGGCTCTACCGGAGCCAATAACACGTTTGAAGCATCTTTTCCCTCTATTTTAGAAACTTCAACTTTATCATCAATTCCTACTCCAGCGTTCCCTCTTGTTGATCCATCAACTCTTATTATTACAGCTTCTTCATCCTCGGTATATCCTGGCATTACCTTAGCTACTGTACGTCGCTTGCCTTTGAGGGAGATCAGATCCCCGGTACTCACCCCAAGTTTCTTCATTAAATCAATATCTAATCTTGCAATTCCACGAGCTGCATCACGTTTTAACGCATCTTTTACTCGAAGAGTCAAAGCATCTTTAGATGAAGGCATAATCAAAAACTTCCAAATTACTATTGAACTTGTTTAAATGAAAGTCTGATAGATTTTAAAAACTTATTGTGATAAATCTTTTCTAAAATAGTCAGATTATTACTATTTGGAAGTTAAAAATAGCACATAGAAATTATTTGGGGTATCAAGTTGGAACATGTAAGAATCAGAACTGTAAAAGAAAAAGACTTCTTCGAAATTATGAATCTCGCCAGTAAATGTGACCCGATACCGGTTGAAAGGGATTCCATCTATCATCTGTTTACTAAATATTTTGCAAATACTTGCTTTGTAGCTGAGATAGATAATCAGATCGTTGGTTATATTCTCGGATTTATTTCCC
>SMYQ01000117.1 GCA_007050885.1 Candidatus Bathyarchaeota archaeon
GAGGTGAATTGGAAGTAGAGACACAGGTCGGAATCGCATCTGTTCGCGGCTCTTTTCTTGGTGTGTACTACGATTCTGTTCGATTGATCATGACAGCTACGTGTTTGGAAGGAAACTGCAGCTTAGCGAATGACTTAGGAACCACAACTTTTATGGATGGACAGGCGGCGGATATTTTCGGTCCTGAACAGGGGCCATCAGAGGCACGCGCCATGACAGAAAAAGAATACGAGGATTGGTATAAAGTGCTGCAAGTTGTGCATATTGGCCCTCGAATTGGTGATTGGGTCTGGTTGGATATCAATATGAACGGCATCCAGGATCTTGAAGAGCAAGATGGGATCAAGGATGTGCTGGTTCAGCTGTTCGATGATCAGGATAGGCTAATTGGTAAGACGCACACAGATGAAAATGGGTACTTCAGTTTTCCATTCCCAGCATCGGGGAGTTATTATCTGTCCTTTGTGCTTCCAGCTGAATATGTGTTCAGCCCCATCGATGAAGGGGAGGACGACAAACTTGACAGTGACGCGGATCCAATTACTGGAAAGACGATCGTTTTCACCTATACCGATGGGCATGAAGTGATCGAATGGGATGCTGGAGCTGTTCCTCGCGAGCTCGCCCCTACACCTTCGCCAACCGTTGAGCCAAGTCCAACACCAACTTCCACTCCTACGCTGCCACCTCCTCCTTGTGGTTGTGAAACACCAGGTGTTCAATTCGAGGTCGTTTATTACGATGGCAGCCCGGGATGGAGTGA
The DNA here is from genome assembly GCA_007050885.1 of Candidatus Bathyarchaeota archaeon. Next base: position 764 of record SMYQ01000117.1, read on the forward strand.
TTGCGGGCAGTCTTCTGCCTGTCATTCTATCATCGGTGACAATAAGGTTGCCAGTGGATCGATCATCGGTGGAGGCTCTTGCCAAATGTTGGTCATTTGCCCTCAGCCGTGACCATTCTGGTGGAATTGATTATTGACGTCTTGGTAAATTCCTGGTATAGTCTCGAATTGTAAGATGCCTGTAAGTTCTCGTTGGAAGTGAAAGACGACGGCTCGTGGCAAGTTTACGAGCCGTCTGGTTTTGACCGACCGATGAAACAAGACATGGATCTACTATCTTATTTTGCTGTAAGGAGGCAAAACAATGTCAGAACGTATCACTGGTACGGTCAAATGGTTCAATGGTGGCAAGGGCTACGGCTTCATCGAACGTGAAGGTGGCCCGGATGTGTTCGTCCACTACACTGCTATCCAAGGAGACGGTTACCGCAACTTGGTCGAAGGACAACAGGTTGAGTTCACCATTGAAGAAGGCCCGAAAGGTCCGCAAGCTGCTGATGTCGTGATGATGTAATCATACGAACCGCAGAATTTCAACGATCCCCATCAATTTGATGGGGATCTTGTTTTATGTATCTTGGTGTGTACCGCTTGACGCATAGAATCCCGTGTGCTAGAATGCAGCAAACTGGATCCCTGGAAAAATCCTTAATTATGAGCAATCAACAACGACCGCTAAGGTTGAATGTCGGTTTCATAGCTTCACAACCAACCGGCACCAATCGTGATTTTCTATTTGATTACCCTCTCATGCAACTCGGGGAGGACTTCAATTTGGAAAATTTTTCCGGGGAAATAAATATATCCCGAACACCTCAAGGATTACTGGTGCAGGGTCAATTCTACGGGCACCTTGAGCTGGAATGTGTTCGTTGTCTGGATCAGTACAAACACCGCTTAGAGTGGTCGTTCACAGATCTCTATGCCTTTGATAAAAGGTCTGTCAGTGAGTCAGATTTGATACTGCCAGAAGATGCCCACATTGATTTGGAGCCTCTTCTACGTGATTATGCCATTATCGAGATACCTATCAATCCTCTCTGCACAAGGGATTGTAAGGGTTTGTGTACATACTGTGGTGAGAACCTCAATAATAGCGATTGTGGTCATCAAGATCCTGAACCCGATTCTCCATTCTCAACATTAAAGACCTTGCTGGATACATGAGCTAAGCAGCACTCAAAGGGTATGAGATGCGTTGGAAAAATATCGGATGCTCTACCACTTGCGCCTTACTGCAGTACATAGTAAACTAATGATCATGATTGCTGCCAGAATTAGTGAAGCTATCCTCATACGAAGCAAAGATATACCCAAGAAAATGGTTTACACCATGGATATGTATAGCTTTACCTGGGCAGCCTTTTTTTGAAGCTGGTTCATTCAGCGTACGATGGGAAGCTGTCCAGGTAACCCGGACAGCTTTTTCTATTATGTTCTCATCATAGGTTAAATCAGCTCTATACATTAATTTTGCCGAAGAAAATGATCAGGAGACCCCATGTCAGAAAAAATCCTAATTGCTGTTGCCTGGCCTTATGCCAACGCTGAGATCCATGTGGGGAATATAACCGGCTCACACCTGCCAGGTGATATCGTTGCTCGCTATCACCGATTGAAAGGAAATGATGTATTGATGGTTTCCGGCACAGATTCCCATGGCACGCCTGTTACGATTGCTGCGGATTCGCTGGGAAAGCCAGTGGAGGATGTCTATAAAACTTTCCATCAGGGATTTATTGAGCTGTTCCT
>SMYQ01000293.1 GCA_007050885.1 Candidatus Bathyarchaeota archaeon
GAGCACAACTTGGTTTCTGATATGTGAGCCGGTATCGGACCTGAAAGGTCACATCATCTTCGGCTTCGAAGTCAACGACGGCAAGGCTAATAGGTGAGAGGTCATCGAGTTCAAAAATTAGATCTTCAAAGTAGTCCAGCATACCGCAGGTTCGGCAAAATGATCCAGTGAATCGGATGTAGATTTCGTTGTTGTCAAAGCCGATGAACTCGGCGAAAGCTTCAGGGCTACGGAGTCGATTGAAATTAGCAATGGCCCGTGTAATGGCATCTGGTGGTGTTGGCATAACATACATTCCTCTGAATTTCTGGTTTTGAGCGCTTCGGTTTTACCAATTTTAGCCTATTAGTTCATCGCTGTTCGGAATGAGGCTCTTGGCTAGCCCTTTGGCCATTACTTCGATGAAGAGGGAGCGAGCTTCTGGGGGAAAGACTTCGAGTTCCTGAAGGAACCGGTCTCGAATCGCATCCATTACCGCTACCTTGGTTGGTTCGGTATGCCAGGCTTGCTCAATGGTTTCTTTCCACGAATCCAAGGTCGCTAAGGCGCGATGGAAAATCACGGGAATATCCGACCCTGTGACGGCGCCGAAATGCGAGAATACAAGGACTGCAGGATCATATCCTTGTAATTTCTCAATGGATGCTTTGTAAGCATCAAACTTGAAGCTCGGAGGAAAGGAAGTCGGAGTCACGGTGAAATTCTTGGGACCCAACAAGCCCATCGCATCACCCATATACAGGGTTCGAGAGCTATCCTCGAGATAGGCAAGATGATCGGAGGTATGACCGGGTGTGCCAATGATTTCGACACTTACGTCATCCCCGAGCTCGAATTGATCACCATTATCAACCTCCCAGGTTGCGACAGAATTGGGAAGGGGGTGAATCGGTTGAGCGAATTTACCAAATAATTCCTGGGCACCACGATTTAACCGGCTGGGCTCATAGAGTGTCGCAATGGCATACTTATGTCCCACAACTTGTGCTTCTATTAACGCAGATGCTAAGGGTGTGGCTCCGCCACAATGATCCCCGTGCCGGTGGGTCACACAGATGAAGCGAACAGTATCTAGGGGAATCGACCGTAACTGTAATGCTGCAAGGATTTGTTCACCACACCGATGATGTCCAGTTTCAATAATCGCCGTTTCCTTCCCTCGGATTATGAGGCTGGCGGTTGTGTGTTGAAAATCCCATCCTTGAACGTCAATCAAATCTATGTGATCCGTTAACGATTGTGGGCACATGATGAAGGGCATTCGATTCGCTCACCTGTGAGGTGGTCAATTTACTTCGAAGCTAGAAAAGGCTTTTTGCTCTTCAGCACCTTGAAGAACATAATTCCTTTCCTGCCATTAATGAATCGAGGGTTAAATCCGTGGACACTACACCTCAACGAATCACACGCAATACTTACTGTATTGGTGGACCAAACATTACAGACCCAGAAGATGCGTTTGTCTACCTCGTCGACTTGAACGGACATCTTGTTTTGATTGATGCAGGTCTTGGACGCAGCACAGACCGAATACTGGCCAATATCAAAACGTTGGGTTTGGACCCGAGTAAGATTGAGCTGTTGGTGTTAACGCATGAACATGCAGACCATGTTGGGGGTGCGGCTCCCCTTCAGGCACGGTTGAAGTTCAAAATTGCAGCCCATGAACTAGCTGTTCGTGCCATCAGTCAGGGGGATCCCATTGCCACGGCGGCGAATTATTATCATATGAATGTTCCACCAACCCCCATTGATGTTCCCCTCCGCAAGGATGCTGGTGAAGTACCTATTAGTAAGGGAGAACTCCGGTATCTCCATATTCCTGGACATACACCTGGAAGTATTGTACTGTATTTCAAAGACGGAGACCGAAGAGTGCTTTTTGGGCAAGATCTGCATGGCCCTTTCAATACGGCATGGGGGAGTGATGTTAAACAGTGGCGGACCTCCATGAAGTTAGTCCAAGCCTTGCAAGCAGACATCCTCTGTGAAGGGCACTACGGAGTGTATCGGGGGAAATCCGCTGTCCGGCAATTCATTCATGGACTACTCGCGCAGATCAGTTAGCCTTCGATTTTGGGGGCTTCTGTGGGTTCTTGTTGTTGGCGGCGACGCCATAGATAATCAATTCCCCATAGAACTACACCAATGATGAGTAGATCTGCACCTGCGATGGTGATGTACCAGGGCAAGAATGTGGGGATGTTAAGGTGGGTGACAATTCCCAAGATTTCGGAGAGTCCTAAGGGTAAGAAGACGAGTTCAGGGATCAATGTTGTGATTGTTATTTCTAAGCCAATCGAACCAATGAAAACTCCGATCATCATGAACAGGAATCCAAGGACAATCAGGAGTCTTCCTAGCGAAGACACAAGGCTAAATTCGAGACTCTTCATGCTGATGACGATTATGGTGAACAGCTGCCACCCAATGGTCAGCAATCCGATAGAAATGAGAAGTACCTGGATACTGGGGTTGGTCCAGAAGAGGTAGAAGAAGAAAGAAA
>SMYQ01000270.1 GCA_007050885.1 Candidatus Bathyarchaeota archaeon
AGGAAAAGACGTACCTTTGAGAGGATATCAAAGTAAAGTTGGACCAATGGTTCTTCATCACGGAACCAGGCTGTGAGGGGATTCCATTTCGAAACCAGTTCATAGAGCTTTTCTAACTCTTGACCAAGCTCCTGTGTCTCGGCGCTATTATCAGCTTGAATGACGGCCTTCAATTGTGGAATAAGGGAAATAATTTCAGCCTTAGCCTTGACTTCTTGGGCTGTGGCGATATCAGAACCCATAAGTTGCCGATACAGTTCTTCGAGCCGCTGAACAGTTTCGATTTCACTCACGCCGTTATCAAATCCTCAACTTAGTCTGATTCAATTGTAGGTGCAATGAGCTAGTATCCAAGACCTAACCTGATCTCCCGCAGGGATTGATAACCTGAAGGGTATCCGAGCATCGAATAGAGCGATGCGATATCCGCAGCATCGGCCAGAGCTTTCGCCCGTCCATATTCGGTCTCGTCTTCTAACACCCAATGGGTCATTGAGAATTCGACCCCGAGCTTCGTCAATGAACTAATGAAAGATAGGCTTTCGATGTAATCGTTGAAGTCTTTGGAACCTGGATCGGGTAGAATTGGAGTCCAGGGAAAGACCTCAATGGCGATATTCTTACTTATTTTTGCAATGGTGTCGAGGTCCAACCCTAGATTGGTTCTTGTTCCAGCAACATATCCGCTCTCAGAGTCAATTGGATAGGTAGAGATTACCTTCAGGTCTGGCTGGACTTCCTTTGCTGCTGTGACCAGTTGTTGAACCATCCCCGATATTTTAGCTACCCGCCATTCAATCCATTGATTATAGAGCGCAGGATTAGCTGACTGATCAGCGATTTGGAAGGTGTGTCGTAAATCAGCATATTCACTGAATTCATTTCGACATTCATTGCAGTAACAGTAACTCGCATGAGAATACCCAAGGTTACCTAAGAAGAGGGTTTCAATTGGGTTTTCAGCCACTTCTTTGATGACCGTAGCCATGTGTTGGATGAAAGGTGGTTTATTGGGGCAGACAAAGTTGTTTAATGGTTGGCCATCAGCAGTGAAGGTCTTAAATTCTTGGTCAGCAGCGAAGAAGGCGTCAGCAAAGACGTTTAGGTATGCGCCTGCGGGGATTCCCACGGCATCTGTTGTGTCGATGAATTCGTCAAAGAAGGTGGGATATTCTTCATCCGCTGGTGCTGCTTTACTGGAATAAAATACACGTCCCGACATATCCTTTGCAACGGCAACAACGTATTCGAGGTATCCACCATAGCTTGCAAAGAAATCATCAAGGCTAGTTTTTAGTCCGCGAGGGTCCACAATGAGTGAAACCCCCCGGGTTAGGAGGTCCCGTATCTCCACAGTTTCCACCTACAAGGGTAACTATACCAACTGTGGATAAAAGCCTGAATAAAGTTATGGTCAATTAGCCGAAAAAGGTATCCAGCCTACGCATTCCTATAGTATCCAACCATTCAATGCCTAAGGCATCAAGGACCTGTTCAAAGGTACTCTTCACCAGGTCTTTGTATTTTGATACATCAATATCTTGGACGGTAGCCTGCTCAACAGGTTTCACGCCGTCGGTCGTTTTGACAAAAGCGATGATGTCTCCAGCTGTCACTTCTTTTCCGGCTTTTTGGAGCTGCGTAGCTGCCTTAACATGTTGGGGAGTAGTTTTGGTGTAGGCGCTGAGATTCTTCGTTAGTTGGACTCGAATTGCTAGATCTTCCACATCAAATTCTCGGCGATCCAGCATCGTTAACTTATCCCGGGCAAGTTGAAGGATCCGTTTTTTCGCAGAGGTGAAACCATCAGGGTCACGAACCTGACTTAGGATATCTATCATCTCCATAAATGCCTCCTGTAAAAATAGAGGCGTATTCCGTTTCTTACCCGTCAAGCCCTTAATGTCAACTTGACCGTCCTTTGACACACCCAAATAATTCTTCTTTCGACTAGACAATGCAACAAACCGGTACTCCTTTTCAATGTCCAACTCCACTCGTAATTTCTTTTCACTATAATCGATGAGTTGCCTCAACTGATCCTTGGTGGGATTATCTAAAAACAGGCTATCTGTATCTCCATAAATCACCGTAGCTCCTATCTCCTCAGCCTTTTCGATTGTCTGGGTAATTGCGTAACGACCAAGAGCTGTTACACTATTACCCGACCAGCATGCTTTCCCATTTCGTCTAACATAAACAAGATGATTCTTAACATCGACACAATAGACCATTCCATCATACTCAACCCAGGATCTATGATCGATCCCCTTATTCTGCATTGGTTGTAGCATTTGATATGAAATGTAAATACTATTGAAGTTTTTAGAATTAGTAATTGTAGAGGCATATCCCATTTTTAGTACAAGTTCTTGAAAGTTATCAGCCAAGGCTTTTGACGCAGTGCCATAGCATCTCCCTCTCCAACCATCTCCGAGCATCATGGATTCGAATAGAATTCGTAATTGTCGTGGAGACAGATTTAGCAAATCTCTTGGAATATAC
>SMYQ01000284.1 GCA_007050885.1 Candidatus Bathyarchaeota archaeon
GAATACGCTAGACTCATTCGGAAATTCCTTACAGCACCTAGCCTCAATTCGCTTACAGAAATCGAAAGTGTTGCCACCCACCTGCAAAACGAGCTTCGCAAAGAGCAATGTCTCCCAACAACTGAAGCTCTTCGGCATGGTCTGTTAGCTGGTCATATTCCTGACCAAATAGAAATCCAATCAACAGATGAACCTCGTATTATGATAATAGGAGGAATGGTCGACTCTGAAGGTGTTGCATTCCACTTCGATAATGCCAAAGCCAACGCAGATCTCGAAGACCTTGAGATTGCCTTTGATCTATTATCCTTTACTTATCGGACAACCTTCACCAAGGCGCCTAACCTTCATTTTGATCCCTTCACGGAAATGGCTCAAAGTATCCTTAGTGCGCCTGCAGAGGCCACACAAGAGGGTTTACCCTCTCGATTGACCTTTCTTAGAAGGGTATTCGAGAAACTGAAGATTGACGGATTAATTATCTGTGAGCAATCCTTCTGTGATCCAGATCAGTTCGAAGTTCCTGACACTCTAAAACTTGCAGAACAAAAGAAAGTGCTCTCTGTCCGAGTCCCTCTAGATCCAGAATTTTCTGACCGTGCACGATTAGAAGGACGCATACAAAGCTTTCTTGAAACCCTCACAGCAAGATGATACTAAAAGGTGAAAGATAATGGCTCCAGACGCAACCACCACTCCCAAAGAAAAAGCTTACCGGAAACTGAACACCAGCAAGCTTCTGCGCGACACCATGACGCTTCACATTTTAAGTACGAAACAGGCTTCACAGCAGGGACGTTTGGCATGGGTGACATCAGGCTTTCCCGTTGAGATTCCCGTGGCATTCGATGTAACAGCCGCGTACCCCGAGCAGTATGGAGCTATTGTTGGTTCAGAAAAATGCGGCCCATTACTCTGTGGCTTTGCTGAAGAATTGGGGTTCTCTCAGGAGCTGTGTTCCTATGCTCGGAGTAGTATTGGCTCTGTTAAGAATCCTCAACAAAGCCCCCTTACTGGCCTTCCCACACCCCAAGCCCTCCTGGCCTGCAATAATATCTGTGGCACCGTTCTTTCCTGGTATGAAGCTGTCTCTGAAATGACTGGAGCACCCGTCTATCTCGTCGATATGCCGCCCTTAGAAGGAGATCAACCATCCCATCAGCTTTCCTATGTGAAATCCAAACTCGAGGGCCTAATAGAGTTCCTGAGTCAGACATTCAACCAAGATTACGATGAAGAGAAACTCATTCAAGTCGCTGAACTGTCCAACGAAGCAGTATCTCTCTGGACTCGTGCATTAGAGGCGTGTCGCCACAAACCCACGCCCCTTAACTGCGCAGACCGGTTCCTATCCATGGCTCCCATTGTTGCTTTACGTGGAACACAACAGGCGATTAGCTTCTATCAGGCTTTTCTGGCAGAGGTTCAAGATCGGGTGAAAAATAACGTAGGTGCCATCGTCGATGAGAAAGTCCGATTGCTCTGGGATAATATTCCACCATGGTTCACCATCTACAACTTCTTTAATACCTTGGCTAAGAAAGGTGTGTCTTTCCCAGCGGATTCGTACACTCATGCTTGGTCAGTGATTATCCCGCGAGGAGAAATTCTGGAAAGCATTGCGAAAGTCTATTCAAACGTCTACCTCAACAAGGGACTCACAGCCAAAATCGACAAAATGTGTTCACTCATCAAAGATTATGATCTAGAAGGGTTTGTATTGTTCTCTGTCCGCTCTTGTAAGCGGTATTCCTTAGGACAAATGGTAACCAAAGAAGAAATCACCCGTCGAACCGGGGTTCCTGGTGTCATCATCGAAGGCGATATGGTCGACAGCCAACAATACAATGAAGCACAAGTAGAGACTCGAGTCGAAGCCCTCCTCGAAATGATTGTATAAGAGCCGATAACCGTGGCTACCAAATCAACTTTGAGCATAGGCATAGATGTAGGTTCCACTACCACGAAAGCTGTATTACTCGATGCCAAGCGTAACGTTGTTACCCAATATCTACTCGCCACAGGTGCCTCAGCCCAGAAATCTGTACAAAAATGCCTAGACGAGTTGAGAAAAAGCTCTCAGCAAGACCTCACGGTCGTTCCTGTCATTAGTACAGGATACGGTCGCCGTCAAGCCCTCAATGCCATAAAATCCGTCACCGAAATCACCTGTCACAGCGTCGGGGTCCACCACCTCAATCCTGAAATTCGTACCCTCATCGATATCGGTGGACAAGATTCCAAAGTAATACGTATCGGCACCGATGGTCGTCCCCTTGACTTCGAACTTAACGACAAATGTAGTGCAGGGACTGGACGATTCTTAGAAGTAATGGCACGGGTCCTTGAGGTTTCAATCAACGAATTAGGGTCTCTCTCTTTGAAAGCCAAGCGCCCTTCGACAATCAGCAGTACATGCACTGTCTTTGCTGAAAGCGAAGTAATTGGGCGTATCGGAACTGGAGAAAGTCCTTCAGATATTGCTGCGGGTGTTCATAAAGCAATGGCGTCAAAAATCGCCACTCTCTCTCAACGAGTCGGAGTCAAATCACCTGTCTCTGTGACTGGCGGAGTTGCGTTAAATCCTGGTTTTCTGTATTATCTGGCCCAGGCAATCCAAACAGAACTCTGGGTACCAAGGGAACCCCAATACACCGGAGCCTTGGGTGCAGCAATTCTAGCTTTGGGAGGCGGTGAATGAGTAACAGTTATGGCATAAAGATATCTACCGACAGAAAAACTGGAGATGAGAATGTATGCCAATCATCCCCTACCAAGATAAGAAACCGACAATTGCAGCAGATGTATACATTTCCCCACGTGCAACAGTCATTGGGGCGGCTACTATTGGAGCTCGAAGTAACGTGTGGGAGCACGCAGTAATTCGTGCTGATTACAACACCATTACAATAGGAACTGATTCTAGTATCCAAGACAACTGCACCGTTCACGCTGATGTTCGATTCCCCACCAAAATTGGGAACTGCGTAATCCTTGGGCACAACACCGTTGCCCATGGATGTACCATTGATGATAACGTCCTAGTCGGGATAGGTGCTGTGATTTTAAATGGTGCACATGTCGGACATCACACAATCATTGGGGCGGGGAGCGTGATCACGCCTGGGAAGCAGATTCCACCTGAAAGTGTGGTATTTGGCATTCCAGGCAAAGTTGTCCGGTCTCTAACTCCTAACGATCGTACAGAACTTGCAACAAATTGGCAAATCTATGTCGAGCTTGGCCGCCGATACCTCAAAGAGTTAAACAAACTCTAACACCTAAATCGGGTTCTCCAGACAGAGGGATGAAAATAAGAAATTTGTGCAAAAGAACCAAATTATTTAATAATGGTAAGATAGTCTGCCTTCAGCGTGTTGCACCCAACACGTGAAAAAAAGGAGTATAACACAGGTGGTACCTGTGAAAATCACTATCACACTAATCAAAGCCGATATTGGTAGTATTGGTGGTCACATCCGGACCTGTGATGTGACAACTGATGTCATCTGTCAAGCTATCGAAGACGCCCACCAATCCGGACTCATCATTGACTACAAAATCTGGAATGCGGGTGATGATAGCGAGATCATGATGACCCACACTCGTGGAGTTGATGACGAAGAAATCCACAAAACCGCTTTCGATGCCCTTATGAAAGGCGCACAAAATGCGAAGGAACGTGGACTCTACGGAGCCGGACAGGACATCTTGAAGGAAGCCTTCAGTGGCAATGTCCGCGGAATGGGACCTGGCGTTGCAGAAATGGAATTTGAAGAACGTCCGGCTGAACCCTTTGTAGTTTTTACGGCGGATAAAACTGCCCCGGGCGCTTTCAACTACCCAATCTACCGGGTGTTCGCCGATCCTTTCAATACATCTGGTCTCATCATCGACCCAAAGATGCACGATGGTTTCATCTTCGAAGTCTTCGACATCAAAAACGACAAAATGGTAAAACTCGAAACCCCCGCTGAAACCTACGATCTCTTAGCCTTAATTGGGTCAACAGAAGACTATGTCATCAAACACGTCTATTCAAAGGACGAAAAACGGGGTATCGGTGCAGTCATCTCCACCGAGAAACTATACGCAGTTGCGGGAAAGTACATTGGAAAAGATGATCCTGCTGCCATCGTACGGGCACAAAGTGGATTTCCTGCAACGGGGGAAGTTCTCGAAGGCTTCGCACTCGGTCATCTTGTAACCGGATGGATGCGCGGAAGCCACAACGGTCCCCTAATGCCTGTTCCTCTTCATTACTCACAATGCACACGTTTTGACGGTCCTCCACGTGTCATCGGATTAGCCTTTAGCATGAAAGATGGGAGGCTAACTGAGCCTTTAGATGTCTTCGATGACCCTGCTTGGGATTTAACACGTGACCAGTGCATGTACGTCGCAGATTATCTACGCCGTCACGGACCCTTTGAACCTCATCGTCTACCTCCAACAGCTATGGAATACACCACACTTCCCGATGTGTTAAATAAACTCAAAGGTCGGTTCAAGTCTATCAAATAGGCACGCACGTTTCTAATTGGTTTACTACTAACATCACTACCAAAACGAATCGAAAATCGCCAGAAGTACACTCCTCCCTATACTTAGGAGCGGGTAAACTAAGACTTGAAAGAAATCCGGCAATAATAGGGACCATATTCAATAATCATTAAGTTATGAGGCAAAAGGGACTGGCGGGCCCGCAGGGATTTGAACCCCGGATCTACAGGTCCGAAGCCTGTCGCCGTATCCACTTGGCCACGGGCCCACAATTGATTCAGGCGAGTTACGATACACCCTATTTTAATGATTTCGTTCTTAATCTTGAGAAGGTAACTTCCATCAGTGTTTGACGAAAGAGAAAAAAGGCTGACTTCGCGTACTCTCAGTAGGATTCAGATAATGGTGAACGTCGAAAATCCTTGGGCAAAATTCAAGAAACAGGTCATTAAAGCGCTACATCTAGCCAGTGGACAAGACCTTAGTAGATACCTCGAAATACCCGGAGACCCACAACATGGGGATTTAGCTTGCACCGCAGCCTTCCACTTGGCTCAGCAGCTTAAGAAGAGCCCAGCAGAAATCGCTAAGGAACTAGCGTTCTTCGATCCCATCCAGTTTCCACTCATTGAGCAGGTCGTTGCTCACGGACCATATGTGAATTTCTACATCAACATCATTCCCTATCGCCGATTGGTCGTCGAAGCGATCCAAGCCGACGGACCCTTATATGGCAAAACAAAGAGGTTTGCAGGAAAGCATGTCGTTGTGGAATATCCTGCGGTGAATCCAAACAACCCCTTGCATATCGGCCATGCCCGAAACGCCGTCCTTGGTGACACAGTTGCCCGACTTATGCAAGCCGTCGGGTATGATGTCACTCGAATGGATTACATCAATGACCTCGGACTCCAAATCGCTGTTGCGTATTGGGCGCTAAAACACCTAGATGCGTCAGAGTACAAAGGGAAATATGACCAAGTGATTGGCCGCCTCTATGTGGATGCCCAAGACAAATACGACGAAGCACAGGTTCGCCAATACTTGAAGCTCATGGAAGAAGGGTACAATGAAATGGCCTCGGAAGCCCGAAAAATGTCGGAACGGGTGCTACGAGCTCATCATAAAACCCATGATCGGCTTAACGTTCATCATGATCTATTAGTGTGGGAAAGCGATATTGCGCATTCTGGCTTATTCGCTAAGGGTCTGAAGAAAATCATGGAAGCGCCCACGGCATCCCGACCCACAGGGGGTGAAAAAGCGGGTTGTGTAATCGTGGACCTTGGTGCCTATGAAGAGTTCAAGCAATTGAAGGATACCGAAAAAGTGTTGGTCCGCTCTGATGGAGTCGCCACTTATACTGGAAAAGACATAGTGTTCCATTTTTGGAAATTTGGAGTCATTCCAGATCCCTTCAAATACCAACCATTCAAGAGCCCCAAAGCCCGTGAAAACGAGATTTGGACCACTAAACAACAGGGAGAAGAGGGTCACTACCGTCCCGCCGATGTGATCTATAATGTCATCGGCATGCCTCAAAGCCAAGAGCAACGCACAGTCTACCTCACCTTGGAAACTCTCGGCTATATCAAGGCATCAGCCAACTACTATCATCTTGCCTACGAGTTTGTAACACTCCCAGATGCTCGAATCTCTGGAAGAAAAGGCACATGGATAGGTCAAAGCACCGACGATATCCTTCGAGAATCCACACGTCGTGCACGAAAAGAAGTGAAGAAGCGTAACCCTGAGGCAGATGCCCGCTTCCTCCGCCAAGTCGCTGAAGCCGTTGGATCAGCTGCAATCAGATACGCCCTCCTCAAAGTTGCAGTCGAAAAACAAATCGTATTCAAATGGGAAGATATGCTCAACTTCGATGGCAACGCGGCTCCCTACTTGATGTATACTCATGCCAGGGCTAGCTCCATCCTCCAAAAGGAGGCGGCTCCGAAAACAGCGCGCCTCAGCAGCTTATCCAGCCCGTTTGAAACCGAACTCATCAAGCTCCTTGGTCGTTTTCCAGCCCTCATCCTTGAAGTCGTAGAGGGAATCCACCGCGAAGTCTGGGGAACTCGCATCGAACTCTTTCATCTCGCCGAGTACACCTACGCCCTTTCCGTTGCCTTCAACGCGTTCTACAATCACTGCCCGGTTCTCAAAGCCAAAACTCCTGGGCTCAAGAATGCTCGTCTCCTTCTCGTTGACCTCAGTCGTCAAGTCCTTTCCAACGCCCTCGAGCTGCTTGGAATTACTCCACTGGAACGCATATAGGTGCTCAACATGTCTAACTAGTCTTATATCACAAGAGATTTATATTACTAAATGTCCTATTATTCTCAGTAAACGAGAATAATAGACCCGCTTTTGCGGAAGTTGATTTATTTTGAAAGTTGTATATCGCCATTGGGAGCCCGACCAAGGGCTCGAAGAAATCCAAGCCAAAATCTATTCTGAGGCATCAGGGCTTCCTGTACGGGCTGAAGAAATTCGTGTTCGTAATTTGACTCGTGATTCAAAAATGACCATGTATGCGTTGACTGAATCCGGTGAACCTTTAGCCTATATCACCTCTCGAAATTCTAGTTCGGAACGAGGACGAGTGTATATCGGGTACCCATGGGCAATGCCAGGGGCTCCGATTGAAGTTCAAAAAAAGCTCTTCAATGAAATGTTTACCTACTTGAAGAAACAAGAAGGGACAGAGGAAATCGCAACAACTGTTGTTTACACCGCCAAGATAGCTGACAAGCAGATAGCATTTTGGGAAGAGAAGGGCTTTGTTGAGCTTGAAAGAATCTATCGGTATGTCCTTGATTTGAATTTTAAGGAAATCAGTAAATGGAAGTTGTCTGACAAGCTTATGGCTTTTACGAGCCGTGTTGCAACAATGAAGGATCTGAAATACCTATATGAGATTTCACAGGCTGATCCCAGGCTCGCTCAAGAGTTTGCCAACGAAGAAGCTCGAGAGACCTACTTCAAAGGTCGAGTGATGAAAGATGGCCACGCGGTTCTCCTCTTCGATAAGGATAAAGTCATAGCTGCCAGTGCACCAATCAAAATCGAGCCAGATCAGCGGTTCCTCTTCGGAGACGAACCACGGGTATTGATGCGGTTCACAGCAATCCGAGCTGGATATCAGCACGTATGGGAACGATTGGTCTATGAGCTCGCAAAAGAGGTCGAAGTAGCTGGTTGGAGTGATACACCATTAAGAACGAACTTCTATTTCAGAACTAATGCCCCCCTTGCCGCGAACTTCGCAAAAATGCGACCTGAACTAGAAATGTTCGAAGTAATACTCAAAAAACCATTAGCCGCTTAAACTAAACGAGCTGCTTGCCGTGAAGCCAACTGTAGCCATTGTAAACACTGATTCTTTCCCCCAAGCCATCGAAACTATTGGAGGGCTGAATGGGCTTAATGCTCCGAATCGAAAAGTCGTTGTCAAAGTGGGAATCTATAATCCTAAGACAGGGATTTGTTCCACGATAAAAACATTGAATGCCATCATCACTGCATTTGACCAAGCTTCAGAAATATTGATTGTCGAATCCGATAGCGGAGCTGGTTCAGGGCTAAAGCGCCTAGAGGTCTGGAACGACTGCTATAACAACAGAGCCACTCCCTTCAATCTATCAACTGATGAATACACCCAATTGGTCGACATAGCCGGCGAACAGATCCCCTTTGCTAAGACTCTCTTGGACCCCAAGACGTTCATCAGTACACACGTACCGCGTCGGTACGAAGAAGCCGGACTTGAGGACCTCATGAATCAGGGATTTGTTATCAAGAACCTATTAGGGCTAGTCCTAGACACCAAAAAGCACCGATTCCATGATAAATTAGCCACTGCCCTCATCGATATGTATGAAACCGCTGGTGGCATTGACCTAGCGGTATTAGATGCCACTCATGTCTTTCTTGGTTGGAAGAAAAAACGCATCACCGTATCACCCGACCGGCTAATCGTTGGCAAAGACGCTTTCGCCGTGGAAGCCGTTGGCATGCATCTTTTGGGATTTGATCCAACAGAGATGTCGGTCTTACAAGAGGCCCAAGCTCGTGGACTCGGTGAAATCAATATTGACCAAATAAACATCGTCGGAGACATTGAAGGCCCCAAACAACTGATTAGTCAAGCCTTCACTAAGCTAGTCCCTAAACTTGTCTAAAAAACAAGCCTAGGGGGCTAACCCCTTTTATTACTCTTTACTCAGTTCCTTTAATTTCTCTGTGAATCCTTTTTCTAGTTTTGATAATTTCGGTGGAATCACTACTCGGGCGTATGCTTGGTTGGGGTTTTTAGCAAAGAAATTCTGATGATACTCCTCAGCTTTATAGAAGGCCGTAAAAGGCTCCACGGCTGTGACAATCGGCTTGGAATATTTCCCTGATTTATCTAGTTCTTGAATCAGGCCTTCGGCGACCTTCTTCTGGTGCTTATCATGATAAAACACCACCGAGCGATACTGTGTACCCACATCGTTGCCTTGTCGATTTAACGTTGTTGGATCATGAGTGGCAAAGAAGATTTCAAGTAAATCTCGGAATTCTATCATATTTGTGTTGTATGTAATTTGGATAACCTCAACATGTCCCGTCCGACCTGTACTCACCTGGTCATACGTGGCGGTTTCTGGTCTCCCTCCCGAATACCCGGACTCAACTTTTTTGACACCTTTCAGGCGAAGGAATACGGCTTCTGTGCACCAGAAGCAACCGCCTCCCAAAGTGGCATACGCTAATTTTTCACTCATTATCATCTCACCTTTGTTTGCTCACATTGCCACGTTCCTAAAAAATCCAATGAATTAACGAGAACAAAAACCCACGGCTGACGATCCAGGGGCTTCGGATCACAAAGGGCTAGCGTTATTTGGGAAACCCTTTGAAGACATCCTCAAGAGTGGGTTTGCCAATTTCTTGGAGTTCATACCTCACGCGTACTGCCGGCTTCTTAATTTTAACAACTCGACCTAAATCGATAGGAGTACCTATAACAACTACTTCTGCGTCAATAGCATTGATAGTTTCTTCAAGTTCTCTAACCTGCTCATCTCCATAGCCCATGGCTGGAAGAATCTCACTCAGATGGCTAAACTTCTCAAAAGTATCCTTTATCGACCCCACTGCATACGGTCGTGGATCAATGATTTCCGCCGCACCATACTTTTCTGCAGCCACCCATCCAGCACCAATGTCCATTTCACCATGAGTCAATGTAGGACCATCCTCGATTACAAGGGCACGTTTTCCACGAATCGCATCAGGATCATCAACAAAGAGGGGTGAGGCGGCATCGATGATAATGGCGCGGGGATTCACTACCCGGATAGTACGCCGAACCTGGTCAATACACTCTGGTTCAGCAGTATCAATTTTGTTGATAATGACAACATCTGCCATTCGCAGGTTAGTCTCACCAGGATGATACATTACCTCATGACCTGCGCGATGGGGATCGGCAATCACAATATGAATATCAGGCTGATAGAATGGGAAGTCGTTGTTACCACCATCGAACACAATGACATCGGCTTCTTTTTCGGCTTCTTCGAGGATTTTCCCATAATCAACACCT
>SMYQ01000228.1 GCA_007050885.1 Candidatus Bathyarchaeota archaeon
CACCTTATTTAAAAACAGCCCCCGAACGGGCTGACCAGTTTATGACTGCCTCCAGTAAACCCGTCAAACGACTTTATTCACCAGCAGACCTTCCCGAATTTGACTATCAACAGGACTTAGGATTTCCTGGTGAATCTCCATATACTCGTGGTGTGTATCCCACGATGTACCGGGGACGCTTATGGACCATGCGCATGTACTCAGGATTCGGTAATGCTGAACAGACCAATGAACGCTACCAGTACCTCCTCAAGCAGGGACAAACCGGGCTCAGTGTAGCCTTTGATTTACCAACTCAGATCGGTTATGACGCAGACCATCCAATGGCTGCAGGTGAGGTGGGCAAATGCGGCGTCTCCATCCCATCTGTTGAAGACATGGGCATTCTCTTCCAGAATATTCCTCTCGAAAAGGTCAGCACAAGCATGACAATCAACGCCCCCGCAGCAGTCTTACTAGCGATGTATATTGTGATTGCCAAAAGACAGGGGATTAATCCTAAGGTTTTGCGTGGTACGATTCAAAACGATATTCTCAAAGAATATGTGGCCCGTGGAACTTACATTTACCCACCTAAACCTTCCATGCGATTAATCACTGATACCTTCGCGTATTGTCGCGAAGAGCTGCCCTCGTGGAATACTATCAGTATTAGTGGTTACCATATCCGTGAAGCTGGTAGTACCGCCATCCAAGAAGTAGCGTTCACATTTGCCAATGGCATAGCTTATGTGCAGGCCGCCATTGATGCGGGGCTCCAGGTCGATGAGTTTGCCCCACGGCTCTCCTTCTTCTTTGGAGCCCATAATGATCTATTCGAGGAGATTGCGAAATTCCGGGCTGCTCGTCGATTGTGGTATAAGATTATGCGAGAACGGTATAATGCAAAGGATTCGCGTTCATGGCTCTTGCGTTTTCATACGCAAACTGCTGGTTGTAGTCTTACTGCTCAACAACCAGAGAATAACATTGTACGAGTCACGATGCAGGCGCTAGCTGCTGTGCTGGGAGGAACCCAATCTCTTCACACCAACTCTATGGATGAAGCCCTTGCCCTCCCAACTGAAAAAGCCGCAACCATCGCACTCCGCACTCAACAAATCCTTGCCCATGAAACTGGTGCTGCAAACACCATTGATCCGTTCGCTGGATCCTATTTCTTGGAAAATCTTACTAATGAGATTGAAGAGGGAGTTGAGAAGTACCTTCAACAAATCGATAAAATGGGTGGCGTCCTGCGAGCCATTGAATCAGGTTACATTCAACGCGAAATTCATGACAGTGCCTATCGTTATCAACGCGAAATTGAAACTGGTGAAAGGGTAGTGGTTGGTGTTAATCAATTTGAAATCCCTGAAGAGGAACGCACTATTGATTACCTAAGGGTTGACCCGCTTGTCGAGGACCTGCAAGCCAAGAAACTGGCAGCCCTTAAACAATCCCGGGATGCAACAAGGGTAGAATCAGCACTAAATAATCTCAAAGTAGCTGCAGAGGATATGAATAATCTCTTCACTCCCATCCTTGTAGCAGTTGAAGCCCATGCAACCTTAGGTGAGATATGCGATAGTCTACGCTCAGTTTTTGGTGAGTACAAGGCCCCACAAATCTTCTAGCGTTCTTTCATAGACCGGTTCAGGGATGGTACTGTTAGAAAGACTACTGGGATGAGTGCCAGTGCAATCAAGGCTCCTATGAAATAGACTCCAGGAAGTGCCAAGGCGCTTAGAACGACCGCCATCATAAGAGGACCTAATGTTTGTCCTAATCGAAGAACAAGTCCGTTTAGCGACATGACCGCCGCTCGGTTCTCCATTGGGGCTAGATTCACAAGGAGGTTTTGGGTCGTGGGTATAGCCAATCCCATGCCCACTCCAAACAACCCAACTGGAATGAGGATAATCAGTAGATGAGGTGCGAAGGGAATGAGGAACAAGCCAAACGCCTGAAAGGGAAATGCAGCCATCAACAAGCCCTTCATGGAGTACCTTCGAATCAGATTCCCTACTAAGAAGGCTGTAAAAGCTGAAGTAACCGATATGAAAGACACGACAATCCCAGCAATGAATGAGTCGACCAAAAACGCAGAGATTAGAAGAAAGGGTAGGTAGGTGATAATAGCTCCATATAGCATGACGAAAATTGCTGTACTTATAATGAACAAACCAGCTACCTGTCGATCTTTGAGAATATGCCAGATTTGCCCGAAATATTCGCGTAGGGTTAGGAGACATTCAGCTTTTGGCACACTAAGCCAGATTAGTGCGGCCACACCAACCGGGATGGCTAGCAACGGGAGATAGAAGGGGAAATACCAGGCGAAAAGCGCCAAGAATCCACCGAGCGTGGGATAAATGGCTGTTGCAATGCTTTGTACACTTACATTGTAACCCATCACATGTGTGCGCTGCTGGCGGTGGTACAAATCGCCAATGATTGTGACATTAAGTGAACCAAGAGAGGCTGCCCCAATCCCTTGAAAGACTC
>SMYQ01000007.1 GCA_007050885.1 Candidatus Bathyarchaeota archaeon
AAAGTCGATCAGTTATTCTAAATGTTCTTGAGAAAACAGGATTTAGTTTAACTATTGATCCCTCCTCTAGAACTATATCCCAAGGTAACGATGGAACTTATACGATAACAGTAAAGTCAGGTGGAGGGTTTTCATCTCCAGTCACTCTCAGCATCTCAGATATACCGCCTGATAGTAATGCTAATTTTGACCCTGTAATAGTGACACCTACCAGCCAAGGTAATCAGTCAACTCTTACAATATTAACTGATCAAAATACGTCAACTGGAACTTTCAACTTTGTAGTAAATGGTATCGCCGATTCACAGAACGAAACGACATCTGCAAGTATAATAGTCACTGCGCCCACGGAAGGTTACTTTGAGCTAGATATTGATCCAGATGAAAGAACCGTTTTCAGAGGTAGCTCAACAACTTTTACTATAACAGTTCAATCTTTCAATAGCTTTAGCTCAGCTGTTTCACTAAATGTATCCGGTTTACCTACCGATCTTACCGCTTCATTCATGCCAAGTCCTATAACTCCTCTAGCAAATGAGGCGCAAGAATCCGCCCTGACAATAACAGCTGAATCTAATGCAGATATTGACTCATATGCCCTAACTATCACTGGAACAAGTCCCGGTGTTGCCACTCAGAACGTTCAAGCAACTATCTCTGTAAGTGCGTTTTCTGCGCCTGACTTTGCATTATATGTGCAGCCAACCAGTCTATCCATTATAAAAAATAATTCTGGTACTGCAACAATCCAAGTTGTATCAGTAAATGGATTTGAAGATTCTGTAGAATTATCTACTGAAGGTCTTCCAACAGGGGTAACCTCCTCAATTCAACATCCTGTTGTAGCCCCATTACCTTCAGGAAATGTTCTCACAAAATTGACTATACAGACAAGTAATTCAGCAAATGTCGGAAACTATACCTTCACCGTAAAAGGAGAAAGCGATGCGAAAACACATATCGAGACAATTGAGCTAATAATTCTAAATAGAACAGCCTTCATTCCGCCTTTCGGTCAATGCATAATTGCGACAACCACTTATGGCTCAGAGCTTTCACCAGAAGTACAATTCCTAAGAGGCTTTAGGGATAATCGTGTACTATCGACCATTGCTGGGACAGAATTTATGAAAGCATTTAATGCATGGTACTATTCATTCAGCCCTCAAGTCGCTAAATGGATATATGATAATCCTGTGGCGAAAGGGCCAATGAAGATTATGCTTGCACCTCTTTTAGGCACTCTACACCTTTCCGAAATATCCTATTCTACCTTCGGATTTGCACCAGAATTGGCGGTAACAACCGCTGGAATAGTTGCCAGTCTACTGATTGGTTTGATTTATGTCGGCCCAATTATCGCTATCGCTCATAAAAAAATCCGATATGGAAATATGTGGAAAATGCTCAAATGGTTGACAATAATCTTCGCCGGCTCATTAATCTTTTTGACTATTGGCCTAATTCTCTATATATCTTCGCTAATTATGCTCGCTTCTTCGGCAATTGTCTTATCAATGATAGTTTTAGGGGCGCTAGTGCCTACTCTAGCTTTGTTAGAGTTCTTAAAGCGAAAACATCAATTATCAAAATAGAAATTAAAAATTGATTTCTATTCGATAAAAAACGATTTTATTTGTTTGATGAATGTTGCCAATGGCTTACATTTTAATAAGTGCAGAAAAAGGTAGAGAAAAAGAGCTTCTCGAAGAATTAAGAAGCAATGCTGATGTAAAAGAAATTAATGAAGTAGATGGTATATACGATATTATAGTTAGAGTGGAAGCTGATACCGCTAAGAGATTGAATGACGCTGTAGCTTTAGGTATTGGAAGGTGTGCAAACATCAAAAGCACATCAACATTAACCGTAGATGAGAAAGTGTAAAGAAGAAATATCGATCAATTAAATTTTTAATCAATTTTCTATAAAAATCACTTCTTTTTTAAACCTCTAGAAAGATTTACAAGTCCGCAGTCATGACCATGCTCAATAATCAGATTATCTAAATGGTGTCAAATATGAAATTGCAAAACAAAGTGGCCATAGTTACAGGTGCCGGGCGTGGAATAGGCCGGGCCATAGCTAAAAATTTTGCATCAGAAGGTGCAAAAGTTGTAATCAACTACAGCAAATCAGAGAAAGAATCACAAAGCCTCGCAGAAGAAATTAAAAACGATGGTGGAATGGCATTAGTAGTTAAGGCTGATATTTCAAAAACAACTGATGTCCAAAAAATGGTTAAAAAGACCATGGATGAATTTGGTAGGATAGACATCTTGGTTAATAATGCAGGTGTTCTTATTCCTGCACGTTTTCTTGATTCTACTGAAGAGATGTGGGATATGACAATTGATGTCAATCTCAAGGGATCTTATTTATGTTCAAAGGAGGTTGCCACGATAATGCTTGATCAGAAGAAGGGTAAAATTATCAATATCTCTTCTGTCTGCGGTTTAGCCCAAAAGACGGCTCTAGGCAACACACCATATGTCGCCTCAAAAGCTGGAGTAATAGGTTTAACCCGCTCCTTGGCAGTCAATCTAGGTCCAACAATAAATGTTAACGCAATAGCTCCAGGTGTGATAGATACAGATATGGTTTCGTTCTTTACTCCAGAGAGAATGAACGCAATAATTGATGAGACTCCAGTTAAAAGAATAGGAAAACCAGAAGAAATAGCTGCAGCTGCATTATTTTTGGCATCTAATGAATCCGATTATATCACTGGTGAAGTCATTACTGTCAGTGGCGGAAGAGGAATGCGTTAAAACAATTCTAGCTTACGCTATATAGATTAATTTAGAAAAAACGAATTTCCCTTCAAGAATAAACTTATATAAAGTATTCATGCGATTCAGCAGAGAGAATAATATCTAGTTTACTTGAGATGATCTAAAGAAATGCAATCTTCCGGAAAAAGACTTCACCTTGAAAAAATCCAAGAAGAAATGCGTGGAAAGAGTCTACGCATCGAAAAACTCAGAAAAGAGTTCGGAAGTCTGGTCGCAGTAAATGATTTGACTTTAGAAGTGAAAAGTGGAGAATTCGTTAGTCTACTTGGGCCATCAGGATGTGGAAAATCAACTACACTAAACATGATCGCTGGTTTGTTAGAACCAACAAGCGGAAAAATTTTCGTCGGTGACCAAGACATAACAGACATTTCACCAATCCAGAGAAATGTCGGCCTTGTCTTTCAGAACTACGCTGTATTCAACAATATGACAGTATATGAGAACCTAGCTTTCGGATTAAGAGTAAGAAATATGTCCAATGACCAAATAAAAATTGAAGTCGATAAAATTGCTGAGACACTTGAACTATCAGAAGTTCTAGCTATGAAAGCAGGAAAATTAAGATTAGACGAGTTGCAGAGAACTGCTTTGGGACGGTCGATGATCACAAAACCTGCATTCTTCCTTCTAGATGAGCCTCTCAGCAATTTAGATGCCGGACTCAGATCTCAAATGAGAGTAGAACTCAAAAGGATCCAACGTGAACTTGAACAGACGATACTCTATGTTACACATGACCAAGTAGAAGCAATGTCAATGGCAGATAGAATAGCTGTAATGAATCAAGGCGAATTGCAGCAATACGGTTCTAGAGATGAACTTTATAGTCATCCGTCAAATCGATTTGTCGCAAACTTTATTGGTAGTCTCTCAATGAATTTTATTGATTGTACATTAATCGAAAAGAATAATCGAACACTGTTGGATGCGACAGATTTTCAAATCGACGTCACAAAATTAGCTGATGTCATCAAGAAAAATATTAGTAATTCAGAATTGATTATGGGAATTAGGCCAGAAGATGTTGAGGTAAATAACCAACGCAACAAAGAAGACTCGATTCAGAGCGAAGTATACATAACGGAACCCATCGGTTCAAAAACAGTAGTTTCTCTTTCGATTGGAAATACAAAGATCAAATCAATGGTCCCTGGAACATTTCATACAAAGATAGGCGAGAAACTCTGGACAAATTTCAATATGGATAAATTACATGTATTCGATAAAAAATCTGAAAAGGCAATCTTTTAGAAAAGTGATGAAAATTGGTCGCTGTCAGAGTAGAAAATCTAACTAAACGATTTAAAGACGAAACCGCCTTAGACAAGGTTACATTCAAAGTAGAAGACGGCGAATTTTTTGTACTTTTGGGAAGACCAGGCGCTGGTAAGACAACGACATTGCGCACTATTGCAGGATTGGAGAAGCCTGATGAGGGCGAGGTCTATATCAAAGATCAATTAGTAAATGATGTTCTCCCGAGTGAAAGAAATATTGCGATGATCTTTCAGAACCTTGCGCTTTATCCAAGCTGGACAGTATATGATAATATGGCATTTACAATGAAAATACATAAGGTGCCCAAAGAAGAAATCAATCAGAGAGTCAATGAAGTTGCTAAAACTCTTGGTATCGATTATTTATTGGACAGAACTCCTGCCACCTTGAGTGGTGGTGAACGTCAAAGAGTTGCCATCGGAAGAGCACTTGTAAGACGGCCAAGTGTCTTCCTTATGGATGAGCCTCTAGGACCTCTCGATGCTTTGTTAAGGCTAAACATGAGAACTGAACTGAAAAGGTTGAAAGCAGAGTTAGGTCAAGCCATAATATACAGTACTCCGGATCAACTTGAAGCGATGAGTATGGCCGACCATCTTGCGGTCATGCATAAAGGTGTAATAAAACAGATTGACGATCCTGAAACAATATACAATGAGCCAAAGAATCGCTACGTCGCCAGTATGATCGGCAGTCCAGCTATGAATTTTCTAGAAGGAACTTTCGAATCAAAAGATGCCGAATCATATCTTAATTGTAGCACCTTTAAGGTAAATCTAACAAAATTCAAAGAACCAATTGAAAGAGACTCCACAAGCTCCGAACTTACTTTCGGAATCAGGCCTGAACATATCAAAGTTAATCACGAGAAAATATCTCCAGATTCATTTGAAGCCAATGTAATAATGGAAGAACCTCTAGGTTCAGAAACCATACTACATTTAAACATCAACGAAGAAATGGTTAAAGCGATAGTTCCGCCCACATTTCAAACAAAATATGGAGAAAAGCTTTGGCTAGACTTTGATATGAACAGAATGCATGTTCTAGATTCAAAAACCGAGAAGGTTATAATCTAACAGAAAAAATAACACTTTCACTTTTCTCTCTCCATTATATTACATAAAACGTAACTTCAAAACTGATATACTTGCACTATCTGCATATCCCATTAGATTATGTGGATATATCATGGTATTGAGGTGTAGTGGTACTGCCTAAAAAAAGCGTAAGCGAAGCAACTGAGGAACCTAACAGTGAAACAACTAAGGAGTCAAAGAAACAACTTGAATCAATAGACGATCTAGCTGGGGTAGGGCCTGCAACAGCTAACAAGCTAATAGAATTGGGATATCAGACAATAGAATCCTTAGCAACTGCTGCCGTAAAAGAATTAACTCCTGCAGGCATCAGTGATAAACAGGCTGCAAAAATAATCAGCCAAGCACGAGACAGTATCTCGATAGCTTTCATCCCCGCAAATGCTCTCATCAAAATGAGAGAAAACGTTTTACGATTATCAACAGGTAGTGCGACAATAAATGATCTAGTTGGTGGGGGACTCGAGACCCAAACAATAACCGAGTTCTATGGACAATATGGAGTGGGGAAATCCATTTTATGTCATCAGCTCTGTGTAAATGCCCAGAAACCTATTGAGCAAGGAGGTTTGGATGGTGGAGCATTATATATCGATACTGAACAGACTTTCAGACCTGAATGGATTATCAGGATGGCTAGTCATCTAGGAATGGACCCCGAAGAGACAGCGCGTAGAATAATCTATTCAGAAGCATACAACAGTGATCATCAGATCCTCCTTCTCGAGAAAGCAGACAAAGTAATTAAAGAAAATAACATACGCCTCATAATAGTTGATTCACTTATGGCTAACTTCCGAAGTGAATACCTCGGAAGAGAGATGCTTGCTGAAAGACAACAAAAAATCAATAAACATCTGCATAGACTTTCAAGACTCTCAAGAGCATTCAATGCAGTAGCAGTAGTTACAAATCAAGTGATGTCCAAGCCTGATGCATTCTTTGCTATGCAAGTTGAAGCTACTGGTGGACACATTGTAGCACATACTAGCCATACAAGAATTTTCTTACGAAGAACGGCGAGTGGACCTGTACGAATCGCAAGACTTGTATCAAGTACATATTTACCTGAAGGTGAGCGCCTATTCAAGATAACCGAGAATGGTGTTGAAGACGTAGATGAAGGGGATACAGCAAAATAATGAGTCAAAGTAATCAGAATATAGCTTCCAAATATCTTAGAGCTATTGCTGAACGACGAATAAAAGATGGTGAGGTTGAATTTGATCGAGTTAGTTTATCACTAGATGATTCGGAGTGGAATAAAGGATATCTGAAAGCTCTTGAAGGTCTCCTAATAACTTTCAAAACTAATAATAGTAAACATCTATATTTGCACAGAAAAGAGCTTGAAGATCAAAAAATCAGGAAAAAATTTAAAGAAGATATTAAAAAACATTCAATCAATGAACTCCATGCAGATTTTGATCGCGGATTTTTCTCAGCTCTAATGGATTATTTTACAATAACAGATCAAAGAAAAAGTAGTCGACGATCTAAATAAGAATGAATAGTAAATGTTCAAAGACTTATCCATTACTAATATGTCCAAAGTGTGTAAAGGAATATCCAAACAAAAGCCCATGTAAAAATATAAGTTCCAACACCGAGCGTTAATCTTTTACGTCCAACTTGAAGCTCTTCTTCCCCATAGCGTAGATTCTTAATCACAATAACCGATAACAAATAGAGGAACGCAGCAAAGATTATGCCTGTAGTGTCTCTTAATCTCAGGATGTAACATAAAAGCGCTGCAAGAATACCTAGACCAAAACGAGACCAATATACGACACTAGTGACTGGATAACGAGCAAGCCTAGCACCCTCCAATTTACTTTCAGATTTTATTGTTTTTGGTTGTGCAACAACTTTGGCAGGAGCAGGGTCACGAGGTTTATCTTCTTTAAATTTATAACCACAATTCCCACAGAATCTTCGATTCTCGACGTATTCCTTACATTTCGGGCACTTTTTTCTAGCCATGATAAACCAACCTTTATGCCTTAAACCCCACAATGAAGATATCTCTCGTATATTAGCATATTAGCACAATTTAGATGAATGGAAAATGAAAGATGTGATGTCCAGTCTTGACATATCGGCCGTAACTCTTGAAATGGCTGATGGTTTAATTGGGAAAAGGATAGACAACATCTATCATATCATTCCAAGAACTTTTCTTATTCGGTTCCGTCCTGAGTCAATCTGGCTTTTGATAGAAGTTGAGAAGAGGATACATCTTACAAAATTCAAATATCCAACTCCTCCTAAACCTAGTATCTTCTGTATGACACTACGAAAACATCTTCTTGGAGGAAAACTGGAGACAATAGAGCAGGAAGAATTCGATAGAATAGTTAACCTAAATATCTCAACTAAATATGGTGTCTTTCGTATAGTTGCAGAACTTTTCAGAAGAGGCAATTTGATCCTTATTGATCCGGAAAACAAAGTACGACTGAGTATGAGATATGCTCGAATGCGAGATAGACATCTAATAAGAAATGAACTTTACAAAACTGCTCCATCAAGCGGAATAAATCCATTAACATTAACTTCTGATCAATTCGAAAAGCTAAGAGAGATCGGTGACGAGCAATTATTAAAAGCTCTCACAAAAATAATCTCGATAGGGCCCTTACACGCAAAAGAATTGTTGACTAGGTCAGAGCTCGACTATGAGTCGTATGTAAGAGACTTGACTCAAAATCAATTTGAAACTCTTTTCAAATCAATACTTTCAATAAAAGAAAAAATAATCCGAAAAGAATACGAACCAGCGATAATTTGTGATGAAAAAGATCAATCACTTGATACAACACCCTTCCCATTAAGAATCTATCAAGACAAAAATCGAAAGGAATTTAAAACTTACAATGAAGCAGTGGATGAATTCTTTTCAAAACAAACAACAACTGCTGAGTTGCATAAAGTCAAAAAAGTACAGGACGTAGAGCTAGCAAGACTAAGCAGGATCCTCGAAGAACAGAAAAAACAAAAAACATCATTGGAAGAAGCAGTCAAAAAGAATAAGGAAATCGCAGATACGATATATCTTAACCTGCATATCCTGTCTGAGATAACAACATTAATCGAGAAAGAGAAAGTGAAGGGAACTCCACTTCAAGATATAGAAAACTTAACCAACAAAATAACTACAAACAATAAACAGCAAATAATTACAAAAATTCTTCCAGAAGAAGCCAGATTGAAGGTAGGTCAAATCTCCATTCATATACGGCATGATAAAACCCCACAGCAGGTTGCAAAACAATATTATGATGCTTCAAAGAAAGCGTCACAAAAATTGAAGGGCCTACAAGAGTCTGTAAATAAGATTGAGACCAAACTGAGAAGTGTTGAAGAAGAAACCATCGAAAAGAAAGTGATAGAAAAAATCCCTAAACGAAAAAGAGAAAAAGTCTGGTATGAGAAATTTCATTGGTTTAAAAGTTCGGATGGCTTTCTAATTATGTCGGGCAAGGATGCCTCAACTAATGATCTATTAATAAGAAAATACCTCAATAAAGATGATTTAGTATTTCATGCCGAAATCCAAGGAGCCCCATTCACTATTGTAAGAACTGAGGGAAAATCCATCACTCCCCAGACCATTAAAGAAGCTGCACAAGCGACTGCTGCAAGGAGTAAAGCATGGAGTCTAAATTTAACGGCGGTAAATGTCTACTGGGTTAATCCCGACCAAGTCGAAACAAGTGCCCCCAGTGGAGAATATTTGGGAAAAGGACAATTCATGATACGGGGGAAACGTAACTATGATCGCGGAGTGGAGTTGAAGATAGCTATAGGAGTTCGAGAAGAAAATGAAAATGTAATATTTGTTGCAGGTCCATCATCCGCTATTGAAAAACATGCCGAAGCTTATGTGGAACTGGTTCCTGGAAGAACCTCTTCAGGTAAATTAGCAAAGAAAATAATTGAACTATTAAAAGCCTCAAGTCGTGAGAATATTAGTGAGAAAATAGATCGAACTAACTTAGATGAAGTAGCAAGACTAATCCCCGCTGGAAAAGGAGAAATAACTATCAAAGGAAAAATTCTATCGTTATGACTTAGCATTCGCTAATAAAATTAAAAAATTCTTATGAATTACTGAAGAAAGTTGAAAAGATACTCTACGGTCTTTAAAATGGCCCACAATCCTGATAATATCATTAGTCCCTTGACGCTTTCATTGAACTCTTTGTAGCCCATATTTTATGTCACTCTGTAACACTCATTCACTCATTCCATTTAAGCATTATTCAAGAATTAGAGGTAAACTAGCTTCGGAAACTGACAAACCTTTGAATAAATCTTTAGTGGAAATATGAAAATTAAACAAGTGTAAAATAGTATAAGAGCAGCAATCAAACTATCTTTAATCTACAAGTGACCCATTATGGCTTCCTCAGTCGATGAGAATGTTGCGACTGCTAAAGATGTTATGTCAAAACCAGTAATTACTGTCAGAGAGAACGACAATGCAATGAATGCGGCTAAACTAATGGAGAAACATAAGATAGGCGGAATAGTGATCGTCAACAAAAATGACAAACCCTTGGGAATAGTCACAGAAAGAGATCTCGCAACTAGAGTTGTAGCAAAAGGTCTTCAACCCAAAGATGTGAATGTTTCGAGTATTATGAGCCGACCAATTGCAACAATAGACGGTGAAGCAAGTATAAGAGAAGTTGCGAAAAAAATGAACCAACTGGAAATTAGACGGCTTGCTGTAGTTAGCCAAAATGATCTTCAAGGAATTATAACTAGTAAAGATATTCT
>SMYQ01000211.1 GCA_007050885.1 Candidatus Bathyarchaeota archaeon
CAATACCCTTTGTCCGGGCTCGTATTCCCCCATCTTCTAGAACAGCCTTAGTTGCCGTCTCTGTCGCTTTATGGAGTAGCTTCAGCTTCTCTTCGATTTTTGGAATCATATCTTTGTCTATATCCTTTCGAACGCCCCCAATGGTATTCATTGCATAATGTTGACGGTTTCCAGAAATCGCTTCGAGCACGTCAAGGACATGTTCTCGGTCCCGCCAAATCAACATGAATAGGGTTTTGAAACCAATAAGCTCCATCCCAACGCCAGCCCATAACAAGTGGCTGTGGATTCTTTCTAACTCGGCGATGAGGGTACGGATATATCGCGCACGATCTGGGAGCTCAATTCCACCGAGCATTTCAGCGGTTTGAGTATAGGCAGTTGTGTGGGCAGCGCTACAAATGCCACAGACCCGTTCAAAGAGGTAAATGTTCTGATGATAACTACGGGATTCCGCCAGTTTCATGATACCCCGATAGTTGTATCCAAGCTTCAAGTCTACATCCAGAACTTTTTCGCCTTCGACTTTCAACTTGAAATATTCCCCTTCAAGGAGCGCCGGGTGAAAAGGACCTAATGGCACAACGTATTCGGGGGCCGTGACTTTATCGATCTGCATGGGAATGGTTTTCTTTTTTAGTTTCTTCGGTGTTGGTATCTAGCCCACCTCCTCCGACGGCCAAGCATAGGGGAGAAACAGTTTCCGGGGGTCAGGGTGGCCTTCGAAACTGATCCCTAGTAGATCCATTAGCTCCCTTTCAGCCCAATTGGCTGACCAAGCAATCTCAGTGACTGAATCGATGACGGGTTTTTTTCGTGGGAGGCGGACCTTCAAAGCGAGATGTAGACCTTTTTCTTGATGGGAAAAATCAAAGTGGTAGACGAGATCGAAACCGTGTATCCCTTCATCGTTCGCTGAAATCGCGACTAATCGTCCATCCAGATTCTCAACTAATAATCGTGTAACAGGGCGAATATGTTGTGGTTTCAATCGGACGAAGACTCGTGAATATTTGTCAATTTTTTCATCCTCATAATCGTCTTTGACTAAGGTGATTAATTGCTCTCGAATCGTATCCATTCGACCCATTTAGTTTCCCACCATCCCAAGTTTAGCAATGAGGGCATCGGTTTTCACGCGATGCTTGTCTACACCGATTTCCTGGGGTCGGAATCCCAGACTCAGCGCCATCAGCTCAGTGAGACTAAGCATTGGGATTTCATAGTGCAGATCCTGCCGTTTCAGCAGCAACTGGGCTTTCTCCAACACATCAAAGCACCCAGGACAGGCTGTAACCAAGCAATCCACCTTGGCTTCCTGCATCTTTGCTAATTTGAATTTAGCACGTTCTTCCATCGCTTCATCCAGAGAATACAATGACAACGGAAATCCACAACAGAGCTTCTCCGCCCCATACTCTATCGCCTTAACCCCAAGTGTCTCGATAATGTTATCGAAGTAGGTGACGAACTTACTCTCCGGGCTTTTATACAGTTTACAGCCATATTGAACCCCGACCTTCAGGTTCGACAATGGCTTCTTAATTGAAGCTTTCAGAGATTGCAAACCAACATCCTCTACAATGACTTCAAGGAAATGCTTGACTTTGATTTTCCCCTCCAACCTTTTATCAAACAGCGAGAGATGAGAGTTAACCTCTGTCAACAATTCGGGGTCACTCACAATCGCCTCTCTTGCTTCGTGCAAAGTTTCCCAGCATCCATTGCACAGTGCTAGAATGTCTTCACCTTCGGATTCTGCAAGAGCAAGGTTTCGTGCAGACACATACAACCATGCATCGTAATCCACTAGTCGAACAATTTCAGGTACCGGACAGCACGTGGCTCCTTCCATGTCGATTAATTTCATTTTCAGTAACGGAGCAATTCGTCGTAGGGAAGCTTCAGCAAATGGCTGCATTGAAGGGATATAACAACCTAGGAAGAGTGCATAATTTCTGGTCATTTGCTGATCCCTACTCGTCTCTTTCATCCCACATGGCCTTGTCATAAAGGTCAGTGCCTTTCACTAGTTCTTTTAGTTCAAGGCGTGCTTTTTCATCATGATAGGCAGTCGGGGGTTTCCGGTTGATCCCTAGGTTCTCTCGAATCCTTTCCCGTGTGGATGCGAGTTTTGGGACATGACCCACTCTGATGATATTAACAATTGGATTCTTGAATGACTTTGGAAGTGTTTTCACTCTCTTTCTCCAAGGATAGAGGGTGAGTTCATCGTCACTCATTTGGTTTTGACTCCCAGATGTTTTTGGCTTCTCGTCGTGACATGACTTGTAATGCTCCAGTACTACAATATTCAGCGCATCTTGGTGATCCATCACAGAAGTTGCATTTATTGCTGATACCCAACGACTGCTCGAAAACAGGGACAGCTAGCGGACAGGCAAAATTACAGGATTTGCAACCAATACAGCGCATCTGATCTATGGTAACGTATCCTTTGTCTGGG
>SMYQ01000155.1 GCA_007050885.1 Candidatus Bathyarchaeota archaeon
GAAGTGGAGGCACGACTCCGGTACCCACAACACGGCCATCTGGCACGCCTGACTATCAGCCCATTCCCGCTCAAGAATTCGCAGATGGTATTGTTTCCGGAATTGAAAAAGCTACAAATAATCTCGTGCGTGATGCAGAAAACTTTGCAAAACGATTGATTCCTCCACCAAGATCTGCACAATCCACTCGGTCGGTTCGACGACGTTCCAGTTGCGTATGTGCCTGTGCATCCTGTGCTTGTGCGTGTGCCTGTGTCTCCTGTGCCTGTGCGTGTGCAGGTGGAGGTGCTCGATGACTATGAAGTTTATTGATCGGCTGTTCCCCCAAAAAATACCCCCAGGATTATATCACTACCGTGCAACGGGTGAATGGCAAGGACTGCGCCTTCATCTCCGTGTTGAAGACGATGGGGACGGCGTTTTGATCATTGACGCGTCTCGAGTCCTTTTCCTGAATCAAACCGCTACGGCACATGTCTATTATTTTCTCACTGGAAAGAATGAGAAAGAAGCGGCGAAAGAGATTCAACGGCGATACAAGATCGACTTTGACACAGCGCTCACCGATCACCAAGATATTCTCTTTATTGTCAATTCCTTTGCAAAGACCAGTGATATCTGTCCCATTTCGTACCTGGGGGTTGAAAAAGCAGAGCCCTTACAGCAATCAATGTCCGCGCCTTATCGTATGGATTTGGCTTTGACTTATCAATGTAATAATCGCTGTCGTCACTGTTATACCGGAGGTCCCCGCGAAACCCCTGAACTCACTACAAGGGAATGGTATCAGGTGATTGATACTCTTTATTCCCTTGGAATCCCCCAGCTTGTGTTTACAGGTGGAGAACCCACTCTTAGAGAGGATTTGCCCCAATTAATTCAGTACGCTGAAGACAAAGGATTGGTAACCGGAGTCATCACCAATGGGCGACGTTTGAAGGATCGCGAATATGTGGAGACTTTAGTCGATGCTGGAATCGACCATATTCAAATCACTTTGGAATCGTTCAATGAAAAAGTACACGATAAAATCACAGGCGTTGAAGGTAGCTGGCAAGAAACCGTCCAAGGATTAAAAAATGCGATCGCAACACCCATCTATACACTCACCAATACCACATTAAACCAGTATAATGCTGATGACATGCTGGAAACCATCAAGTTCATTCACGATCTTGGATTGCAGCAATTTGCCTGTAACGGGCTCATTCATTCAGGCAAGGCTCCTGCCATCGCGAAAGAATTCGGACTTGAGGAAAGCCAGTTAAAACCTCTCCTGACACG
This sequence comes from Candidatus Bathyarchaeota archaeon, assembly GCA_007050885.1. The sequence continues at coordinate 1,285 of SMYQ01000155.1, forward strand.
GATCCAAGAGTATGCAGAACTCTTAGGAATGGAATTCATCTGGTACACCCCAACTCAGTATTGTGTTGTTAATCCTCTAGAGTTAGAGCTGGGTATCAAAAGCTGTAGTGCGTGTCGAATTAGTATGTGTATTGAACCCAACGGAGATGTTATCCCCTGCCAAAGCTACTTCGAGCCATTGGGCAATATTCTGCGGGATGATTGGAATCAGATATGGCATCATCCAACCTGTATTGAATTACGTGAGAGAAAATACGTGTCTGATGAATACCGTGACTGTCCTCAACTACCTGAATGCGGCGGCGGTTGTCCCCTCTATCAAAACAAAGAGATCTGATGATCCCCAGAATTACATGTATCAACTTATAAAAAGTCATATCGATTCTGTGCTCGTAGATCGATGCGAATAATCGCGCACTTCAAGCAACGATAGGCCCTTAACAAGCCTGATTTATCATCAAAGGGTAGTCGAGACGTTAATGGCTCACTGCGAATATCATGCCAGCCAAAATCGTGGAGTGAAACGGGATCCTTATTCCAGTAAATCCCTCGAGGCCCAAGCATGTACCCTTCTTCCATTGAATCGTTACAGCGAGGACACACAATCTCTGTTTGCTGTTTTGGTGGATCTTTTGAATCAACCGCAGATTTGAGCATCCATCGATATCGAAGAACCGAGAAAAGATGACGATACTGATAGAGTAAGGTTACCACTACAAAAAGCGCTAAAGTCCCAATGATCGCATACGATTCCAACTACGCTTTCGCCAACCAACATGCGTTTCAGAGGATTATTAAACTTATAGCATTTGTCAGAATAATGCGCTACAGGAGAAACGAGTTATTAATAACATGGGAATGACGTATGGTAAAGAGCATTACATCGGAAAACAGTGACGAATTCATGAAGTTAACGCAGCGTTTGAAGACCATTGAACGAAATGTGATTGGGGATCTCTGGCAAGAGAATACCATTCTCGATAATATGCACTTCCTTGCGGATGACGTGGGAAGTCGATTCGCTGGTACACCTAGTGAATCCCGTGCTCAAGAGTATATTTTTGATCAATTTCACAACTATGGATATACCAATGTGATGACCCATGAGTTCACCTATTTTGGATGGCAACGCGGTACAGTTGCTTTAGAAATGCTTACACCTAAATCACGATCTCTCT
>SMYQ01000242.1 GCA_007050885.1 Candidatus Bathyarchaeota archaeon
ACGGGATCATCATGAGTGAAGGATTACGAAAGGTCGTGGGTTTGATTCCCAAAGATCAACGCGAACCAGTATCCACGGCACTCCTTGATCTGCTGTTGAAAACCAAAGCTGCAAAGAACGTTCCAGCTCGGGAAGCAAAGATGGTCTTGCATCTGATGATGCGGGATCTCACAGCCACCGAGATGGGTCTGGAAACCCTTTTTACCTGTGCCCTTCGGGCAGAACCTGTAAAAACCCTAGACGTTATTGGTGACGTTCTCGGTGGCGCCATGGCAGCAGAAGAAGTCGTCAAGGCCTTATCCACCTTGACTGTAACGCAATAATTCTGCGTTCTTTTGAGTGCCTTTGAGGGATTTCCACACATCGGCGGGTCCCTATGATTGTGGGCCCGCTGGTGAACTCTTTTTTATGTCGCTATTAAAAAAAGAAGATGAAGGACGCCTAAAGGCGTCCAAAGCAGGTCACTACTGTATTCGTTTCTGTCGACGAACTAGAATTCCCAAGGAAAGTGCAATGATGGTTCCCAGAGCAATGGCTACAAATGGGAAACCTGGAATTGGAGGAGGGGGTGGAGGTGGTGGTGTCGTCGGAGGTACTTCGTATTCGTAAGTTATGCTGAGTGAGGAAAGGCGAGGACTGCGTTCTATCGAGGTAGTTGTTAGCGTGGCTCGCCAGCGTAGATCATCACCCGGAGTGGTAAAGGCGTGCAGAGCACCAGGTGTGACAGAGTCCCAAGTAGAACCTCCATCCGCAGACATCTCAAACACAAGAGAGGTTCCCAAGGGTTCAAGCGCTGAATATGTAAGTGTAGCGTTTTCAATGGTTTCTGTCGTCGTATCTACTTCTAATGATGCGGCGAGGGTTGAACCACCTACATAGGTATTTCCAGCCGCCTTAACAAGGTGTAAGATCACCAAGCTGGTTTTGTTCGCGACGTAGGCATAGTTGCCATGAACTGTGACAGCCCAGGCACCATTTGCACTTGTAGATGTTGCCACAGTAGTCAAACTACTGATATTTGTCGTGTTGTGTAGTGAAACTCCATCGTGCTGATCAGCCGTGACCAACCATTTGCCATAAGCCCAGACTCCTAGTGTATCATTAAATAGGTCGTCACCAAAACTGATGTTCCATGGATCAGTGACATTATAGGTTGATGCATAACCTGAAAGTCCAGGATCATCATCTGCGAGATAGGCAACGTTCCCATCGACCATGACATCGTAGTGATACGCTACTCGAGAGCGTACATAGGTTTGCTGGAAGTTGTTAAAATCGCTGATATCATGGATGTAGAAACTCGGCCCAGAACCCCCTTGAGAATCCACTGTGTACAGATAAGAGCCCTGTACCCAAAGTGCAGTTAGATTAGTGCCCCAATATTCCTGATGATTATTCCATGTGTAGGGGTTGGTGAGGTTCACCCAGCCAGCTCCATTTTCGAAGGTGTACCAGCAAAGCTCACCCCAAAGAAAAACATCAGTCATTAGTGATGCAGCAATGCTTTGGTAGAGTTGAATATTACTGGGATCCAGAACATTAAGGACATGTAACGCACTTGGTTCAACGAGAACGACGATGTTACCTTGCACATCGAGTTTCTTGGCATTAGAGACTCCGATTGAATAGTTATCCAGGAAGACAGGGAGAGCCGGGTCGCTGACATCAAAGGTGAGCAACCCATCAGGTCCCGCTGCAACGTAAGCGACATCCCCTTGGACTCGGATATCGTTGTATGTGAAGCCACCAGCAAAAGAGCCGATTTCTTCTAACATCGCCATACCAAGACCAATTCGATAGGTGTATACACCAGTACTAGCGGCAATACAGACGATTTCACCGAACAAATCAACATCAAAGACATAATTAAGACCAATGGTGTCAATAAGGACCGGATGAGCTGGAACTGTGACATCGAGAACCACTAAACCATTTGCGCTATCAGCGACAAAGAGTGTGTCACCTTGTAGTGCCAGTTTACGAGCCTCTCCGGGAGTATCGTAACTGCCGATGATTGAGGCGGCATACGGATTGCTGATATCAACGATTTGTATTCCGCTATTTTCATCAGCCACGAAGGCTAACCCTCCGTCAACAATGACATCCATGGCAAAGCCAGGTGTGTTAACTGTATCTACAGGTGTCGGAGCCTGAGGATTGGTAATGTTTAAGATGTTGAGACCAGTTGGACCTTCAGCTAAATAGGCGAAATGTCCCTCGATAGTCAAACCATGAACATTTGGTGAAAGATAACCCATTGGCAATAAAACGGGATTATTGGGATCTTCAACGTCAATGATACGGAACGAGAGTGAACTAGGCGAATCGTAGTTTGCCACGTAAAGATAATGGCCTTGAAATTCGAGATCCGTCATGTTTCCATCAAAATTGATGGCAGGCATGATGATGAGCGGATTGAAAGGATCAGTGACATTATAGAGCCCAACACCTT
>SMYQ01000277.1 GCA_007050885.1 Candidatus Bathyarchaeota archaeon
TGGATGCGAAACGATTGTTTGGCGATGATCCACCTATGGTGTTATTGCAAAAATCCATAGAAGCTGTAGCCAAGGGGACCAAATCATCGAAGGGCATTTTTGGCGTAAATGTTCCAGTCGCAGCAGAGTTTTTGGTAGCATCAAAGATGTTTGTCGAACAGGTAATTGAGACCAGGAATGCAGATTCAGATATTGAACGGCGACTACGGGTGTTAATCACCTCGGCAGGGAATCCGAAACCGTGGGCTGAAGTCAAAAACCATGGGCTCATCTGGGTTCATGTGGTTCCATCCGTCTATCATGCGAAGAAGGCTGAACGGGCAGGGGCTGATGTGATTGTGGCCTCGGGGCATGAAGGCGGGGCTCATGTCTCCTGGGATCCCGTCCATTCGATGGTGTTAGTCCCTGCAGTGGCCCAGGCGGTTAAAACCCCAGTAGTAGCTGCGGGAGGGTTTAGTGATGGTGCGTCCCTAGCTGCAGCTTTATGTTTAGGCGCGGTGGGGATACAAATGGGAACACGCTTTATTGCGACCCAAGAAAGTGATTTTGAATCAATCTGGAAAGACGCTATCATTAATCATGAGGAACGACAAACGCTTGTTGCACGTGGCTTATTTGGGCCGATGCGGTTCCTTCGAAACCACCGTGCTGAGATGCTTGTTAAGCAGACACTGGACGATGTTCCCCGGTTTTATCTTGGTGAACCAGTTGACTCGAATAACGCCATATTGAAACTAGAACAATCAGGATTTGTAGATCTCTTAGATCATAAATCCGATACTGCTTTGATGTTTGGTGGCGAGGTGACAGGTCGCATATCTGATCTGCCCACAACTGCTGAATTAATTGACACCATCGTTGAGGGTGCAATTAAGGTCTTGGCACAACTTCCTGGAAAGGTTCTCAAATCCTAGCTTGGTATTTAATAGAATTGTTGGGTTCTGTGCCACCGTTTATGGGCTTCCGCTTTGTCTTTGGGAATATAACGCCTGCAAACAGGACACCGAACATACCCTTGGGCAATCATCTCTAAGGCACGAGCCCGACGACGTTCATCAGTGACTTTTCCAAAATATTCAGCGAGTGCGAAAAGAAGGAATGTTGCTGGAAGTAGGAGAATTGCCGGTATCAAGACCGCTACCCCTGCCCGTAGGATCCGGTCAGAATTCGTTGGGACCGACAACACGGTTGTCTGTGGTGGATTGCTGATGAGAATCTCTGTTCCCAGACGGTTGAAATCAAAATTTTTTGCAATAACATTAGTAGGTGATTCCACTAAGTGCCAGAGAATGTTAGGCTCCCAACTTAACATATGCTTCAGGACAACTAGTACTGGTTTGGTATTTTCATTTACGGTGCCAACACCCAGCACCTCATGTCCAGGGTTAAATGGGTCGATGTCCCCGATGAACACAGACTCAATTCCGATTTGCAAATGTTCCTCCGACCAGATAGTCGTCGTTATCCATTCTCCCAATTGCCTGTAGAAGACTCGAATATCATGATCCCTTACGATGGCGATTTCATTCCCTGCAGGTTGAAGCATGAAATCTCCCACTGCAATTGAACGTGTTACCCCTCCCCATTCAATGAGTTGGGTTATCGTCCAAGTTCCCTCATCGTATCTTAAATAGAAGGCTCCAGTATCTATTCCGCCTGCAATCAATTCATCGCCGCTGTTTGAGGTATCCACATTACCAGCTGCGCCAGTGAGTAAAATGGTTAGTTCAGTATGAACTTGGTCAATATTCCAAGTTGTACTATTGAATCTGCTAGCTACATAGATGTGACCCGTTGAAGTGGTAGTAGACACATTGTAATGTTGACCAATAATGGCTATCTCCATGGCGTCTGATGTCGTGATGAATTGACCGGCAAACATATGGTTAGTTGTCCACACTGGATATCCATCGGGAAGGTTACCGATTTCTTCTGAATGCCAGATGGCAGCTCCGCGGAAGTTCAAATGGAGTATTCCATCCTGTGTAAGGACTGCGATTTCGTCTCCTTTGTATTCATCATAATAATCGCCAACGCTTAGGGCTATGAGTGGATTCGTTTCCCAGTCGGGGTTCTGAAAGACCGTCTCTTGCCATGGGGACGCAGTTAACCCACCAACTATAATGACACGCGATGGAGTTAAGTAGACTAATTCAAGGCCGGGTTTTGAAACGTCAAGGTCACCAAGTGCAATTTGCGTTGCATTATCAGTGGGATATGTACTTGTTACATATCGATCTCTTAGGCCAATCCAATTAACAACGAGGAGGATGATAATAAGCACCAGCCAAACCGTATATAACTGGGATTTTCGAAATCGTACCACTCAAAATCACCCTCAACCAGTAAGATACTCCTACAAACTCCAACCTTAAATACTCTTTATACTTTGCCCGGAGCAGGGAATGTGTAAATTGCCTTCACCGTTGACTTAATACGGAGATAAAACTCT
>SMYQ01000218.1 GCA_007050885.1 Candidatus Bathyarchaeota archaeon
GGACATTATACAAGCGTTGGTTGCGACGAAACGCAACTACATTATAATTAGATGCCGCCAGTTTCAGTGAAATCGTAACTACGTCCAACTCTTAAGCATGTATTGATCCAGCAGGAAATTCGGCGGGCTGCAAAACCACCATCATTTAGGTTCCTGAGCAAATCCCAGTCTATTTCCATCAGGATCCAAGATGACGAATTTGTAGGTTCCCCAAGGAGCATGAGATAGTTCGTCAATAACTGTTACCTGTGATTTAATCTCTCTCCAAAAACCTTCAACGTCATCAACAAAAAAATCGACCAAACTTCTGGGAGATGGGGTTAAGGAGTCGTTCGCTTCACTAATTGCAAAACCCCCTGTTCCTTCTCCGACGTCATACGCCTGCCATTTTGTGGGTTCATAGTATAGGGTTGGTCGGAAGCCACAAATACCTTCATAAAACTGCTTAGCTTGGGCAAGGTTTGACACTGCAATGGTCACATAACTTACTCTGGTTCTCATAAAGCCTCCCCTGTATTCAGTGATAGTCTTTCTGACCTAAGTCGCTGTCCATTAATAACTTCGTGTTTTCGTGTATAATACTCCTGCGAGTTAGGGCAGGAGGTTAAAAGATGTCATCAGAAACTGTGCACCGATGCCAATGTCGAGATTGCCCGCAACCTGGCGAGCACCCCAACAAAGAACTCCATCACCAGATGAATTTGCTGCTAAGCCGTTTGGATGAACAACAGCGACGCTGGTACGTGGCCCTAGAGGCCAAGAAACTCGGTCGTGGAGGCGTTACCTTGATATCCCAAATCACCGGTATGCATGTGGACACCATTCGCCGGGGGTGTGAGGAATTGGACAACGAGTTAGCCGATCGGCCTGTAGAGCGTGTACGTCTGCCTGGTGGTGGGCGTCATCCGGTCGAAAAAAAGAGCCAGGCATCGAACAAGCCCTAGAGTCACTGGTCGAAGATGAAACGGCTGGCGATCCGATGAGTGAAAAGAAGTGGATTCGCAGCAGCCTGCGGCAGTTGAGCAAGGCCCTGGTCAAAGATGGCTACCAGATTGGCCGTATGACCGTCCGACGAATGTTGAAGAAGTTGGGCTACTCGCTGAAGGCTAATCGAAAACAACATAGCGGTCCACCTCATCCCGACCGAGATCGTCAGTTTCGATACCTCAGGCGGGTGACCCAGCTTTTCCTGGCCAACGGACATCCGGTGATTAGCGTGGACACGAAAAAGAAAGAGCTCATTGACAACTTCAAAAATCCGGGTCAGGCGTGGTGTTAGCAAGCCGAAGAGGTCAACGTCCACGATTTTCCTCAAGACGCCATCGGTCGGGCAGTGCCCTATGGCATTTACGATCTCTGGCACAATGAGGGCTACGTCTATGTCGGGAACTCAGCCGACACCTCAGAGTTCGCTGTGGATGCCATCTGTCAATGGTGGGAAGCTGAAGACCGCCCAACCTTCCCTGACGAAAGCAAGCTGCTGATTCTATCGGATGCTGGCGGCAGTGATGGATGTCGCTTCCGCTCGTGGAAGAAGCTTCTTCGAGAGAAGCTTGCCGACCGTCTCGGAATCGAGGTGATGGTCTGCCACTATCCTACCGGTGCCTCGAAGTGGAATCCCATTGAGCATCGTTTGTTCAGCTACATCAGCATAAACTGGGCAGGCAAGCCGTTGCGCTCTTTCGAGAAGATGTTAGTACATCCGTGGCACCACGACCGAGGCCGGACTCAAGGTTAAGGCTTTCCTGATAGATCGAGTCTATGAGAAAGGTATCAAGGTCTCAGACCAGGAGATGAAGGCTTTGAATCTACAAAGACGCCGAGTATGCCCCACCTGGAACTACACGATCAAACCGCACTGTGCGCCGCCGTAATTCAATTGTCAATGTGCGAAGTTATTTTTGGACAGGTTCTAAGAATGGAGCATCAGCCCTACTATCCTTTTTAGCGATCAAGCAGTGTAATTTCAGCCTATCTCGCTAGTCTATGTGGACTCGTATCGCATCCTCAATCAACGAAGTGATAAACCGGTCTGCGAACTCTTCCTAAAGAACAGCATTTTGCGTTTTCTAGGCATCTGTCCTTCAAGCTGCCCTTCGAGTTCTATCTTGATCCCGTAGAGTTGATCCAGCCCGCGTGGAGTCAGCTCCCACACAAGATTTTCCCAATCCTCGTTGAATTCTACGGCAAACACTCCCCCGACATCAAGATTATAAGTAACTAGTCTTAACACAGTCTCTTTCGTGCAAAGGCCTGAGATAATACCTAAAGCGACCAATGCATTAAATGATGTCTCTATTACCAGTTGATCTATTTCGCCGACAATGACGCTGGTTTCGACACCTACGAGTTTTGGTTCGATTGTATTCCGAAAACTAAGCGCAGCAGTTTCAGATAGGTCGCAATATGTGTAGCTGCATAAACGCTCAAGAAGCTCAAGTGGTAGTGT
>SMYQ01000227.1 GCA_007050885.1 Candidatus Bathyarchaeota archaeon
TGATGTGTCAATTATTTTCCGAGCGCCCGCAATCTTGGTCAGCATCTGCGGAATGAAAGATTGTCCACCAAATCCAGGTTCCACTGTCATTATTAGAAGGATGTCAATCATGGGAAGTAACTCAGTAATTTGAGTTAAAGGTGTCGCGGGATTGAGGGCGACCCCACTTTTTTCTCCAGAAGTTTTGATGGTTTGGAGAGTGGAATATAAACCATGAAATGCTTCAACATGAGGAACAAGAAAGTTTGCACCTGATTCGACATATGGTTGAATAAAACGGTGAGGCTCTTCAACCATGAGGTGGACGCCAAAAGGTAGCGTTGTCTGTGTTCGGAGTGTTTTAATAATCATTGGTCCAATGCCTAAGTTAGGTACGAAGTGACCGTCCATTACATCGATGTGGATGATATCGGCGCCACCCGCTTCTACTCGAGTAACATCGTCACCTAGCTGAGTGAAATCTGCAGAGAGGATGGAAACAGCTATTTTAACCACAGCAGGTCACCCTCGTCAAAGCCGTATGTTTCATGCAGCCTCCTGATAATAGATCACGTCCTAATAAAAGCCTTTTTCGCAAAATTTCTAGCCATCTATACCTTCTTCACAACACGACGATTTCGCTTAAAAAAGGAAAGAGAAAGAAGCGCGTTAAAGGAGCAACGGCACTCTACTATCAAATTGGACTCGAGAACAAGGAAAGACATTGACCGTTGCATCGTCTCCATGTATTGCATGAAGTTTCGTAACGACGTCATCCCACTTTTTAAGCCAGTTCACCCGTTCACTGTACCTTAACATGTTACGTTTCGCGATCTTTTGGCTCCAGACAAGAACGTTTTCAGCCTGTTTAACGGGCCATAGTCGATTAGGATAGTTGTGCAAGCGTGCCCAGTAGCCATCTGAATAACCTCCAGAGCCAAAGCTTTCCACAGAGTAATGTGTTAATCGCCACCCTGGTGTATATTGATGAATGCCAACAGCCGATCCGTCTTGGCGAAGAGTGCTTTGAGCTGGCCACCAATCAATGCCTTGTTGGGCTTGAAGATAACTGTTCACGACTACAATATCAGCTTCTTTCTGGGGTAATGGCGTAGCATGAAGTTGGTAACTAAAGTTTATTGCTTCATGCCACGAGTCGTCCATATCACCGGTATAAAGCCCGACAAGATCGCGTTTATCATTGTAGCAGCAGTTTACAACGAAGTCGATATTGGCCATTCGTCCTGCTTCTTGCATATCAGCGCGACCATCGTTTCCTTTTATCCTCCAGATACCTTTTGCGGAGGTTCGTCCGATGGTTTGATGGTTCCATGCAATTGTATCAAACGCGGCAACGCCAGGGATAACGTGTTTACCTGAGCCTCCACAACCTGCGAAGGGGTGTTTTTTAATCCCACAGACTACGATTCGGATATCCGCTTTTGCAAATTCGGCGTCAACAAGTAAGGGAGTACCGCGACTAGTTTTACCTAAGTTAGTATGATTTTTGAAAGCATTATGATTCACACAGTCGAATCGCTGCACCATATCCCACCCTACTTTGCGGCCATAGGCGTCCATCGTCATAGCAGCGTGTAAGCCATAAGCTCCCATGATGAAGATTTGATCATCAGAAATTCCGGCTTTGTTGAGTTCATCCATGATAAAGGGATAAACACGATAGGCGGGGGTGGGCCTTTCAAGGTCATCGCAGGTAACGACGATTTTACCAGATTTTCCGCGCACTAAATCTTGGAGACTGGGGCTTCCAATGGGATGTGCTAGGGCATCTCGAATCTCATCATCTGACAGGGGAGGAGCAGTATGTCCTTTCATCGACACAACTTTGACGTTCCAAGAGTCGGGGAAAGAGACAGTAGCCTCTCTGTCATAATGTTCATCTACTCGCATCTTAACTGACGTCAATTTTCACTTGCCTCATCTAATTGTATCACTTTGAATCTCATTAATACTCTTTTGGGTCAAATCATTAATATTTTGAGTTGGTCATTTACGAGAAATCAGGATTCTTGTATTTGTAGCACGCACATAGTGATCTCACCCGCGCGCGCAAGTAAGTGTATGTTTCTTTAGAGACGGCGCGTCTAACCAAGGAACCTTTCATGAGTCGCTCAACCTCGCATCCATCTACAAACTTCCCGTCATTTATGTGCTTGAAAATAATCTGTGGGGTCAAGGGGGACCGATTTGGGAAGTCTGTTCAGTGCAAAACCTCGCCATTCGATCTCAATCATATAACATTCCCGGTAACCGGGTTGATGGTAACGATGTAATGGCTGTTTATGAAGTAGTTCAAGAGGCTGTTAACAGGGCGAGGAAAGGAGACGGACCCTCCCTAGTTGTCTGTGACACGTATCGAATGCGGAATCACGCTGAGGGTTTACCAATACGTAAACGATATGGCATGATGCGTGGAGAACCGTGGGGAAGCAAGGAAGAA
>SMYQ01000139.1 GCA_007050885.1 Candidatus Bathyarchaeota archaeon
CCGGATGAAAAATGGGGTGAAGTTCCCGTCGCCTTTGTTGTCATAACAGAGGGTAGAGACATTTCTGAAACGACGCTGAAAGAATATATGCGGTCGAAACTAGCTCGATACAAAGTCCCCAAGAGAGTCATTTTCCTTGAAGAATTACCATTAACAAGTACTGGAAAAATCAATCGACGCGAGCTGGAGGAGCAGGCTATGGACTTTACAAACTAGCCCTATAAAGCCAGGAAATTCAGGGTTACGGAACTTTTTCTAAAACGTAAGTAGTGCTATCATCATTAATGGAACGCACTTTCTAGTCATTTTCGACAAGGATTTTGATGGCTGCAGCAAGCGTGTGGACATCATGAGATCATATAAAGATGGAGCGTGCTTTTCTGGAGGTAATGTCCACTCTGTCATTAACTATTCCTTTAGCTTTTTAGCGCACCTTGTCAGGCATGAGCACAACCTACAATACTGGATTAGGTTATGTTTTCTTGTCTTCTGGTGGTGGCCAAATCCCTGAAATCTTTCGTAGGAGGACGATTTGCCCAATATGATAACTGTTATGCTGGAATTCAATAATAATCCCTCGTCCAAGTGGTGTGTTTCCAAATCCCTTAAGGAGTTTATTCAAGTCTGCCTTTTCAGCAATTCTTTTGAGCTGAGCAACATGGTTCTCAAAGCTTGCCACGAGGTCCTTCCAGCCCTTTTCGGTGAGGTTGGCGTCATCAGATGGCCAGTCAGTGCCTTGAATTGCTTTCCAATCAATTTCTTTGTCTTCAATCACTTGCATGGTGATATCGTGCCAAAAGACAATGTGGTAGAGATGGTCCCAAATGGATTTGTCATTTTCGACTGGCCGTTTTTGAGCGTCTTCAGCTGTGGTGCCGCGAAGAGCCTTGAGGACATCGTAATGGGCATGTTTTCCGTAGAGGGCATCGCCAAAGGCGGTTCTAATCCAATCAGTCATTGTTTTGAACCTCAGTTACTTTGAATTAGTAATACGGTAGGTTATAAAAAAAGTAGACTTATTCCGGCAATCGGTTAGAAGCGTACACATATGGGGTTGATCTGAATGCTTACCATCGAAAATGAGTGGTTTCGAGATGAACTCGGTCGTAAGGTTTTGCTCCGAGGAGTGAATTTAGGTGGCAGCTCCAAGGTGCCTTTCACACCCAACGGGGCCACCCATCTCAACACGGATTTCACCGATTATTCGGTGTCGTTTGTTGGCCGTCCGTTTCCACTTAAAGAGGCGCAAACGCATTTCGCTCGTATCCGGCATTGGGGCTTCAATGCTCTTCGGTTCATTGTAACGTGGGAAGCCGTTGAACACTCTGGCCCCAAACGCTATGATAAGGAGTATTTGGATTACGTTGAAGAGGTCTTGAAAATCGCCGCAGAACATCAACTCTATACTTTCATTGACCCACACCAGGATTTGTGGAGTCGAGCCGCAGGCGGTGACGGGGCTCCAATATGGACCTTTGAAAAGGTTGGTCTTGATGTTACGAAATTTGACGCGTCCGCCGCAGCGTTCGTGATGCAAAATCGTTATGATCCCAATGATCCAGATGCCTACCCACCAATGTCTTGGCTCCAAAACTACGGGCGTCTTGCATCCTGTACCATGTTCACGCTTTTTTTTGGTGGCAATGTCTTCGCTCCCCTTTGCAGGGTTGAAGGTGTCCCAATTCAAGAATATCTCCAAAACCACTATATCTCTGCCCTCAAGAAGGTGGCAAACCGTGTTCGTGACAATCCTTATGTGATTGGCTTCGAGGTCATGAATGAACCAAGCCCGGGCTGGATTGGAAAAGGACTGGAAGGTGCAGGCTTTGCAATCTCCCGTGAACTCTTCTACGGCATCAAACCCTTCGATGCTATGGCTTTGGGTTCAGGATTCCCCCGCGAAATTCCTTATAGTCTCATCAAGCGTTTCGCTGTACGGGAGGTTCGCCGAGAGGTTCTCAACCCAAATGGGATATCCTGCTGGCTAGATGGTCACGAGCCCATCTGGCGGCAACATGGGGTCTGGGATGTTGACCAAAACGGAAAGCCTGTGATTATACAAGGAGACTTTTTCCAAGTTCACAAGGGTGCGCCTGTAGATTTTCTGGAAAAGTTTCTATCCCCATTTGTCCACCATTTCACCGATGAGATCCGAAGCATCTGTCCTGAGACGTTAATAGGGATTGAGCCTCCTCCAGAAGCTGGCATGCGCGGAGAAGCCTTCCTCAAGAACCCACCAGAGAACAGTCTGAACGGATCCCATTGGTATGATGAGATCATGGTGGGAATGAAACGCTTTCGCGGTTGGTTAAGCTACGATACGACTCGTAACAAACTCATCCTTGGAACAGGTAATGTGCAAAAGATGTTCAACCAGCAACTTGCCAAAATTCAAGCTCGATCTCGTGAGATTCGTGGAGGGATTCCGACAATCATTGG
>SMYQ01000205.1 GCA_007050885.1 Candidatus Bathyarchaeota archaeon
AGATGCCTGAGGTAGCACAAATTACTACTTCTTTGAGAATTATTGTCAAAGTAACAAGCAATTCTGGCAGTTTGCAAGGATCAGAGAACATTAATCGAGTTTACCATTTCCCGTATTTGACGTAACCGCCGAAACAAATTGAAACGTCCGGACCGAAAATGTCGAGCCGTTGTTTATCGGCATCGAGGAATTTTGCCACTATCGGTGATTTCAGTAGTTCTGGAAGGACTTCAACGGATTTCAGGAGATATTCTCCAATTTTGATTTGGTCATCCATGGAAACCAAGGCCGTTTCAGCTTGATGAAGAGCAAAAGGAAGGGCATCAAAACGTATCTCCTGTGGTAATAGTTCGTGGGCCGATTTCGCGGGATTTTTTGCAAACACCACAAACCATTCGGTGGGATCAATTTCAGTTGGAAGGATTGCGTTGAGGATAGCTAGTTCGTGATCAACGTAAAGATTTCCTACTTGAGTACGTTGCGAAAGGAGCTCATGTAGTGCCACGCTGGCTTCGGTAAGCGAATCGAACTGGATTTGGATTTTTGACATCCATTCCAATGAAAGAAAATTGAAACTGGCACTGATCGTGGAGAATTGGGAAAGAAGATTGACAATGACATCAATATAGCTGGCCAGGGCATGGAGTGCCCTTTTGAAGCCCGTATTGCTAGCCTCATCCAGAAAGCCTTGCAGGGCGGTAATTAGAGCATCGAGGTCCACATCTAACCAGGCATCAAGGGCTTTTTCCCATCGACTTAATTCTGGTGATTGATACTTGCCGAAAAGGTTTCGAAAGCCTTGACGGGTAACACCTAGATTGCGCATTTCAATGAGGAGCTGTTCAAGCTCTAAACCTGTATCTGCAGCAATCCAGCGAAGATATGCTAATCCATCCGAGGACGCTTGAATGCGGGTCCGGATATCGTCTTGGGCTAATATCCGGACGGCTTTTTGTTTTTTCTTGAATAGGGCTTTTTTATCAATGGGAGAGAAGTAGAGATTTGTAGCCAGATTCTCAAGATGGGTCCGCCATTGTCGGGCGTGATGCAGAGCTCTGTTTAACTCATTGAGTAGATGAACCAGTTCACCGATGAACTGATTTTCAAGCTTCAATAGGGCTTCAGGATGAGTTATTAGCTCGTGATAATCGGGAAGACAAAACACTCCCGAATCAATAAGCATAACACTTTGGTTAAAATCCCGAACAGAGTCCAGATAGTCTGCAATCTGGTGTCGTAAATCGGCAGTATCCATTCAGGTGCATCCTCGCCAGAATCCCAGCTACTCATCGACATGGTGCCTTTTAAGTGTCAGTGACAGGACAATACTGAATCCACGTAGTCACGAATTCCTCGAAAAAACTAGGTTCATGACTGATACTGAGTTGTTGGATAAAAACTCTAACAGCTGAATCGTCGCAAGAAGAGTTGAAATGGTAAGCCTTTTCATCTATGAGCCACCATATTGTGCTAATCTCTACAGGGAGGACAACGAAACATGGAAAAACCCTGGCTGAAATTTTACGAACCCGGAGTCCCTGAAAATATTGAAATCCCCGAAATCCCCCTCTTTCAACTTCTCGAAGATTCTGCAAAGGATTTTCCAGATAATACCCTTGGTGTTTTTCTTGGACAAGAAAAAACTTACAAACAAGTACTAGAAGAAGTCAACCGTTTAGCAACTGCGTTGAATAAAATGGGCATCAAGCAAGGTGATGTTGTCGGCCTTATGTTAGGGAACATGCCCCAATTTATCACTGCATTCTTTGGTGCACTCAGGGCTGGAGCAATCCTCACGCTGATCAATCCCCTCTACCAGGCTCCTGAAGTCAAGTTCCAGCTCAACGATTCGGGTGCGAAGGCTTTAATCATCATTGACATTATGCATGATGGTTATGCTAAAATCCGTGACGAAACTAAAGTGCAGTATACCATTGTCACGACAATGGCGGATGCTTTCCCGGGCATGCAGGTCAGCTTCAAACCACCTGAAGGTATCAAAGGATATCACATGTGGGGTGAACTCCTCGAATCAGCTGAGCCGAAACCCCCCAAACTCAAAATCACACCGAAAGACACACCTGCAGTGCTTCTTTACACAGGTGGCACCACTGGTGTACCAAAGGGGGCAATACTGACCCATTATAATCTTGTAGCAAATGCATACCAATGCAACAGCTGGATTCCTTTTGCTGAACGGGGAGCAGGAGACACTACTCTCGCTGTGATTCCCTTTTTCCATTCCTTTGGCCTCACCGTCTGTATGCTCAACACTATCACTCTTGCTGACCGGTTGATCCTCCATCCACGACCTGACCTGGACCAAATCCTCCGCGACATCCCACGCTACAACGTTGCCTTCTTTCCAGGCGTTCCAACCATTTACTCGTCCCTACTCCAACGAGACGACCTTGACCAATACGACCTGAAATCGATG
>SMYQ01000048.1 GCA_007050885.1 Candidatus Bathyarchaeota archaeon
GGTGCAGCTGTAATGATGGTACTTCCAAATGATGTTAAACATTTACGTCTCGCAGAGAAGAAAGGACTGGGAAAATGTGAGCTGAATCAGATAGAGATACTTGGTGAACCTATAGAGAATGTGAAAAAGAAGTTTAGAAGATCCTTTTCATCCAAATTCCTACGCCACGTAGGTTAAGAAAGCGCGCGCTACAGACCCTAAATATTATCAAAAACAAAAAGATCAGGACGGTAGTTTTGTTATGTCAGAGAGTCAAATTGAGAAGATTTTTGGAGCCATGATTGAAGAAGAAGTCAGAAGTCTAAATTACCATTTACCAAAAACAAGAAAGCCCCTAAAGATTCTACTTAAAGAGAAAACTCCGTCAGTTGAAACTCAAGATGGAAGATCTATATTAATGAAGAAAGAAGAAATTGCGAAATTATCTGAAATTGTACCTTCACATCTTCAGGATAAAATTCAACTTCCTATTATCATACAAAGAAGATTTGACCTTGGAAAATCCATCTATACAGTAATAGGAAACAGACTCGAAGAGTTCACTTTAAAAAAAGCTCTTGAACTAAATGATCACGATTTTACTGAATATGAGAAAGAGGAACCATTTCATATTTTCAAACCATACTTATCGGAATTAATTCGTATGTTTCACACTCTAATTGTAATAGGTTTTGGAAAGCCGGAATCTCTTTCCGAGCTATAATTCAGACTCTAAATTCTTGAAAGTTTTCCAAGTTCTTCTTATAATTGGCAGATTACATCCATCAGTCATGATCCATTTCTTTACAAATGTTCTAGTCTTTGGATCTGATGGATATCCGGAACCAAAATCACCGTAAGTCTCATGGAGATCTTCAATTACCTCATCTCTTTTCTGCTTGGCAATGATCGATGCTGCAGAGACGATAGGGTATTTTTGATCTGCTTTATGTTCGGAAATGATTTTCATTGGTAGACTTAGCTTCTGAATTATTTGACATGCAAATCTTTCAGGACTTCTATCTGGAGCATCAACATATGCTATATCAGGTTTTAGTCTATCTAGAATTTTCGCTACGAATTTCACTTCCAGTTGATTTAATCGTTTTAATGGTTTTCCCCTAAGAACAATTGAATCTATCTCTTGAGGCGTTATCTCGAATAGCACATGTTCTTTTGCAAGACTGATTATTTTTGGTGTTAGAATTTCACGTGATTTTCTTGTGTGAAGTTTTGAGTCTTTGATTCCTAGATTAGAAAGTCGAGAAACTTTAGTTTCATTAATAATTAATCCTGCAATTACTAGTGGACCTATAATTGGACCTTTTGGGAAGCCAAATGTTTGACTTTCTCCCAGCCTCGTCCACGCCAGCGATGTAGACTATCTAAATTACCCTCCAATCAGCCCCATGATAAATCTCTTGAATTCAATATTACTAAAAATATTCGATTCAATATTTCTTTTCAATTATTTTCAAAATTTCCTTCGATATTTTATCAATCTGAATATTCCGATTCTCATATGTTATTTCAATGATCTTAGGAAGATCAGTAAGATCTAGGATTTTCATGAGATTATTGCATAATTTGAATTGGACTGTTCCTAAGAATGGTTTGCTTCCACGAATTGCCATAGCTACGGTCTTTCTAAAATGTACACTAGTAATTTCCATAGGTCCAGTTTCATCAACGACAACTAAATCGATTTCTGGCCGGTTCAAGCTGTTTGTTATTGCAGCAACTCCAACTTCATCTAGATCCTCGACATTGACTACATACTTTCCTATTTTACTACCTTTCTTTAAATTAGTGTGCGCAAGAATTCCTTTCTTGCCAGTATGAATATCTAATATCTCAAATCCAAGGCGTTTTTGTTTATCTCTAATTTCTTTAGTCATCATACCTCCAACAATGTATCCTCTGTCTTTAACAATTTCAACAACATTTGAGATTAAAGTGGTCTTACCTATACCAGGCATGCCTGTAACCATTATTGCTTCATACATAATCGCCATACCTCATTCTGTCACAGCATTTATCAAGACTTTTTGAAGTCAATATTGATACTAGAAAGTTTATGAGTCAGACCTGAGGTGTGCAGCCATTCATTCCACATTACCCTTCAAGACTAAGAGTGTTATTGAGGGGTCAATTAAATTAGTTCTGCCTACAGAGTCTGATCAAAAACCTGCGGATCCAAATGTTTTCTACAATCCCCGAATGAGCCTGAATCGTGACATTTCAGTATTGGCTGCTCAGTGCTTTCAATCCCATCTTCAAAGATCAATTAGAATTGCTGATCCTCTAACTGGATCTGGAATTCGAGGTCTGAGATACGCAGCTGAAGTAGACTCGAATTCTGTGCTATTAAATGATATAGAACCCGATGCTGTTTTGTTTGCTCTCCATAATATGTTGAATAACAATCTTCAGGATAAGACTGATATTCAATGCATGGATGCGAATATCTTCCTGAATTTACATTCTATACCTGGTAAGAGACTAGATTTGATAGACCTTGATCCTTATGGATCACCTGTAACATACATAGATTCAGCTTTAAGAGCCTTGATTAATGGAGGTTTTTTAGCCATAACGGCAACTGATATGGCTGTTCTATGTGGAGCCAAGCCTCGTTCTTGCTTGAGAAAATATGGGGGAAAACCCCTCAGAAGTGAGTATTCACGAGAAGTTGCTTTAAGACTTCTTTTCGGTTCTGTTGTGACATCAGCTTGTAAACAAGACATGACAGTTAACGCAAAGTTTTCCCATAGCACAGATCATTATATTCGCCTCTTCGTAAATGTAAATCGTTCAGCCATAGAAGCAAATAATACACTCGCCGAAATGGGGTATATTTTACATTGCTTTCATTGTCTTAATAGAATGATTTTAAAAGATCCTGCTAAACGTGGAAGATGTTCCATATGTGACAGTTCCACTGCTCTGGCTGGCCCATTGTATTTGGGCAGATTGACCGACCCAGAATTCTGTCTTAACATGATAGCCTCAGCTAATAGTTTAAACAAGAAGTCTAATCGATTATCGAAAATTCTTTCTCTTATTAAAGATGAAGTTGAAGCTCCGCCAACATACTATACTGTTGATTCAATTTGTCATCGACTCCATAAAGCACCTCCCAGTCCGAATCGGGTAATTGAAGATCTAAAATCTCAGGATTATTATGCAACAAATACTCACTTTGACGGTGGAGGCTTTAAGACAAATGCTACTATCAAAGACATCATATCTGTAATGAATAAACTTAATTGAGTTCAACTTTTTTCCTTTTAAAACCTAGACCTAAAACATATAATTCTGAACTGGTGGCTCTAGATGCCTTCGGTTTGATAATCCTTGTCTGTCGAAAATTTTTCTTAAATTCTTTAATAAAAGGTTTTAATTCCTTTCCTTGGAAGACCTTAATTAGTAAATTCCCATCGGGTTTTAAAAATTTCTTAGTTATTTGCAGCGATCTTTTCGCTAAATGAATTTGTCGGAAGTGATCTAGCTCCCAGGTACCTGAGACGTCAGGTGCTATATCTGAGACAATTACATCAACATTTACTGGCAATTTCTTCATCAGATATTCGATAGCTGAAGTTGAAGTTATATCTAACTCAATAAAATCAGTTAGTGGACTATCTAAAGGTTCAATAGGTTGGATATCGATTGCAAATACATATCCTTGATTTCCAACAGTCTCAATTAATACTTGGGTCCAGCCTCCAGGGGCAGCACCCAGATCAACTACCTGATCTCTTTTTCTGACGAACCTATAGCTTTTGATTATCTGAGAGAGCTTGAAAGCCGCCCGGCTACGGTACCCTCTCTCTTTTGCAAGCTTGAAATAATGATCTTTGCGTCTTTGCTCGATCCACGAAGAACTTTTTCTCAATGTTCAAACTTATGCGTATAAAGGACATTTCTTTTAATATTGTCGCATTTCATAAAACCAATTTTTATCATATTAATAAATTCTCTTTTCGTGCTGTTTATAGATTAGAATAACCACTCCAGCATGTAAGAGAACCAGAATCATACGAAGAATGCACATTAAAAATAATCGAAATTAAATATGCCCTATTTCCCCAGCACCCTAAACTATTTAGGCAATTTCTATTCAGAGTTGTTTATCGCCAGATTCTTAAGCCAAAAAGTTAGTTTATTACACTTATTGGGAGAGACTGTTCCAGCCTCACTACATCTATTCTCAAAATCACAGAAGGAACATGGAATTGCGATTATCGTTTCGACCTTGGGAATTCGCCTCTTAGCTGAAACCCTATATGTCCATCTGCCATCAAAAAGCTCTTTCTTACGCTGAATTAGTTTCTTTCTCTCAAGCCTCAGAATTGCTCTTGAGCCTTCACGACTATCAGCCGTAATAGTTTTCCAGAGCTCTGACTGAATTACTCCGCCTTCACCAGCGTTCATAACTATGTTAAGAACGTCCTGTTCTGTTGTCCCTCGTCTCGCCAAAAAATCACCGTTGGTGGATCAATAATTATGTGTCAAGACTATTAAATGTTAAAAAGTCAGCAGAATGACTTTGTTGAATTTCTTATACTAAACATTAAGAAAAGACTGATCTGCGACATTTAGATGCATATGTTACTTAACTCGTTGCCATTTTGTTCCTTCTGGCGAATCTTCGATAGATATATTCATAGAACTTAGTTTTTCTCTTATTCTATCTGCAGCCTTCCAATCATTTCTCTTTCTCGCTTCATCTCTTAGTTCAATAATCAGCTCTACACAGTCTTCGAGCGCTTTGGGTTCAGAAGTAGCAACACGTTCAAGATTAACCCCGAAAACAGTACAGAAATCATCAAGAATTTGGATACTTTCAGAAATAACCCTGACATTAGGATCTTCTTTGACATATGTTTCTAATTTTTTAGAAAAAGATATCATGACAGATAGTGCAACCGGTGTGTTGAAATCATCATCCATTGCTTCCATAAACTTATTCTTGTGACTCCGGATATCATCTAAGTAATTCGAGTCTTTATTTTTCCCGTTCGATCTCTTTATGTCAAGCGCATTTTTTGCCATATTATATGCATTTGATATTGTTCGAAAATTTCCTCTAGCGTTTTCTAGATTCTTCTCATTGTAATCAATAGGGCTTCGATAATGGCTTGAAGCAAAGAATATTCGTAAAACATTGAAGTCATATTTTTGCAAGATCTCTTTTATTGTTACAAAGTTGCCAAGAGATTTAGACATCTTATGTCCTCTTACATTAACCAAACCAGTATGGATCCAATATTTGACTAGAGGTTTTTTCCCAGTAACGGCCTCGGCTTGTGCGATTTCTGCTTCATGATGAGGAAAAACTAGCTCAAGAGCCCCTCCGTGAATGTCATATTGTGGTCCAAAGTAGGTTTCGGTTATAGCTGTATCCTCAATATGCCATCCAGGTCTTCCCCATCCCCAGGGACTATTCCAACCTAGCTCATCTTTGTTTCGACTCTTCCATAATGAAAAATCACTGGGATCTTTCTTTCTTGGGTCGGGTTCGATTCTATGTTTTTGAAGTTCTTCAGGTTTCTGTCCAGATAATCTACCATAATCTGGAAACTCTGCAATTGTAAAATAGATATCTCCGTTTACTCGATAGGCATAACCTTTCTCTAGAAGTCTTTGTATCTGATCAATCATTTCCGGAATATGTTCTGACGCTTTTGCAAAAAGATTTGTAGATAACATATTTAGTGAGGACATATCATCTAGAAATTCTTTGTTGAAATTTTTCGAAAGCTCCAATGGATTTATTTTTCTCTGTTTTGCTCTTTCGATTATTTTATCGTCGACATCAGTTATGTTCATCAGGTAAAAAAGGCTAAATCCCTTATATCTCAAGTATCTTGCGATCACATCATATGCAAGATATGTTCTTGCATGTCCAATATGGGCATGATCATAGACTGTCGGACCGCACACAAACATATTTACTCTATTTTCATGAATGGGTTTGAATTCTTCCTCTGTCCCACTCATCGTATTCATTACTCGAAATACCATTCTATTATGACGCCTGCCGATACTGTATTAATTCAAAGGCTTAAAGTTTGTATCCGAGTTTCCTTAAAAGCGATTTTCTTTCCGCAACTTCCTTCTCAGTTTCAATACCTTTAGGAGGACTTCCATCAATTACTCCCATAATTCCTCTACCCAAATTACTCTCAGCCAATATCACTTCAACTGGATTTGCAGTTGCACAATAGATGTTACATACTTCTGGAACATTTTTTATTGAATTTAGGATATTTATGGGGTAGAGATTTCTTAGCATAACAATGAATGTATGACCTGCTGAAATATTCAACATATTTTTGACTGCCAAATCAATAAGCTCAGGATCATTACCAGATCTTCTTATCAAGCATGGACCCGAAGATTCACAGAATGCGATTCCAAATTTTGCGCCAGGAACTCCTCCCGATATGGCTTCATGGAGATCCTCAATAGTTTTGATGAAATGGCATTGTCCTAAAATAATATTCACGCCTTCTGGCCTTTCTATTTTCGTAGTGTTCCATTTAACTTCTGACATGTTGATCTCCTAACAATGGGCATAAAATATATTTTAAAAAAAATGGATGATGATTAAAAGAAGTCGATAAGTATAGGGCTCTTCAAAATCTGATCGACTATTCTAAATTGGAACCTCTATTACGAGACGTTCTAGAAGTTCTTTGTACCTGTTTCGTATTGTGACTTCAGTAACATTGGCAATCTCAGCTATCTCTCTTTGAGTTTTTCTTTCATTCGTAAGTACTGTCGCCACATAAGTTGCCGCGGCAGCGATTCCAGTTGGACCTCTACCACTTGTCAACTTGATCTTCTTTGCAGTCTCAAGAATCTTTATCGCTATTGCTTCAGCCCGACCCGATATAATTAGTTTGTTTGAGAATCGCGCAGCATAGTGTCTACTTGTGGAGGGCGGAACAAAGGTTCCCAGTTCTCTAACCATGAATCTATAACTTCTTCCAACATCTTTTTTGTTGAGGCCTGCGGCTTCAGCGATTTCTTCAAGGGTTCTAGCTATTCCACATTGACGACACGACATATAGATGGCGGCGGCAGTAACATTATGGATGGACCTCCCTCTTATCAATCGTTTCTTTATGGCTTTTCTGTAGATGACTGAAGCAGTTTCGAGAATGTTCTTGGGAAGATTGAGACTTGAGGATAGTTTACTTAGATCTGAAAGAGCAACTGCGAGATTTCTCTCAGTAGCATCTGAGACTCTAACTCTTCTCTGCCATTTCCTTAAGGTGTAGAGTTCAACTCTCTGTGAAGAGGATAATTTCTTGCCTGAGGTCCCTCTATTTTGCCAGTCAATTGTCGTTGAGAGACCTTTATCATGGATTGTGAATGTCATAGGAGCGCCTACTCTCGCTCTTCGAGTTCTTTGCTCATCATCAAATGCTCGCCACTCAGGGGTCGTGTCAGCAATTTTTTCTGTGACGACACAGCCACAACCCATGCAGACTAACTCGGCAGCCTCATAATCTCTCATGAGTTTAGCTTTACCACATTCAGGACAAGTGCGAACCTTTTGGCTAGTTTCTTCGACTTCACTTGATGTCGGATTATTTTCCTTGGACACGTGACACCACTATTCTGAGTATACTACTTTTCCAACAAGCGATAATGGGTCGGATACCTTTGGAGTTATCGATATATAGGGGCTATTAACTGGCCCGAAAATGTCTTGTATCTTCCCAACCTCTCTAAGCTTGCTATTAAATACTCTTTCTCCAAGTCTCAAATTAATGTCCGAATTAAGTCTCAAAATTAATTTTCCATTCTTCGACATATGTAAGATGTTATTAAGCCTCCTCAAAAATCCACACTTTTTACATTAACAAGAAATCGATTGGCAGTTGAAACTATATTAACGTAGCGTTACTTTACAAGTTAAAAAAAACTAAAGTAAATTCAAAATATTTTCACAGAAAAGAATTACCCTCACTTGTTACAATTTTTATTGAATCTAAATGCGTTAATCCATTTCGACAGCTCGTCAACCATCAAACATTATGTTAAGCCAATCAAATTTCCTGTTTCCATATCAACCGAAAGGCCAGGGGCAAGATCTTTCAATTGAGATCCAAACTCTTTAGATTTTAAAATTTCAAGAAATATTTGAATTGATTCTTTATTGATTCTAGTATTATTTATGGCGAAATCAAATCTTTCGAATGAATGACTGACGAAATCTAGTCCATTTTGTTCCGCAACAGTTCTAATACCAAATCCAACATCAACTTTTCCTTGTGACACTGCTGATGCCACAGCTGTGTGAGACTTTGCCTCTAAATCGTAACCATTTATTTTTTTTACGAGTTCATGTAATGACATATTTTTATTCTGCGCAACATGTCCAAGAGACATATCAATTAAAATCCTAGTTCCTGAACCCCGATTACGATTGATGAAATGTATTTCAGAATTCAATAGATCTGAAAAATCATTAACTTTATTTGCACTATTCTTTCTTGTCATGAATCCTTGTTCTCTAACGTAACCTCTTACCAAAATAATTCTATTTTCTAAATCTAATTTTTTTATAAACGGTTTATTATAATCACCTGAGTTTTCATCGAGCAGATGTATTCCCGCGAGATCTGCTTCACCTCTTTTTAAAGCTTGAAGACCTCCCAAAGATCCAACATTTATGATCTTTCCCATGACTGGTTTTGTTTTTTCTGACATAACTTTAAGAAGGATATCTATTCCGATACAATGACTTCCGACAATAAGAATATCTGAAGGCCTAATGTTTTGGTTGAAAAGATGAACTTGGACGGTTTCACCCTCCGGTAAGACATCTCTATCGGATGAAACCCTTACGAACCCATCAGCAAGTGCTAAAGAGGTTATCGCACCCGAACCTGCCAAGGTAGGATAAGCAAGATAATTTCCAGACTCTTCCTTAACAATATGGACAGGAAGCAATTCTTGTTTCCCTCTCACAGATATTGTTTTGAACGCAAGCCTTGCATCCATTGAAGGCATATGAATGTCAAAACTTATGCCACCCAATCTTCTTATCGTCGGTTTGACAAGTTCATAAAAAACCATTAAAGCTGATGTAGGATTCCCCGGTAACGCAAACAGTGGTTTTCCAGCTACGATAGCTACTAGCGCAGGTTTACCTGGTTTAACTGCCAAGCCATTTGCAATTATCTGAGAACCTTTTATTGAAGATATTATCTTGGGAATGAGATCACGACTACCAGCAGATGTACTTCCAGAAGTTAAAACTAGGTCAGCTGACTCAACTGCTCTTTTCAGAATATTTCTTATCTCATCTTCATCATCAGGTACGATACCAAGTATGATTGGAGTTCCACCAGATTCATAGACCGCAGCAGCTATGGAGTAAGCATTTATATCAAAAATTTTCATTCTACTTAATTCCGAACCGGGTGGAATCAACTCATTTCCTGTAGACAATATAGCGACTTTGGGAGAACCAATTACGATAACATTTTTTCTGCCAATAGCAGCCATAATTGCTATTTCTCTCGATGTCATAATTTGACTTCTTCTCAGAACAACTTCGCCAGCCATAATATCCGAACCCGCTGCCATAACATTCTCACCTGGCGTTACAGATCGAGAAATCTCCACTTCATTATCTGAGGTTCTGGTGAACTCCACCATTACAACTGCATTGGCACCTATCGGTATCGGAGCTCCTGTAGAAATTTCTGAAGTTTCTCCTTCATTCAGTGTTATAGTTGGAACTATTCCTGGTTCTGACTTACCAACTAATTTTAAAATTCTAGTTTTAACTTCAGTAGCACCAAAAGTATCTTGAGCCTTGACAGCATAGCCATCCATGGTCGATCTATCGAATCCAGGCACATCTATTCTTGAAGTTACGTCCTCTGCTAGAACCTTTCCTAAAGAATTAGTCAATTCGGCTTCATGTGTAGAACAAGTCATTGAAATAGCAGTATCAATTCTTGATTTGACTTCTTCTATTGTTAAAAGTGGTCTGAAAATTCTTCGTTCGATCAATCATGATTCACATCCACGATTCAGTATGCAATTTGCTGAGTTCAAAATCTGTGAATCATAGCAGAAGTATTAACTATTTTATTATCGCTCTATTTTTCTTAATCTGTTCTGCCAATTTTAGCAGTAGATTTCTTTTACTGATTCCTTGTTTTTCAACAACCAGATTTCCTGTATTTTCCCACCATGAGTCTGATCTTGCTGACTCTTTAATAATTTCAAATTTCAATCCTAATTGTTCTGCCGCCATTGAAATCTCATTCAACTTCGGCGACTTTATACAATATTCTTTACTTATTTTCCTACCATGGGCTGCCGTCTTTAAAGAATTCATGTTTGCAGGCCAGATTACAGCCTTTCCTGGCTGTTTCATAAAACTTCCGGCAGCCTATCTTGTTTTAATCAAAATTGCATTAACAACGCCGTCTTGTCCTGGTCTCGAGGTTACGTGAGCTTCACCCAAAGGAGTAGCAATTATAGCGCCTTTCGTGATTATACCTCTCCTTTCATAGTCAACATTTGAGGGGTTTCTAACTACATTTGTTATCTCAACTTTCTTCGTTACATTAGTCGATGGATCAGTGACATTGGCAATATTGCAGGACAGGAGTCGAAGCTTCATATTTCCTCCACGGACGATAGATCTTTTCCTTTTTGTCGCTCCAACAGCTGTTTGTGCAGCTGTACCACCTATCTCATAGCTTCGTTTTCTTCGGTGGGCTCGTCTTTTTCCACCAGTTTTTTTCCGCTTTTTCTGACCACCATGCCACTGAGGCATCTTACTCATACACCTTTAGATTTTTAGATTCTCCACATTCCTGCGTCATATAAGCGTTTTGTAATGGCGTCGATTCTTACTCATGCTCATTGGAATTTAGCTTTTAATGATTGGTTTTAAATCTGAAGGTTTTACCGATAATTTCTTATCTTTGGATTTTTGTTGTTCAAACATTTTTTGGAGTTGTTGCTTCATGGTACGAGAATCACTGCTAAGACTGAAATAATCAGAAAATACAGGTGTGGTCTTTAGTATTTTTGTTCTACCTAGTTTTTCTTCGGAAATTAAACCTCTTTCTCTGAGAATCTTGATATGAGCATAGGCCAAATTGCCTCTAACTTTCACTACATAGGCTTGTGTTACAGGTTGTTTGATAGCTATGAATGATAAGGTCTTTAGAGGGCCTCTCGTTAAGAGTTTTTTAGTTACTAACTTCATTACTCCTTGAACAAGGTCAGGTCGTAATTGCATCACATATCTGCCATCGTGTAGTCGTAGTAATTCTAAACCTCCATTTACTTCTTTGTATCGTGTTATTAAAATTTCAGCCAGGGACTTGACGGTCTCTTTGGATTTTTCATTGATAAGGGAAGAAAGTGTATCGACATCTAGTGGTCTTCCGGCCGCATACAAAGCTGCCTCAATAAGATCCATTTTACGCTTATCTTTAGCTTTTAGGATATTGTGTTGTTGCTGTGTCTTCACGAGGACTTTTCACCTTAATCATTATGTCAGTGGAATCTGGATTCTGAAACAGTTCAACCTTCCCCCTACTTGCTAGAAACAGTATCAATATGAAAGTCCTTACAATTTCCAGTATATCCATTTTAATAGTCAGGTTTGTGAAAGAGATTTGTTTTAGATTTCTGAATTCATGGCTAAGTTTATGATATAATGTCTCAAGATGGTCTTGAACATTGGTAATAAAGTCGTCAAGTTCCTCAACCAAGGGGACAGGTTTGAGATCTGAAGTTTTATGTGAGAGTAATTGAACTTCGCTTTTGATGACTTCTTCAATAGATTGCAGCACTTCAGATAGTGGAGTTGCTGTGTATTCAAATCTTAACGGTAGCGGAAGCGGAGGTGGAACATCTTCATGAAGCCTTTGTGGTGGAGGTCGTGGTGGATCCTCCATTTTAAGAACTAATTCTGATTTCATCCTATGAATTATCGATGAACTTAAAAGTGCTGTTCCGGATGCTGAGAAATCTATATGACCCTTATCTTTCATTTCGGTGAGAAAGGCGTTTAGTAAATTTGTTATGTTCACATCCCAAGGTTTAACCCTATGTAGCCTTAAAAGATCAAATAAGATGAGATATGGATGCCTCATCCAGAAGGGTTTTTTAGTTTCCGACATTACTTTTGACCTCCGGTTTTGGGAGCGATATTACTTGAGAGAATCCTCCTTGGATAAATATCCCAAATACACCATCAGCTTTTGAAATTGTTGTGTCCTTTAAAGATACAACTATAAATTGTGAATCTTTAGAGCGTTCCTTAAGTAAATCTGCTAACCTCTGTGAGTTAATCATGTCTAAATGTGCATCTATCTCATCGAACACGTAAAAAGGCATCGGATGAATTCCTTGTAAGGCTAATAGAAAGCATACAGTTGAAACTGATTTCTCGCCACCACTTGCACTTCCTATAGAAAGCTCTGCTTTTCCAGGAAATGCCAAATTCATGTCTAAACCTCCACTAAAGATGTTTTCTGGATTCTCTAGGACAAGTCCTCCCTTTCCACCGTCAGTGATTTTTGAGAATATTTCGTTAAAGTTGCGGTTCAGCCTTTCAAAAACGTCCATGAAGGTTTCACGTTTCTTTTGTTCTAGCTCATTCATAAATTTCAGAATTGATCTTTTCTCTTCCTCAATTTCATTTATACGTATAGATAATTGCTTGTAGTTATTCTTCTGCTCTTCGTATTGTGATACCGCAAGCTCGTTTGTAGCTCCAATTTTCTCTAATTCATTTTTTAGTAAGTTAAGATTTTGTTCAATTTGTTTAATATCATTTTGGGAGACATTAGATTGTTCCTGAAATCCTTTTCTTGTCAATTCCTCCAGTAAATACTTCTTTTCAAGTTCTTTTTTGTTAAGTTCAAGGTTCAATCTATTTATTTCTGAGTTTATTGGGATCTTTTCCTTTTCGATCCTATGAATGAATTCATCTAATTCTTCGATTTTTCTCTCATTATTTGCAGCGTCTAGTCTAAGCGATTTTAGCGATTCCGCCAATTCTTGCCTTTCTTTTGTTGCATCAGTCAATCTGGCGGTCCATTCTTTTTGTTCGTTTTCAGCTGTTTGTATTTTATAATTAATTTCTTCCTCGCTTTTTTGGGAATATTCCAATTGATTCTCTATTCGTTCCATTGTTTGTGTCCTAGATTGGATCAACATGTTGATACTTGCAATTTTTGAATTAACTGAGGTTTTCTTTCCTTTAAGGTCACTAAGTTCTTCGATTAGTTCAGAATATTGTTTTTCATTATTGTTCAATTCATTTGATCTTATGGTGTTTTTTAATGAAACACGTTCAGTTTCTATTTTTTTAATAGCATACTCAATTTCTAATTTTTTCTTAACAACAGATTCTAAATATTTTTCTGCGTTTTGAATTTGCTCAGTTAAAGCTTGAAGACTATCATTTATTTTCAATAATTCTTTTTCATTTATATCCATTTTTTCCTGAATGGATTTGAAGTTGACATCTGAATCTTCTAAAGATTTTTCTAGAACTATTTTTTCATCTTTTAAACGGACGATTACTGTATTTATTGTGTCCAGTTCATCTTTATCTTTTTCAATCAATTTAGATAGTGAGGTTATCGCATTTTTAAAATCG
This sequence comes from Candidatus Bathyarchaeota archaeon, assembly GCA_007050885.1. The sequence goes on from SMYQ01000048.1 coordinate 13,646, forward strand.
TTTAGAGATCTTGATCTAGGCGCTATTGAGCCTACATCAATCGGCTCTCTAAAATGGCCTCCTTCTAACACACCACCTGCTTCATAGAGATCCCCATTTAAGACAACACTTCTAAAACCTTCCAGAGCTGAATTATATGCAGCTCTCTGACTTTCAGCTAGAATAGTATCGCCTAAAACATAATTGGCAGCTGGCCCAACTAACGAATCATATTTGATGCAATCTATTACTCTTCCTAACACACCCTCAATATCCGGAATTTCTTTTATTGGTTGAGTATTGGCTACTAAATCCAAAGGTATTATTTTAATTCGACTAAGTTTATGCTTTTTTAATTGTTCAACACAAGTAAAAGCCGTTGCAATATCTCGAACAATAATAGATTCTGACCAATCACCACATGCAGCAAGAACAGCTTTTTCAAATCTTTCATCAGGCTTAATTAGATCTCTAAAGCGACCGATTACGTTTGTTAGGTATCCTGAATTTTGTAGCTCTAAGAGTTCGTCTATCGCCATCATATCCGGAGCTAGAATATCCGCCATGTTTCTTTTTGTATTAAATTCAACCATTGATTCATTAGCCATAGTCGCAATCTTTTCAGCATCATTTAGCTGTTCTTGTTGCAGGTAAAATAGATCTGTATGATTTTTCATCTCTTCATTGATCTGAATCAATCTTACTTTGTTTTGCTTAGTATATAATTGAGTCTCGTCATTCTTTTTTAAAAGATCATCAATTGATTCTTTTAAAACACTCTTTCGATTATTAATATCCTTCAACTTTTCACGAAGGATTTCTATTTTTGCTGATTCAACATTTGATTGAGAATTCAGCCCCACATATTCCTCTCTAGCCATTTCATGATCGATTTCTAACTTATCTAAACTCTCGGATTTTTCTATTACAGATGATTTAATATCATTTATTCTACCAGATAATTCATTTACTAATTTCTGTTTATTTTCTAATAAGGTCTCTATTTCCAAATTTTCTTTAGAAATTTTGGAAACATCTTCTTTTAAAGAATTTATTTCATCCTGCTGTTGTTTACTATCTTCTTCAAGATTTTGTCTCTGACGTTGGAGAATACTTAAATTAGATTTGTTAGTATCTATCTCTGCCTTTAATCTACTTATTTCTGAATTTATTTCACTAAGTTGTTCTTCAAGTTCTTCTAGCTTGCGCCCTCCTTTATCCATTAATCTGTCTCTCATCGTTTTTAGTTCATTTTCCACACTTGATTTAGAGTTTGAGACAGTTTCTAATTCATTCACAAGTTTATTCAATTGCGATTCTTTAGATTGATTTTCATTCTTGATATTTTCAATTTCTTTTTTAATATCAAAAATCTTGTTTGATATTATCTGAGATTCAAGTCTTGCAATTTCTTTTATTAAATTTGAATGTCTTAAGAAGTCATTTCTCTCTTTCTCAAGTGATTCAACTCGAAGCCGTACTTCGTCCACTCTCGCTGAAGCGATTCTTATATTTGTGTCCGCTCGATTGAGTTGAACTTGAGCTTCTGTCTTTCTTGTGTCATATATTCCTAATCCAACTAGATCTTCAACTATCTTACGCCTTTCTTCAGATGTGACTTCAGCTAGTCTAGTTATAGCATGTTGTGGAACAATATTATAGCCACCTACATTGATATCGGCCGATGAAAGAAGTTCTGTGAGTTGTTTACGTGAGGATCTTCTACTATTTATCCTATAGATTCCTTCTCCACCCTTATGGAATTCACGTGATATAGTGACTGAGCTTGAATCGATTGGCAAACGCCTATCGCTATTATCAAATTGGACTGCAACGTATACCGACTTTGGAGGATTCGCCACATTTGTTTTTGAGATTAGATCAGAAATTGACCCCCCTCTCAATTCTTTTGGACTAAGTTCTCCTAATGCAAATCGTAAGGAATCAAGAATATTCGACTTTCCCGAACCATTAGGTCCAGTGATTACTGTTAGTCCCTGATTAAGCCTAACTGTTGCTTTTCTTCCGAAGGTTTTGAACCCTCTGAGATCGATCCTTTTGATGTATACCATGATCCTACATCATTCCTTACAGGGGTTAGACTTAATTTCTTCGGAAGTCTGCTCTCTTTTGTTTTCTATAACTCCTCTATTGAAATTTACTTTATTTACCGAATCGTCTTACTCTTTTTTGATAAGTCCTAATAGCACGTAGAAGGTCTATTTTCCTGAATTCAGGCCAAGAAACATCAATAAAACATAATTCACTATACGCAGATTGCCATAATAGAAATCCACTTAGTCGTTCCTCACCTGATGTTCGAATCATCAAATCTGGATAAGGATTCGGTAGATGAGCAGTGTAGAGGTATTTAGTGAAAGATTTTTCATTTATCTCGTCTATCCTGATTCGATTTTCTTGAGCCTCTTTGGCTATTCTCTGAGCAGCATCAATTATTTCTGCCCTACCACCATATGCGATAGCCAAATTTAGATAGTGTCCATCATATTTCTCTGTCATACCCTCGATTTTCTCTAATACTTTCTTTAGGCTCTGTGGAAGATAGTCCAGCCTACCTATTGCTTTTATTCTCACTTTTTTATTGTGTATTCTTGGATCAGAACCAAGTTTAGTTGCATACCTTTCAATTAATGATAAAATACCTTCAACCTCATTCATTGACCTTTGAAAATTTTCTGCAGAGAAAATAAAAACTGTAACTGTCTTCACATTAAGTCCTAAACACCAATCAAGAAAATTTTCTCCCACAATCGCACCTAATTTATGACCCTCATTATTTTTCAAATTTCTTTCATGGGCCCATCTTCGATTTCCATCTAATATTATTCCGAGATGTCTTGGCATTTTGGTTTTTCTTACTTGCTCGATTAACCACTTCTCATATATCCTGTATACACCTGTTGCTTTGAGCAATCCTGAAAGCATAAGCCGTTCTCCAAATTTGCTTATCCAATATCTATACTAAAATTCAATGAAATAAGGCACAATATTCAATTATTTTGAATAATTGACTTAAATCTTCTCCAAATCTGAGCTAATTGAGAACCATTTCTATTCTAGGTATTTCAGATTTTTTTGTGCTCCATTAAAGCTTTGAATTCCTCAAGTGATATTTTTCGACCCTTACCGAGTTTTGTTGATCCTGATTCAAGTAATTTTGCAGTAAACTCATTAGCTTTCTTTTGACGTTCAGCCTCCTCGTCACCATAGAACTCTTTTCGAAGTTTCTTCATCTCTATGGTATTAGCTATTAGTTCCTGTTCTGCCAGTTCAGCCTGCGTTTTCGCCTGTAGATATTTTTGATGCGCTTCATCTGCTTTCGATTTTGTTTCTTTTAGTTTAGCCACCGATTGCATCATTTCTTCATGTAATCTCTGGCTACTCTCTGCGCCTTCTAAAAGTTGCTTATGAATTGATTGCGCATTCTTCCTGATGGAAGTTATTTCTTTTTTTTCTCCTGTGACCGCGTCTTGAATTCCCTTAACTTGTTCGAGTTTGGATAGTTGTTCCTCTAATCCCTTCACTTGAATTAGCATCCTATTCTCTTCTTTTATATCAATTGAAGATGTCTGGATCTTCCATTCAATTTCTTCGAGAGCCTTTTTTGTTTTATCGAGATTTCCTCTCACTTCTGGTCGAATTTCCTTAAGATCTGTTATGAGTGCATTAGCTTTCTTCTGTTTCTCAGAAATCTGCTCTCGCAATTTATCTCTAGAATTCTTAAGATTCTTGACTTCGTCATTGATAGCATCTCTTTGACTTTTTATTGCTCTAATCTTTTCACCTAATTCCTTTAGTTCTGAATTCAATAGGTTGCGTTTACCAATCCATGTCTTACATTCATTACGAAAACGAATGTGTTTTTCCTTTTGATCTTCAATTTTTTTAGCAATATCATCGATTGCTTTATGTTTGGACTCAGATGTAGTTTCGACCAGCTTCGTTACACCCTTTGATTACATGTCTTCATTAGATAGCACACATTATCTTACGTTGATAACAACAAATTTTTTTTTAATTATATGAGAAAAGATGGTCATCCTTGATATCGCTCAACTATATACTTACTGGTTTTTCAGTAGACGAATATCCACATTTTTCACATACATATTTGAACATGTAACTGTAGTCTCTAATTGAAGCTTTCTTCGATAGAATCGCCCCACATTTTGGACATTTCTCTATATTTTCTTCTTTCACTTGTATAGCCTTCATCACTAAGTTCTTTTCAGTATTTGTTTAGATATTTACCTATCTTAAGGAGATTATTTCCAAAATGGAGGTAAAGAAATTTATGTTTACCAATCTTTGGCAAGTTTATCCAACACCTTTCCGGCGAAATTTTCTTCACGTGGGATCCATTTGAATGTAATGTCTCTATCACGAGATAGAGCCCTAACTTTTGAAGCCAATTTTCTTAGCTCAGAGTTTCTTATTTTATATTCTCTGTCTAATTGTTTTACTGCCAGAAGACTGTCTGAGTATATTGTCATCTCTACGTGTTTTAGCTCTTGGAGAGCAGCTATTATTGCTTTGTATTCGGCCTGATTGTTCGTCAACAGCTCTTCTCTGAATATTTTGGGTTTTTTCCCAAGAATGAGATAGCAATACCTTCCATTCTTCCCTGAACCGTCAACATAAACATCCAAGCTTCACACAACAGAATTCGGAGAGTATGTAGATGAGCTAAGGCTTATCAATTAAGATTCGTGCATCTACTACACTAGCACCTTTCTCATATGCCATTATCGGATTTAGATCCATTTGATTTATCATAGGCAGATCCATTAAAAGTCGACTCGCAGCCAATAAGATGTCAACAATAGCCCCCTCATCCACTGGAGGCTGGCCTCGATATCCCTGAAGAATTGGGTAAGCCTTGATTTCCTTTATCATTGATTTGGCATCTGATTCGTCAATGGGCGCAATTCTAAAAGTCACGTCTTTTAATATCTCTACGAACACGCCGCCCAGACCGAACATCAAGGTCTGTCCAAATTGTGGATCTTTCAATCCACCTATAATTATCTCAGTTCCCTTCGGAGCCATTTTCTGAACTAAAATACCTTGTATTTTAGCATCGGCCTTGTAACGTTTCGAGCTATCAATGATCTGATTATACGCTTTTTCAACATCATTAGCACTATTCAACCCTATGACGACTCCACCCGCATCCGTCTTATGCAAAATATCTTGTGATACAATCTTTAAGACAATTGGATATCCAAAACTCTCTGATATTTTGACAGCTTCTTCCGCATTTGTTGCTACCGAAAAATCAGGGGTGGATATTCCATATTCCTTGCATATAGTTTTAGCTTCAGGTTCGATAAGGGCTAATCTGTTTTCATTTAGAGCATTTTTAATAATTGTCTCTGACTCTTTTCCCATCAGTTGCACCTACCTTCAATACAAGATGATACCATAGCTAGTTCAATTCTTATTATGTTATATGTCTTATCCGTGATCATAATCATATGATTTTCCAATATACAGCGTTTTTCGAACTACTCTTCGATTTCAACACTTAAGCGTTTCTCCATATTGTGATAAGATAAAAGTTGATCGGAAGAAAGAGTCGCAATCATGGTCTAGGTTCTTCTCCCGCCATTAATATTCTTGTGAGATAACCATGTAGCTCTATGAATCCCATTTCTTTCTTTGATGCTGTCGGTATGAGATCGAAATTCATACCTGTTTTTGAAATAGCTTCCGATAGATCTCTACCAATGATTCCAGCAGTTCTGTTCTGCAAAGTATCGAGTGCTTCAATCAATTTTGATTGATCGTCAGACCAATCAAGAGTCTCTTGAAGTTTATCTTCTTTCATTAGATCTTGCTTCGTCAAAACATGAATTTGTGGTTGAAGAAGTCTCGAATGAATCGCTGCTGCAAGAAATGTGTTTGAGATATAATTTAGTGGATTGGATGAAAACAGTCCATCAAATAAATAAACAACGGCCTTGGGGCAATTGGCAATACCATCCACTATAAAGGGTCCACAATTTCTAAGCGCAAATAATTCAATTTGTCCTGGAGTATCAATAAGCACTATATCTGGTTCAAGATCTTCTAATTCATCCCTAATAGTTTCTATACTATCACCAATAAGATCTGCAGCAACAATAAGAGCACCATTTGGACCAAGTTGATATTTCTCCATTATATCTTCCAAACTAATTTGTGTCCTGATATCAATGTCTGGATTATATGGAAGATTAATGACCCCTGGATCCAGATTTACTGCAATTGCATTTTGTTCATTAAGCTTTAGCCATTCTTTGAAATTTCCAACTAATGAGGATTTTCCAGATCCTGCCATACCCACAACAAAAATTATATTCACTAGAATTGACCTTCGTTTACTGTTAGGGGAAAGGTTTCTCTATTTGATGATATCTCTGTTTAGATTCATCCACTCAATTTTGTGTTTACTTAGAAGTCTAGTCATCAATATCAATGCTTGCATTATTCGATTCTCACTTGTTTTTTGTTTTTTTGATTTGGTAGTAAAATGAAGTTCTAAAAAAGCCTCCTTGTTCCCTTCTCCCGTCTGCGCATGTGATTTAATATATAATTGATTGATTTCTTCTAATACCTCATCGATTAATGGTGCGATTTGAGATTCAAGTAGGCCGTTTATTCTGAAACTTGTTTCATAGAAATAACTGGTGGCACTTTTTTTCCTTATTAGACTAGTTATATTATCATTAAAAATTCTTTTAAGTTCTGTTGGGACACCAGGAAGAATTAGAAAGTCTACATTGTTATTAGTTAACATCACAGCAGGAGCTGTACCAACTGGGTTTTGAATAGCTTTGGCACCCTTCGGGAGCATAGCCATTTTCAACCTTGGTTGTGTGAGTTCATATCTCCTACTTTTGAATACTTTTGAATATCTTGACCTTACAAGTTTCAGTGCAGCCTCATCTAATCTTAGTTTCCTATCGAAAGCTTTGGCGAATCCTTGAAGGGTTTTATCATCAAATGTTGGTCCTAACCCTCCCGTTGTTATTACTAGATTCGGTTTTCTTCTAACAATTTCTTTAAGGGTTAATGCAATAGTTTTGACGTCATCTTCGATAATGGTGACTCTTCTTACTTCACCACCTAACTTGGTTATCTTTTCTGATAACCATTGCGCATTTGTATTGAGTGTCTTGCCTATCAGCAATTCATTACCTATACACAGTAATTCGATTTTGTAAATCAATTAGAATAAAGTCCTAAGACTCAATCTTTCTTTGATAGCCACCACTTCAGGTATTCGTTTTGTCTCTTTTTCCTCTGATCAAACGACTTATCTTGTCTATCTAAAATTTCTTCTTTTGCTTCCATAAGTTGTTGTGGTGTAAAAGTTAATCCACAACTCTTACAAATATTATGCTTGAGTACTGGATCGTAAGTTAGCTCTCCACCACATTCTGGACAAAACCGCGCCATTCTGCAACAACTCTTAATACTGTGACAGAACTACAGTTGGCAGTTCATACTATAAGAGTTTATATTCGTTTCTCAATCTCTTGAAGTAGAAGGCACATAGTAATATTCCCCTATATCTTTCTGTGAACGGTCAAGTTTACTATCTAATTTATTGACTCTTGGTCGACCTGAATCTGGATCTCTTCTGAAGGTTATACTCATAGATGAAAGAAACGAGTTCATTCCATCCCTCAGAGATATTGGTTTATGTGCTAAACCAGATACTCCAGGATCTCCATCAAATATCATCAATCGATCGGAGATGAAATCTTGAGCAACAATATCATGTTCAACAACGAAAACAAAAGCAGCTCGTTCTTCTGCAATTCTACGCATAAGCTTAGCAACAACCAATCTTTCTTCAACATCTAAATATGCACTTGGTTCATCCAGAAGATAGATTTGAGCACTTCTAGAAAGACAAGCTGTTATTGCAATTCTCTGAAGTTCTCCACCACTCAAGTCTCGAAGATTTCTATCTAAAAGCTTATGAAGCCCTAGCGGTCTTACGAATTCAGTCTCAAACTTATCTGTTCCGTAAGTCGAACTTGCCAAACTAGAAAATAATGACCTGACTTCTCCAGAATATTCAGTAGAGATATATTGAGGTTTATAACTAAAGTCAAAACCTTTGAGAGGACTTTCTTCTTTATCAGAATCATTTGTCCCAGCTAAAAATTTGATGAATGTTGTTTTACCGATACCATTTGGGCCTAATATGCCAACAACTTCACCTTGAGAAATCTCACCACTATTTATTTTCAGTTCAAAGTCTCCTCTTCTCAAAAGTTTATCTTTCCAACCAATCTTGGAGGTTCTTCCAATTTTTGATTCTCTTGCAGGTTTAAAATGAAATTTAATTGGCTCAGACCTGAACCTCATATTTTCATCAGAAATGAAACCTTCAAGATACGTATTTATCCCCGTGCCAAGACCATGCACACGTGAGACTATGCCATAAGCTCCTGGTTCACCATATATTAAGCAAATTTGATCTGAAAGATAGTCGAGCATAGCTAAATCATGTTCTGCTACTATCACCATTGCATCTTCTTTCGCAAGTTGTCTAATTGTCCTTGAGGCCCTTATTCTCTGACTGACATCTAAATGACTTGAGGGCTCATCGAATATGTATACATCTGCGATATGAGATGCTGTAGCGGCTATTGCTACTCTTTGCAGCTCTCCACCGCTAAGGACTCCGATTTGTCTATCTAAGATTTCATTCAACTGCAAAGAGTCTATAAGATCTTTAAGCTTATTTTTTTCATCAGCTGCTGTTAAAAGATCTATAACTTTGCCTTCGGCAACCTTGGGTATTTTGTCAACATATTGTGGTTTATAAGAAATCTTGAGTTTATTTTTTGAAAGTTTCTCGAAATAAGTTTGGAGAGTCGATCCCCTATAATGTCTGATTATCTCTGACCATTCTGGAGGATTATTGAAATTTCCCATGTTGGGCTTAAGCTCTCCTGCCAGGACTTGAAGGGCAGTAGTCTTTCCGGTACCATTTCTTCCGAGAAGACCTGTAACAATTCCTAGCTGAGGTGTGGGTAAACGATATAACTTAAACAAATTTTGTCCAAAACGATGACTGGACTCTCCTTCCAATTCCTCTGGTAGATTAACAATATTAATTGCCTCAAAAGGGCACTTTTTTACACAGATTCCGCATCCCGTACAGAGAGCCTCTGTAATAACAGGTTTTTCTTCAGACTCAGAAATTTTTATTGTTTCAACTCTAGTTCTGACTTTTGGACAGAATTTTACGCACAGTATCCCGCAATCCTTCGGGCGACACAGTTCTTTATCTAATATTGCTACTCTTCCCATAGAATTCATCCAGTAAAATAAAAATCATTTAAGAGTGAAGATGTTGGTCTATTCGTGGGATATTACCATTCCTCTTCTTCCCAGCTCTCTTCTTCTCCCCACTCTTCTTTCTCGCTCTTATCCTCCTCTTCATCATCCCACTCGATTCTCTTTCCTAGCAAATGTGAGACTCCTCAGTCTGAAGAATATTTTGCGTACATTAAATGATTTTTAAGGTTTATGGTCAAAATGTTTTTCTTTAAAATAAATCTGCAGAAACAATAAAAGGACATTAAGTTGATGGAGCTTAACCATTCAATAAGTTTTCAATCTTAAGTAATTCGTTGAGGTTCATGATAGATAAGTTAGGTTTATGCGAAATATTTGACAATTCTAAGCCTCTCTGACCGATTAGGCAACTCTTCATGTTAACCAGATTTGACCCAACAATATCATGTTTGATAGAATCACCTATGAAAAGAGCTTCTTCAGGTCTAATTAACATCTCCCTAATGATATGGAAAAAGATCCCAGGATATGGTTTCCTTACACCTATTTCTGAAGATGTAATAACGTAGTCAAAAAACCTGTTTAATTTCAGTCTCACTAGTACCCTGTCTGGAACTTGTTCAGAAGATGTGTTGGTAATTATGCCAAGACTATATTGAGAGGATAGTGTTTCAAGAATTTCAATAGTTTTCGGTTGAAGGATCGCTGATTCGACTCGAGCATCCACAATTGCTTTTTCAGCTTTAGATAGCAATTTAAAATCTAAATTTTCACCACAAGTATCATAAAGTAACTCAGACAGCCAGACAGCCATCGGTATTTCAATCATGAAATTTTCGCGATATTCATTTAATCTCCTGTAGTGGCTCCAATATTTTTCTAAAAAAGATTCTTGATCTACACCAAAGCCTTTTGAATTCATATAGTCGACAATATCTTTCACTGCAGCTTCATCTGCAATATGGTCATCCACATTCCTATGGACTAGAGTTCCTCCTAAATCAAAAAGAAGTGCTTTGATAGTCAATTCTAAACGACTCCATTATCCGTATCTAGACGTCATGCATAGTAAGTAATACGATATTACCATCACAAGAAAAAGTATCTAGGAGTTGTGGCTGCCTTCAATATTGAGATCTTAGCAATAGGAAATGAGCTTTGTTATGGAAAAGTTGCAGATTCTAATTCCTTTTGGCTAGCCGACCAATTAACTCAAGCAGGAGGTCTGGTTACAAAAATAACTTGCATCAGAGATTCTGAACAACAAATTTGCCAGGTTCTAAAAGAAATTATAGAACGCGAGGTTGATTTCTTAATAATAACTGGAGGGTTAGGACCAACAAATGATGATAAAACGTTAGACTCAATTTCAAAACTAACAAAACTTGAAACAATCCCAGATGAGAACGCATTAGAGAAAATATCCAAACGTAAGAACATTCCTAAATCTGAATTACCAAAAAATTATGTTAAAATGGCACGGAAACTATCAGGAGCAGAGACTATAGACAATCCAGTAGGAATTTGTCCTACAATTATTGTTCAATTACAGAAGACGACACTTATAGCGATGCCTGGACCACCAAATGAAGTTAAAGCAACATTCAAAAATCATATCTTAAAGATCATTGAAAATTCTAGCGGTCGCAGAAGTCAATCAACTAGAGTAATTGTCAGAATGGTTGAGTCGGAAATTGCTCCAATTATTGAAGATATAGAGAAAAATATCGATAACGTATATCTAAAACCCCTTGTTAGCGAATATGATCAAGAAAAGGGCATCCCTATCGAAATTATCTCATTTGAAAAAAATGACATGGAATGTTGGAAGCTAATTGAGAAAACCAAAATATTATTGCATGAGGCCGTCGAACAAAAAGGACGCAAACTAAATACATCAAATAAATAATAGGAAAGTTATCATTGAAGAGTTAGCGAAATGATAAAGTCTCTGGAAGAATACGATCAAATAATTTTGATAGAGGGATTATTCTCTAAAAAAAATATCGAATATGATGAATTAATGCATACATTAGAAAGAGAATTATCAGATATAGTAATACAACTGCTAGATGGCTATCGAGTTCTTGGCCGAGATCATATTTTATTTGCAGTTCTTAATGCATTAAAAGGAAAAAAGAATAACAAAATGATTTCTGACGATCTTCCTATGGAGATTCTTGTTTATGCATCAGCCCAACGCCAGATAAACAAGAGTATTGAGATATCAGGAGTGAGGAAGACCTCTCGTCGAATTGTGCTAGTAGCTCTATCAAAGAGTGAAAAGAAATTAAATAATCTGTTAGAAGCGATATCAAAAATTCAAGATTTATCCATTGATAATTCATTATTTAACTTGTGGAACCAAGAAATGGCGAAAACAATAAAATCCATATTCAAAATATCAAATTCTGAATTTGAATCATTCAAACGTACAGACTATTCTGACAAAAAAATATTCGAAGAACTTATCATCGAGAAGATGGCTCTTCTCTCACTCTCTTAATATTCTCCTTTTCTTTTTCAATAGATAAATAAGAATCTTGTTTGATTAATGAAACGCCGGCTATAGATGAGAGAATGTCTACTAACAGTATCTTAGATGGATTTTTCAGATCTACCTTTCTAGGTATTTCAGATGCTACAGCCTCGATAATGTCTTTTGACTTGAGATCACTATGCCTTTTTCTTACTGTAACACGATAAGATTCATCGGATTTTATTTTAGGAGCCATTTTACGCGCAATCGTTTTTATTTTAATTATATCTGCTTGGACAGTCTTTTCGATAGGGGTAATTCTTAGAGCATACCGAATCTCCCATGGCCTATTTCCCAAGATTTCACGGAAACCGGAAATAGCATTAAGAGGTTTAATTGTAGTGTATGCCACTATCAAACCAACTGCAGGAGTAACATCAACTTCAGGATTCTTGTCGCCCAATTCATTAAGAAGATACCATATCTCTTTGCAGGTTCTACGCTCGTTACCTCGTGATGTCGATATCAACAGATTGTATTTTTGAAGCATCAGTATAACCTCAAGGATTGAAGAAAATTTTCAGATATCCAATTACCATCTCAATATATAGCTCCAGACAGTCATGGTAATGTAATATGATTCGCAAGATAAACCGAACTAAACATCATTATTAATCCAATCAATATTGCCAATGGTAAACCTGGAAAGAAATCTCTCTTTTCAAGCATTCGCATTCCCCAATAAGCTCCAAGCAAAACTCCTATTGATGATACAACATATATGGATATTCCAAAATTTTTGAGAGCCATGGATACCAGCATAGAATAGAAGACCACATCTCCCATTCCAATTGTAACATCTTCAAATGTAAAAGCCGCACCAGTGAATTCACTAAGATGAATATTTTCTGATAATTTTCCAATCGGTCCTTTGTATACTGAAAGAATATCATATATCACCAAGGCCAGCAATAGCATAGTAGCTGACAGCAAGGGTATGGAAAACGCCAAGAAAGTTCCTATAAGCGAACCTATCGCCCCTATGGTCAAAACTTGAATAGTCCCTTTTCTTCGATAAACTGTGAACCAAACCAATATTGTTAGACTTATCGATATTATAAATGAGAAAGCATCAACGAACAACTCTGCATGTGAAAATTGAACAATTTTTGAGATGTACCAGTTTGTTAAGAGAAAGGTGGATAGAATTAATGAAAACCTCAGAGCATATTTGAGAATTGAGAGCCGTCCACGTTTTACGATCAAGTAGATTATAGTAGCAATGATAAATAACGCAATAACGAAAAAAAGAGAATTCAGCGATGCACCAACGGTAGTCTCTGGAAAAACGGTTAGTCGTTCATAGGCACTATCTGTTTGAACAAGGAAATATGATAGAATTCCTGCAAGAGATACAACCCAGAGTTGAGGTTTCAGATTTCCTAATCTAATATCAGCTCTATCTACATTAGTCAAATCTATCATACCTTTTTTTTTTGAACTTATGATGATCAGAAATATCTTCTTCGGTTCATATGGATTCCAAATAAGTCATCATTAGGATTAACATTAGCTTGAAAAAGTTATTCAGAAAATGATTTTTTCATTATGAGATCATATCGCAAATTTTTCTCCAGGTTTAGGTGCATGAGCTTCCAGACCAAGTTCTTTACTCGCCCAGCTTGCAAGCTTGACACAATTCACTTCTTCTCCGTGGATGGTGAAGACCTTCGTCTTACTATCAAATTTTGAAAGAATTTCTCGAGTGTTACTACTTCCACCATGAGATGTGAAATCAAATTTCTGAACGTCAGCTTCAACTTTTCTGGATCTGCCTTGAATCATGAACTTCTTTTTTTCTAAAAGTATACTACCTGGAGTTCCGGGTATTTGGAAACTTACTAAGAAAACTCCATTATTTTTTCTCTTAACTACTTCTTGCATGTAAAAAATCGCAGCTCCACCTTTAAGCATACCAGCAGGCGAGATAATTACACAGGGAGTCTTGACAGCTCTTCTTCTATCATTCCATGAATTGATCCATCTGGTTTTCTTCACAGCTTTTTCAAAGAGATCACTATCTTTCAATGATTTTGGATAATTCCCTAAGATCTCAGTGGCCGATAATGCCATACCATCCATAAATACTGGATATTTAAAATTGTGAGCTGCTAGAACGGTCGCAATCTCTTGGGATCTTCCTACTCCAAATGCGGGAACCAATACAGTTCCATCGTTTTCTATGATCTCAGTCGTGCTGGAGACAAATTCTTTTTCTACATCAATCCGTCTAGGATGATCTTCCATTGCATAAGTTGACTCAGTAATTATAGCGTCTAAATTACCATAATCAAGATCAGCTGATCCAAGTGTTCTAGTTTCATTTGGATTAAAGTCACCAGTATATAGAATCCGTTTACCATCTCCCTCGATCAGAATCTGAGAACTACCAGGGATATGCCCTGCATTCAAGAAACTAACTTTGATTCTTTTAAAATCAAATTCGTTTCTATAGTTCACAGGGATGCAATTATCCATCATTGCTTCAAGATCAACATATTCATATGGAAGAAAATAACCGCTGATTTTTATAAAGTCCTTAATCAATAGTTTAGTGAATTCGAATGTTGGTTCTACTCCATATAAAGGAAGGCGTTTACTCAAATAGAATAGCGGGAGAAGTCCACTATGGTCCAGATGTGCATGAGAGAGAAAAATCCCATCTAAATCTTTGGGAGATATGTGGACTGGAAATCTGACTGAATGGTTCATCATTACGCCATAATCTAAAAGGCAACAATTTTCGCCAGCTTCAACTATAACAGCTGATCTACCGACTTCTCTGCATGCTCCTAGAAATTGAATATTCAATCCTTACACTTTCAATTTTTTTGGTTCATCACTATTAGAAGTTACACTTAAACAACTCGTAGAAATGGGCACTTATACTCGGCAATAACATGTTTAGAAATATTTTAATGATAGGTTTACCTTTTTGGGTCGCAAATTATCGGTTTTAAAGATGACAGTTCGCATAAAAGTCAATGATGAAAATTTCAAAGGTAAGACATTCATCACCGGCTTCCACGGAATTGGAGAGACAGGCTATATTGCTACCTCATTTCTAGTTCACGCATTACATGCTGAAAGAATAGGATTTATAGAGGTTGAAAAACCTCCCCCTTTCATTAATTCTACTCATGATGGTATTGTTACACCTTTCGAGCTCTATAAAAAAAATAAAATGATCATTGCTAAATTAGAATTCTCACCACATAAGAGTGAAGAATCTGAATTCCTCAAAACATTAGCCTCATGGGTTGCCAAAGAGAAATTCAAAGACGCTGTCATGATAGGCGGCTTAGATTCTAACTATAAAAGTGAGAAATCAAATCTCAGAATTGTAACTACTAAGACATATCCTTCAAAAAACAAATCTCTGAATTCACTTCGACTTGAAGAAGAACTCTTCGTATATGGCCCATTGGCCATAATGCTTAGTGAATTTGAAATACATAACTTTCCAGCTTTAGCTCTTCTTCCGTATGCATCATCAACAAGACCTGACCCCGCTGCTGCTGCAGTTGCAATAAGAACAATCTGTAAAACATATAGCATGAAAGTTAATGTCTCAGATTTAGAAAAAGACGCAAAGGATATTGAAACTGAGATCGAGCATAGAATGAAACAGACACATAAATCACTTCAAGGCATGTTCGTATGATGTTTTTATACAACACTTGCTTAAGATTACTGTTCACATTTAATTTTGCAAGAGTTTAATGTCGATTTCAGTTTCAGCATTGCCTTCTTACTCCACATATCATCTCCATAATAGGAGATGCACATCCTACTTTTTGCTCGTAGACACTGTTTTCGAAGTTTGTTGACCATTTCTCTTGACCAAACCTGAACTGTGCCATGTAAAACGACCGTTTTGCAATTTGTTTTTTTCATATACTGCATTAATGATTCTTCTGCATCCAATCTAACAAGCAAATTATCGGTATTGGTAGTCTCTGTTTGTGTGATTGGATATACATCGCTTAACTCTATTGGGATTGGCCCATAAGGCATATCAAAGAAGCAAATATGCACGTCTTTCCGTTCTTTAATTATGTCTTTTATTTTCTTTAGATTTTTATCCATTTCATAGGGTTTGGTGAAAGGAGGCGGCATAAGTATTATAATTCTAAATTTAGCTGGTAGAGAAAAATTTTCTATCAAACGTTTTCTAAATCGATAAATTTCAGGTCTAAGGTAGTCTAAGTGATCGAAGAAAAAGATGCCTTTCTTCTTGGAGATAGGTGAATTGCTTTCTAAAAGGCTACGATATTTTCTCAGTTCATAGATCGATTCAAAGAGTCTAGGATGGGCTCTTGCCCTTTGCATAACTAGTTCCCAAAGTCTTCCTTCATGTATACTCTGCTTGATCTTTCGCAACTCTTCTAAACAGATATTGAGATTATGAATCGCTAGAGCTCTAACTCTTTTTTCTTTAGGAAAATCTCGGATATCCCTCACATCTAATTTACTACATATACTACACGAGCAAGGTAGATACTCGAGATCTTCAAACCTGATTGTTCCATTCGGAGTCAGATATCTATCATTTCTAGCGAATATCGCGTAAGAAGCAGAATCAAAAAGATCACATCCTAGAGAAACAGCAAGTGCAAACATAGAAGGGTGACCTCCTCCAAAGAGATGAAGGGGTGTGCTCGGCTTTATCCATGTTTTACATGTTAAAATCATATTAACTAGTTGACGATACATGTATTGTTCCATAATTTGTGTCGGACTTCCCAATGCTAGAATTGGGAAATTTTTTTTATCCATATGTTTCGAAGATTCTGTGACCAAGTCTAAACTTAGACCGCCTTGTATTGGTCCAACCCATAGAATATCATGCTCTAGAATACTTTCCATAGCTTGATCAGCTCTTTGTAAAGTCAATTTCACCGTCTTCGCTGCATATTCTCGGTCATTAGTTAGCCCTGTTGGCACATCTAGAATGACTGCTATGTCGGAATGTATTTGTTCTTGAAATCTTATAATTTCGGTCTGTGTCGTTTCTATTCCGCCATAAATTAATATCTGATAAGCTCCACTATCAGTTGCGACTATTCCTTTGAAATCTAGAAGTTCGTGAATTTTTTTTCCTGGGTTGGGACCGAAAGCTTTCCTTGATAAGAAAGCATTTGTCATTATTGCTTGAAATCCAATTTCTCGAATTTCTTTGGGCAATACTATGTGGTGTATTGGATGAACAACGGGAAATAGATAAGGAGTCTCCAAAATACCGTTCTTAGTATGAAGTTTTCCTACTCTGCCAAGAAGATCTTTTTCTCTTATTTCAAACACACGATCTTTTTTGAAAAGCGATTCATGTCTCATCTTTCGGGCCTACTATGACATGTTTGTGAAGTTCTATTGAACCTATTTGATTTAAATAAAATCAATCAGATTTGAAAAAGGGTTAAAAATTTAATGATATTAAAAAATTGTAACCGTTAAATTTTTAATGTTAATTTCTGAATATGAATCTCAATTCCCGATTATGATATTAAAAAAATGAAAACATCAATTTATATTTCGTGTACAGGTAAAAAAATTAGGTAGTAATTTAATTAGACTTTTCTCTCTCACGATTGAATTCTTCATATACCTTCTGAACGCGCTCTGCTGCAGGCCCTCTTCCTTCGATTAATCCTTTCTCTGTGACACGTATTTTATCCATTACAACTATTACTCCCGCTTCATCAATAACTTTCACCATTTTTGGGAAAACTCTCTCAAGCCTTGTGGCAAAACCACGGAGATCAAAAGGCATTTCGATTCCGAAGATTTCAATCACTGTCCGCCCATTTATAAACAGCCTACCAATTTCTTTCCCTGATTCATCTTTCGCATTGGCTAAACATATATTGAGAGTTTCGGTATCTATACCCTGTAAAGTACCCGTATACGTCTTTTCTAGCGTTGTATGAACAGTGACTGGTTTTTGGATAAATAGAGAAAGTTCTTCTCTAAATCTTCTTTCTGCAACCGATGACATATGAGTACAACCGACATTTCAATACAGTTCTCTTCCTTTTATCACTTTACCATGAGATCAGGCAAACTCATAATCTACTTTCGCCGAGATCTTTCTTGTTTGAGCTTCATTAGAACCATTGATGCGTCACGTGGAGATTTTGAGATATGCAATATCTTAACTCTAGAGCTTTTAATCAGGATATTCCTTTCACAGAAAGCACATCGATGCGATTTAGTGCCTAAATAGACTAGTTGAAGATACTCACACTTTGGACATTGAATTATCGCACATCTTTTTTGTATAGGTTTCAAAGAAGATTTCCTTATATCTGATTCTATGATAATAAGTTGAGGTAATCATTTCTCTATATATTTCAGGATTTCTTGTAGACTTCCTTCTTTTTCCAGTTTTGAAATCCAGTCTATATGTTTAGATTTATGCCGAATCTTACCCTCTAACATGCTTAAAATCATGGACGCCATGAAATTTGGCCTATCCTTTGAGTTATCTATCTCAAAAATTTTAGTTCGACCAAACAATTTTATTGCATCTTTTAAACAGGAATCCAGTATTTCTGTAGCAATATTCTCAGCTACCTTTCTTTTTGAATAGTTTTTTTCTTCTAGTCTATCCATTATTTTTCTTGGATGACATCTTAGAACAAAGACGTGGTCCGGTTTGAATCCAGAGATTCTTGGTATAAAATGGCCTTCCAATATGATATGAGAATTATTTTTAGCAATGATTTCTTTCAGTTTTCTGGATAGCTTTTTTTCGTCGATCGTATGAGTTTTGCTTTTTTCGTCATATTCTATTGTTGTTCCTCCATTAAGCGCGACTCTTCCACAGTCTATATGGATTCCTGGGAGTCTCTGGGCGACAATTTTTGAAATCGTAGATTTTCCTACACCTGGCGTACCAGTCATTACTATTAATTTTCTTAATCTAATCCCCTCAATTGTTCTTGGTGCTCCGGGCGGGATTTTCAGCAGTGTTAATAACCGCTTTTGAACCCGCGTCGGCGGCTCGAGAGGCCGTCATACTTTCGGCTAGCTTGACCGGACTATACTACCGGAGCACAGCAATTAACAATGGCGAGTCTTAGAAAATATTTGCGTCAAGGATAATTTGCTTAGTTTTCACCTAGTGGGATCTACCTAACTAGTTTAGCTTTGGTGAAATCTTTTTGCTGCGAGCTTAATATCCTCGCCTCTTACTGTTCTTCTCCGTGCATGAGTAGCGAAATCAATTGCATCTTTGCTTACTTGTATGGCAATGTTTTCTAAAATTTCTCTCAATGCTTCTACGGCTCCATCACCAACTCTTGCTGCGCCAGCTTTTTCTATGAGCCTATGTATGGCGGCTGTAGAAAGTTCACTTTCTGTCAACAGAGTTCACTATTAATTTTCAAGAATTCGCTTAATATTTAAGAATTTTCTAAGAACCGACGTAGCTCTTCTGTGGACTTGAAATCTAGCGTTCAACTATGACTAGAAAAACAGAAAACCCCGAAATTCTTAGAATTATAGAGGCCCTAAATGTTTTTAGCATTGATATGTGTTCTTAT
Organism: Candidatus Bathyarchaeota archaeon; assembly: GCA_007050885.1. The sequence goes on from SMYQ01000048.1 coordinate 33,035, forward strand.
GCGAATATCGAATTGGACTGGATGGGAATAATTGGGTAAAGTTAGATCATACGTCATTAAGAAGACTGCAGAAGAACTCATGCAGCTACACAACGATGAGATAGCAACAGACTTCGAGAAAAATAAACAAATAGTTGACCAATATCTTGACACAAGAACTAAACGAATGCGAAACAAGATTGCTGGGTACTTGACAGGGCTTAAACGTGTTGAGGAACATCGGAAACAGCATATGATGGCCCCAGCCGCTGTAGCTCCTCCAGAAGAGGAAAAAGGCTCACGTGCCCGTTAAAGAGTATGCATATTTGTAAAAGTGTTTAAATATCGATCACAAATCATAGGGTTTTTACCAAAAATTCAGTGAAGGAGGAACACAATAGAATGTCAAAGGAACCTAATACAGTATTCATAGGAAGAAAACCAACTATGAACTATGTTTTGGCTGTAATTACTCTCTTTGGGAGCGGAGATACAAAGGAAATCACTCTCAAAGCTCGAGGGCAAGCCATTACAACCGCTGTCGATGTCGCAGAGATAACGCGACGAAGATTCATGGAGAAACTAAAAGTCGAGAAGGTAAATATAGGCACCGAAGAAATAACCATGCAAGAGGGCGGTACGAGATCAGTCTCGACAATGGAAATCATTCTCTCTAAAGGCAGTTAAACTACCGACTGCCCATGAATTCTTAAAACATAGTTCATAAAATACAACTGGAGATCATCACAGAGCAAATAGGATAAAGCTCGCTAACCTCCAGAAAATTTCCCCATTTTTCTTTTCTAATTTCATGTAGAGAAATCTAATTAGCATGTGCTCCATAATTAAAACAAGTAATAGCACGTATATAACCGCATAATTCATTCAAGAAGTTACAAAGTAGGGCACTATATTGAGTAAAATCAAGATAAAACTCCTGGGCACAATGAAATGGGCTGCAGGTAAAGAGCAACAAGAAATCGAAGCTTCCGAACCAATAAATGTTGGCGAATTATTGGAGAAGTTAACTGCAAATTCAAGTCGAATGAAATTGATCTTAAGTGAAAATATTATTGAAAATTCTAGGCCTAACATGATAATATTGATAAATGAAGTTGAAATAGGTCTTCTGAAAGGTCTTAACACAGATCTATTCGATGGGGATACCCTAACGCTGATACCAACTGCCCATGGAGGGTAGTCATTCTTACTAGACTTCTACTACCTCACAAGCCAATCCTTTTATAATTTCTTCGGCTCTAGCCCCAAATACTTTCATTGTATAGAGCTTTTTTGGCGTCCTTAGTTTCAGTTTTACAGATTCACCTGACCTTCTCACACGACATTCGATAGCTGATTCTGACATTTTCATAAATGCGTCTTCATCAGTAATTTCTGTAGGCATGAAGTTAACCTCAACAGGTCAGAATAAGCCATACATAACCAGAATATAAATTTAGATTTGTTTTTCAGGTATACTTAGTGAGAACTCTATCTCAGATAATTAAGAAAATGATGACTCAACTATATCTGTGTCTTTTTGCTTTTAATGAAAAAAGCCATCCCAGTTGCAAAGATTAATGACAATAAACAAACCATGAATCCGAGCTCATAAGATGCCGAAGAGTATATCCTTACTCCTTCCTCCATCCTCTCCAATCCAAATACATCAAGAATATAACCAATTAACAGTTGGTACAACGCACCTCCTACGAATGGCAAGGCATTTGCAGCACCTGTTGCCGTACCCATTATCTTCAAGGGGAAGAGTGATTTTATCATTGCAACACTGATCGGAATTACGCCAAAGAAAAATCCTAAAAAGAAAAACAAGGCATGCACCCATGTACCAATTGGAACATATCTAAATAGTGTCAAGCATAACCATGCGGAAACATAGAGAGTTAAACCAAATAGATAGACACTCTTCCTTGATACAGCTAATCTATCTGATACTATTCCCCAGAATAGTGCTCCAATAGAGAAACCAATAGACATCATCATGACAACGATGCTTGCTTCAACTTTGGTCAGAGCAAATATTTGCATAACAAATTGTACACCCCATAGACCTTGCAAACTGATAAATGACCCGAAAAAGAAAAGAGGAGGAAAAGCAACTAGCCAGAAGTCTCTTGTCTTAATTGACTGCAATACTCCTGAAAATACATTCCTGTCTTTCCGATCTTCATATGATGAAACCGAATTGAGTTCATTTAGATTATTTTCATTCGTCATAGGAGTATCTATAACAACAAGCCAAATGAGACCCGTAAGTGCAAAAGTTGCAATTGCTATTGAGAAGAAAGATAACCTCCACCCTAACCCTATGACCATTAAAGCAAGGGGGGCTGAAGCTAAAAGAGCTCCAACATTACCCATTGCAACTAGAATTCCAATAAGACTCGCAAAACTCCGAGCATTGAACCAAGATGCTATAAGTTTCGCAGTACTAAGAAAAGCTACGGAAACGCCAAATCCTATTATTAATCGACTGAAAGCCGCATAAGATAAGCTTGGAGAAAGAGAAAATATCAAAGTACCGATCGAAGTCACTAAACAGAATATTGTTAGAGTTTTTCTAGATCCTAATTTATCGATCAATAAACCAGCAGGAATCTGCATTAAAGCATATGGATAAAAATAAAAAGATGAGAAAATTCCTAGAGACGTTGCACTTGCAGAGAATTCTTTCATTAAATCTTCAACGATTACTGTAATCGAAACTCTATGAAAATAGCCTACAAAGTAAAGCATCGATGCTGTAAGAAAGATAATCCATCTACGCGATAACATCAACACTTTCTATCTACCATCTAAGTTTGAGGATAAGCGACCAACAACTTACCGGAAACATACTTGTGATTACTCTTTTGTCATTTGGTGGGCCCGGTGGGATTTGAACCCATGACCATCAGGTCACTCAGATTCTTATGAGCTTCGACAAGATGTTCTGCCGCTCTTTCTGTGGAGCATCTTCTGATGCCAGACCAGACTGAGCTACGGGCCCACAGGTTTATCCAAGAATCTTGAAAGATTATAAAACATTTCTTCTCTTTAAAGTGCTTAGAAGTTTAATTAAAAACGTATTCATTCAACAAACCAAATACCTTTAATATATCACCTAAATTTTGATGCTAGAAAGCCGCCGAAAATATGTGCCGCCGTTTACGAAGATATTCGTAGGCGTAAGCTCAGTGGTAGAGCAGCGGACTCAACTTGATAGAAAGTTGAGGCTGAAGCTGTTAAATTCTTTCTTAAAATGCGGCAACCCGTTGGTCGAAGGTTCGAATCCTTCCGGCGGCGCCACAACCTTTCGGCACATATTTTTTTTGTTTACTGGATAGATCAATCCAAGGTAGAACACAGAATAAGATAACATGCTTAAATTTGCATCTTCTATCGTAAAATTTCTGGAGATAAATAATTTAAAAGGCAGATTGCAGGTTCTATAGCAACTATAAGGTGAATGTAATGAGTGAAGAAGTTCGCTATGCAGCCGGAGAGGCACAATTAGGAAGAATAATAGTAGGTCGAATATTACCAGGAACTGACCTATACGAAGGAATAAGCAAGATCTGTGATGACTACAAAATCGAAAATGGCGTCATATGCCAATGTATTGGAAGTCTACGACAAGCCGTATTCAAATTTCTTATTCCTAATGATAAACTGAAATTGGGATCTGGATACGGGGAACCATACAAACTTGCTGGACCAATCGAGTTCTGTGGCGGAATGGGAATCGTCACAAAAGGTGAAGATGGATCAAGAAAGATACATTTCCACGGACTTTTCAACCAAACAACGGTTGAAGAGGGGAAGGCAAAACCAGATTATATGCTCGGCGGCGATTTTGGAGTAGAAAAAGGACAGAACCGAATACTTGCTACAATGGATCTAACGATCCTTGAGATCAAGGGTCTAAACATAGTCCGAAAATACGATGACGAAACAGAGATACCAACAAAACTCGACTTTGAACAGATCTAAAAATTTTCCCTTTTTTTTATTATTATAGATACTGACTTTTATCAAAAAAATAGAAATAATATGTGGGACGTTTTTGATTTCTCAGATTCCCATGTAGGCCTTTCTAAGATTTTCGTCCTGTCTTAGTTCATCACTTTTGCCTTGCATTACGATTTTTCCATTTTCTAAGACATACGCCGTATGTGAAATTTCTAATGCTTTTTCTACTGCTTGCTCTACAACAAGGATTGGCAGAGTGTCACCTATTTTAGCCAAAGTATCCATAACCATGGTTGTGAGAACAGGACTAAGTCCTGTTGATACTTCATCCAACATTAAGAGTTTAGGTCTTGCCATTAGTGCTCTGGCGATAGCCAGCATTTGTTGCTCTCCGCCGCTTAAGGTACCTGCCCTCTGCCCAGTACGCTCTTTAAGAACCGGAAACATCGCATAAACCTCTTCAAATGACTCACTCATTTTTTCTCTGGCGTTTGGCGCAAAAGCACCCATTATAAGATTCTCTTTCACTGACATGTCAAAGAAGATACGTCTGCCTTCAGGAACCAAGGATATTCCTTGATCGGTTCTCTTGTTTGCTTTGATCTTTGTTATACTCTTATTATCGAATATTATGTCTCCAGACCATAACTTTTGAAGACCTACAATGCAGCTAAGAAACGTTGATTTTCCAGCTCCATTGGCTCCAAGCAGTGTTGTGATCCCTTTATTTTCGACATTAAGTGAGACAGACCATAGTGCCTGAATCGGCCCATATCCTGTATTCAGATCTTTAACTTCAAGTAATGCCATCTAATTCACGCTCTTCTCCCTAGATAAGCAGTTAATACCTCTTCATTTTCTGAAACTTCTTTTGGAGAACCTTCAGCTAGTTTCTTGCCCTCACTCAATACTACAATCCTTTCTGAAACGGCCATTATAGCCCTCATCACGTGTTCAACAAGAATTATTGTCAAATTATATTCGCTTCTGATCCCACTGATCATCTTTAAGGCTTCATCTACTTCTGTATGTGTTAGGCCTGCCATTGATTCGTCTAAAAGAAGCATTTCCGGACTTAGAGCCAGGGCACGGGCAATTTCAAGTCTCCTCTTTTCGGCTAAGTTTAGCATTTCTGCCAGATCATCCTCCCTTTCAATAAGTCTGGTTGTTTTCAGAATCTGGCGACACTGTTCTCTTCCCATTTTTCCACTGAAAAGTCCACTTACTAGAACATTATCAAGTACAGTCATTTCACCGAATGGTCGGACTATTTGGAAAGTTCTACCAATACCTTTTCGAGCGATCTTGTGTGGTGAGAGATTTGTAATATTTTCTCCTTTAAATTCAATAGTACCTTCAGTAGCTGGATAGAAACCTGATATAACGTTAAACAGGGTTGTCTTTCCTGAACCGTTGGGACCGATGAGACCTAATATCTCACCTTTCTTGACTTCAACATTTACTTTATTGAGCGCTCGGAGACCTCCAAATTTCTTTGTAACATTGTTAATAGTCATTATATTTTCTTGACTCAACTATTCAAGCACCCTTCCCTTCTTTTTCAGAAATCTATTCAGCAATCCGACTATTCCTCTTGGGAAGAATAGAACCAAGATTATCAGAATTGTTCCGAATATTATGAGGTGGAAGTATGGGAAACTTATCAGCAAATGATCTTTTACCATCCAATATAATGTAGCCCCTATCATTGGACCTATAACTGTTCCAGTACCTCCTAAAACTATTGCAACGAACATATCGACAGATCTCCCTATGAAGAAGTATTCTGGGAATGAACAAGCAAACTGCAAAGTCACTACTCCTCCTGCTAGGCCGGCAAAGAAAGCTCCAAGAGCATACGCCAATCGTTTGTATCTCGCAGTGTTGACTCCCATCATCTCTGCCACATCTTCATCATCCTTTATAGCTCGCAATCCATAGCCTAGTCTTGTTTTCAAAACAATGTAGGAAGTTATCACCACTGCGAAAGCAATAATCAAAAGCTGGAGATATAATGCTTTAATATCATAAGTTGGAACCAGTCCAAGAATATATATTCCTCTTCCTTCTCCTAATTCTTTCGTGTTACATATGGTCACACGCACAGCTTCATTTATTCCTAATGTTGCTATCGCAAAGTAATCGCCTCTTAACTTCAAAATAGGATAGCCAATAACAAGAGCAAACGCTGCGGCAAAAATTCCTGCAAAAATAATTAACATGAATGTGGGAAGAGCAAAACCCATTGATGCTAAACTTACTGCAACAACGGAAACTGTGTATGCACCCAATCCGTAAAAGACGACGTGCCCGAAATTAGCATATCCTGATAAACCTGTGAAAAGATTGAGGCTATAAGCGAGAATCATTAGTTCAACCATTGCATGTAGATATCCTGTTGTAGCCGTATCAGCAGTAAGGCCGAGTATACCAATTACTGTAAGAAATCCGAGACTGATTGTCAGGCTATTTATTCCTGTAAGTCCTGTTCTTAATGCTTGAATTGCCATGGCTTATTCCTTCTTCCCCATCAAACCTTGAGGTCTAATTAGAAATGTGATAATCATTATCAGATATGCTACGGCAGGACTCATATTCAGAGTCCAGTAACTTCCTACAAAGCTATGCACTGTTCCAATGATCAGTCCTGCAAACAAGCAACCTATAGGATTTCCTAAAGTTCCAAGCACGACAACAACGAATGCCATCAAAGCGTATGGGAGTCCTCCAAACGGCTCGAAAGGATACACCATAGCAAGCAATGCTCCTGCTAAAAATGTTAAGGTAACCCCAAGAGAAAATCCAAGAGTATATACTCTGTTGACATCGACTCCCATCAAAGTCGCAGCGATCTTATCTTGTATTACAGCCCGGATAGTCCTTCCAAAGGTGGTATATTTGAAAACAGCCAGAGTTATAATTGTCGCTACAATTGCCATTACTGAGACAAAGACTCTACTTGTACTTATTGAGATCAATCCCCAACTAACGGTGGGAAAGTCTACTGGTATTGAACGTGGATTAGGGGACCAAAGATTCAACATAGAATTTTCAAGAATACTTGCCAGTCCAAATAATACCAGTAGAGTAGTAAGCAATGGTTTACCGATTAATCTGCGTACTAAGACTTGGTATACCAATATTCCAAAAAGAAAACCTACTCCAACGCTTACGATTATTCCTGGAATCGCACTATATGGCCAATAGGTGTAGGTCCAATAGGCCACATAGGCTCCTAGCATGATCATTGCCCCGGTGGCGAAATTTATTATTCGCATTACACCGAAGATTATTGTTAAACCCATTCCGGCTAATCCGAATAGGAAACCTATGAAGAGGCCGTTAATGATCGTCTGTGCAAACAGCTCTAGTGACATAGCTCACACCTGCATACTTTAAACTTAAAGAATCTTTTGGTGATATCCTTATCTTTCCGACCAATTCTTTAGAGGGTACCAGAGTTCTTGTGCACCGGCTTCCATAGGCCATACAACGGTTTTGTCGCCATTCTGCCATTGAACAACACCCATTTTATGACCTGTCTGCCAACCTGTTACTGGATCAACTTTGTATTTTCCGAAGAATGTTGTCATCTCCATCTCGCCAGCAATCTTCCTTATTGATTCTGAGTTTAGCGGATCATCACTTAGTTCCATA